>NZ_DATILJ010000199.1:0-18554 GCF_035476535.1 Aquabacterium sp.
CAGTTCACACCTGCCGCCCACCCCGGCATTGCGCCAGCACCGCCGCCAGCTGATCGCGGTCCAGCGGCTTGACGAGGAAGTCGTCCATGCCGGCCTCGCGGCAGGCCTGCTGTTCCTGCGACATGACACCGGCGGTCAGCGCCACGATGCGCGGGCGCGCAGCGGGCGGCCATTCGCGGTGGATTTCGCGGGTGGCCTCGATGCCGTCCATCACCGGCATCTGCACATCCATCAGGATCAGGTCGAAGGCCTGGCGGCGCAGCGCTGCGATGGCCTCGGCGCCGTTCGCGGCGACCTCGCTGCGGTGGCCCATCTGCTCGAGCACCAAGGTCATCACCTGGGCGTTGATCGGGTTGTCCTCGGCGATCAGCACGCGCAGCGGCACCATCGGCGCGTCGGTCTCGGGCGGCGCCGCGCTTGCCGCCGCGGACGGGGCCGGCTCGCGCTGCAGCAGCTTCAGCAAGGTGTTGAGCAGGGCAGTGTGCTTGACCGGCTTGGACAGCTGGGCCAGCAGCCCGGCGGCGCGGGCATCGGCCTCGGGCAGCGGGAAGCCCGAGGTCAGCAGCAGCTGCTTGAGCGCTGGTCCGCGCTGCTGCTGCAGTGCCTGCGCCAGTTGCAGGCCATCGAGCACCGGCATGTGCAGGTCGAGCACGGCCAGATCGGCCGGTTCGCCGCGACGGGCCCAGTCCAGCGCCTGGTTCGGGTCGCCGCTGTCGTGGACCTCGAGCCCCCAGTCGCGCAGCTGCCGGCACAGCACGCGGCGGTGGGTGTCGTTGTCGTCGATCACCCAGGCGCGCAGGCCGGCCAGCGGCATCGCCTCGGCAGGCCGCTGCGGCGCCGGGGCGTCTGCGGCCGGCAGCGCGGCGATCAGGCTGAAGCAGAAGGTCGAGCCTTGCCCGGGCTGGCTCTCGACCCATACGCGCCCGCCCATCAGCTCGGCCAGGCGCTTGCAGATCGCCAGCCCCAGGCCGCTGCCGCCGTATTCGCGGTGCGTCGAGGTCTCGGCCTGGCTGAAGGACTGGAACAGGCGGTCGAAGCGTTCGGGCGAGATGCCGATGCCGGTGTCGCGCACCGCGCAGCGCAGTTCCTGCCGTCCATCTGCAGCGGCCATGGCGGACACCGACACCACCACTTCGCCGCGGGGCGTGAACTTCACCGCGTTGGACAGGTAGTTGGCCAGGATCTGGCGCACCCGGCCGGCATCGCCCAGCAGCGCCGGCGGCACCTCGGGCCCGAGCTCATAGGTCAGCTCGATGCCTTTTTCGCGCGCCCGCCCGGCCACCAGGTCCAGGCACTCCTCGACCAGCGTGGCCACGTCGAAGGGCATGCTCTCCAGCGGCAGCCGGCCGGATTCGAGCCGCGAGAAGTCGAGGATGTCGTTGATCACCGTCAGCAGGTGGTCGCCGCTGTGGCGGATGATGCCGGCGAACTCGCGCTGCTCGTCGCTCAGGCGGGTGTCGGCCAACAGCCCGGCCATGCCGATGATGGCGTTCAGCGGCGTGCGGATCTCGTGGCTCATGGTCGTCAGGAACAGGCTCTTGGCCTGGGTGGCGAGTTCGAGCTCGCGGCTCTTGCGCAGCAGCTGCTCGTTGCTGCGCTCCAGCTCGGCGGCGCGCTTGGCCAGGTGCAGGTTGAGATCGCTGATCTGGCGTTCCCGCGACTGCAGCTCTTCATTGATCGCAATCGCCTGCTCGTAGGTGGAGATCAGCAGGTCCAGCATCTGCTGCCGGCTGGCGGTGATGACATGCGGCTGGCCGTTCAGGTACAGCGCAACGCCGTTCTCCGGCGCGCCGAGCTTGCCGTGGCGCAGCGCCTGGTTCATCAGCATCTGGTCGACGCGCTTGAGCAGGTAGTCTTCCGCGTAAGGCTTGCGCACGAAGGTGTCGGCACCGCATTCGAGGCCGCGCAACACGTCCTCGGGGTCGACCAGCGAGGTCACCAGGATCACCGGGATGTCCTGCCACAGCGGGTTGGCCTTGATCGCGCGGCACAGCGCGTGGCCGCCCATCTTGGGCATCACCACATCGGACAGCACCAGGTTGGGCTTGCGCTGGCGCAGCGCCTCGAGCGCGACTTCGCCGTTGTTCGCGCTGCGGGTGGCGTAGCCCTGCCGCTCGAGCAGGTGGCGCAGCTGCGCGGCCTGGGTCGGGCTGTCCTCGACCACCAGGATCTCGATGTCGCCGGATCGTCGGCCCAGTTGAGAAAACATGCTGCACTCCTTGTCGGTGTCCGGCGCGAGCGGCCCGTTCAGGGCACCCAGCGGTTCAATGTCGCGGCAATGGCCTCCGGCGCCAGCACATGCGAGGCCGCACCCAGTTTGACGGCCTGGCCGGGCATGCCGTAGATCACGGCGCTCTCCGCGTCCTGCACCAGGGTCAGCGCGCCGGCCTCGCGCATGGCCTTGAGTTCCAGCGCGCCGTCGCTGCCCATGCCGGTGAGCAGCACGCCGATGGCCCGCGGCCCGTAGGCCGCTGCCGCCGAGCGGAACAGGCTGGCCACCGACGGCCGCAGGCCGTACTCCGGCGGCTCCTCGCTCAGCACGATGCGCCCGCCGGCCTGGATGGCCATGTGCTTGCCGTCGGGGGCCACATAGGCCACCGCCGGCTGGACGATGTCGCCATGCGCGGCCTGGCGCACGTTGAAGCCGGTGGTCTGCGCCAGCCATTGCACGAAGCCCGCGGTGAAGCCCGTCGAGATGTGCTGCACGATCAGCACCGGTGCGCCCAGGCCGGGCCGCAGCCGCGACAGGATGTCTTGCAGCACGATGGGCCCGCCGGTCGACGCGCCGATGGCGATCAGCCGCGCGCCGCGATCGGCCTGCGCTGCCGGCAGGGCGGCCGTTGAGGCCGCAGTGGAGGTCGCAGTTGTGACGGCAGCGGGCGGCAAAGTCCGGCCCGCGCTGGGCCAGCGCTTGACCACGTGGACTTCGGCCATCAGCATCACCGTGCGCACCAGTTCGTCGGCGGCGGCCGCGAACTGCGGGTGTCCGGGGCCCAGCGGTTTGCCGATGACGGTGAGCGCGCCGCACTCCAGCGCATGGAAGCTGGCGGCCACCTCGCTCGGAAACGAGGTGGCGGTGACCATCACCACGCGGGTCGGGCAGCGCTCCATGATCAGCCGTGTCGTCGCGAAGCCATCGATGCCGGGCATGTGGATGTCCATCGTGATCACGTCGGGCTGCAGCCGCTGCGCTTGCCGCAGCGCCGTTTCGCCATCCACCGCGGTGCCCACCACGTCCAGCCCGGGATGGCCATTGAGCACGCCCATCAGCAGCTCGCGGCTGGCCGCCGAGTCGTCGACGACCAGGATGCGGATCGGGGGCGATGACGGGCTCCGGCTCACAGCAGGCTCCGGATCGCCTCGAGCAGCTGGTCCTGCTCGAAGCCGCCCTTGACGATGTAGGCATTCGCGCCCACTTCGATGCCGCGCTGCCGGTCCGCCGACGAAGCGAGCGCCGTGAGCAGCACCACCGGCAGCTCGGCCAGCCGGGCGTCGGCGCGCAGGCGCGTGGTCAGGCCGAAGCCGTCCAGGCGCGGCATCTCGACGTCCGAGATCACCAGGTCGAAGGCTTGGTCGTTCAGCTGGTTCAGCGCGTCGAGGCCGTCGACGGCGGTGTGCACGCGGTAGCCCGCCGATTCGAGGATGCCGCGCAGCAGCGTGCGCGAGGTGATCGAGTCCTCGACCACCAGCAGCGTGGCGCCGGCGGCCAGGGCGGCCTGGGCCTGCGCCGTGGCACTGCTGCCCGGCGCCGATGCGCCGGCGGCCAAGCCGGCGCTTTGCGCCGACTTCATCAGGTCGGCCACATCCAGCAGCGGCACCACGCGCCCGGCGCCGAGGATGGTGGCGCCGGCCACGTGGCGCACCCGCTTCAGCGGCGCCCGCAGGGGTTTGACCAGCACCTCCTGGTCGCCCAGGATCTCGTCGACGACGAAGGCGATGCGCTTGTCGCCGCTGGACAGCAGCACCACGGGCAGCGGCGCGTCGGCGGCCTGGCCGCGTGCCGTGACACTGGCCAGGCCGCGTGCCGCGGCGGGGGGCGCCAGCGCCAGCAGCTCATGCAGCCGCACCAGCGACAGCGCCTGGCCGTCCAGCTCGATGGCCTCGCGGTTGGCCATCACGCGGATGGCCGCGGGCTTCACCCGCAGCACGCGTTCGACATTGCGCGAGGGCAGCACGAAGGGGCGTTCACCGACCGTCACCAGCAGGCCGCGGTAGGTGGCCAGGGCCAGCGGCAGCACGATGCAAAATCGTGTGCCGCCGCCGGGCCGCTCCTGCAGAGTCAGCGAGCCGCCGAGCTTGTCGACCTTCTCGCGCGCGATGGCCAGGCCCAGGCCGTGGCCGGACAGATCGGTGAGCAAGGGGCTGGTCGACAGGCCGGATTCGAACACCAGGCCCATCGCCTGCGCCGCCGGCAACTCGTCCAGCGCCGGCGCCGGCAGCAGGCCCATCTTCAGCGCCCTGGCCTTGACCTCGTGCACGGCGATGCCGCGGCCATCGTCTTCCAGCGTCATCTCGACCTTGTTGCCTTCGCGCGGCGTGACCTCGATGCGGATGCGACCGCACGCCGGCTTGCCCAGCCGGCGGCGCTCGTCCGGCGGTTCGATGCCGTGGTCCATCGCATTGCGCAGCAGGTGGATCAGCGGCGCCTTCATCTGCTCCAGGATGCGCCGGTCGATCTCGATCGCCGTGCCCTGGGTCACCAGCTCGACCTCCTTGCCGCTGTCGCGGGCCAGGTCGCGCAGCAGCTTGGGCGCCAGCTCCAGCAGCGAGGTGAAGGGCAGCATCAGCGCCTGCTTCATCTCGTCCTGCAGCCGGTCGACCATGCTGCCCAGCGCGTGGCGCTCGCGCAGCGCCACGCGCTCCAGCTGCGCGAAACGGTCGCCCAGCGAGCGCACCAGCAGCTCGTCGCGCTCGGTGGCTTCGAGCCAGCGCGCCAGCAGGCGCCCACCGCGGTCCGGCGGGCCGGCCGAAGGCTGCGCCGCACGGGGCCGGGCGACTGAGTGCCCCCAAACCTGCCGCTTCGCGTCAGGCCCCCCCGAGGGGGTCAAGCAAAGTGGCAGAGCCACATTGGCTTGAGAGCGGCGCATCAGGCGCAGGTGGCGCGTCCGCTCGGCCGAGTTGCGCCGCCAGTCGGCCACCGTGCTGCCCAGCGCGCCCAGTTCCTCGGCCAGGTGGTCGGTGCCGAACTTGAAGGCCAGCAGTTCCTCGGCCTGCACCAGCAGTGCTTCGAGCCGGGCGGTCGAGATGCGCACGGTGGCGCCGGCCGGCGCCGGGGGCGCGGCCTCCAGCGGGGCGGCGCGCGCCGCGGGGCCTGCGGCCTGTGCCGCCGGCAGGTCTGCCGTCATCTCTTTCGATGTTCTTTCAGCCGGCGCTGTGGCTGCCGTTGCTGCCATCTCCGCGGCCGTCTCTGCCGCCATCTGCCGGGCGGCCAGCCGTTCCAGCGCGCTGACCAGCTCGGCGGCCAGCACGGCTGCGCGGGCCGTCGCGTCGGTGTCGCCGATCTCGGCCAGCATGCGCGCCAGGCCGTCGACGCAGCGCTCGAAGGTCGGCAGCCAGTCGGCCGGCGGCGCCAGGCCTTGCCGCTTCAAGGGCGAGAGCAGGCGCTCGAGCGCGCGGCAGACATCCTCGATGGCGGCGCGGTTCACCGCGCGTGCCGCACCCTTCAGGCTGTGGGCCTCGCGAAACAGCGCTTCCACCGATTCGGCGCTGGGTTGCCGATCCAGCTCGAGCAGCAGCGCGCTCATGGCCTCCAGGTGTTCCCGGGCCTCGACCTTGAAGGTCTCGAGCAAGCGCTTGAGGAAACTCTCGTCGCCCGGTGTCATGGCCTGCCCCGTCCCGGCTCACACCTTGTAGCGGCCGACCAGGCGCATCAGCTTCTGCCCCAGCTCGTGCAGCTTGTGCGCGGCGACCTCGGCCTGGCGCGTGCTGTCGATGTTCTGCGCAGTGGCAGTCTTGATGTTGTCCATCGCCATCGCCAGCTGTTCCATGCCGGCCACCTGCTGTTGCGCGGAGACGGCGATCTGGCTGGCGGCCGAAGCGCTTTCGGCGATGCTCTCGGCCAGGCGCCGGATCGCTTCGCCGGCTTCCTGCGATTGTTTGGCGCCGGCGTCGACCACCTTGCTGCCTTGTTCGGTGGCCAGCACGGCGTTGCCGGTGGCCTTCTGGATATCGATCAGGATCGTGCGCACCTGCGCGGTGGCCTGGCGTGATTGCGCCGCCAGCCCCTTCACCTCCAGCGCCACCACCGCGAAGGCCTTGCCATGTTCGCCGGCGCGGGCCGCCTCGATCGACGCGTTCACCGCCAGCAGGTTGGATTGTTCGGACAGGTCGTTGACGCTGGCGATCAGCTCGCCGATGGCCTGGCTCTGTTCGGACAGGCGCAGGATGCTGTCGGCAATCGTCTCCATCTGCTCGCGGATCTCCTGCATGCCTTCGATGGATTCGTCCACTGAACGCTGTCCGGCCTGCGACACCAGCGTGGCGCGCTGCGCGGCTTCGGCGACGATCTTGGCCTTCTGGCTCGAGACCAGCGCGGTCTGCTTGACCTCGTTGAGCGTGACCGCGGTTTCGCTGATCACCGCGGCGGCTTCGGCCGCGCCGGCGGCCACCTGGGTCGTGCCGGCCAGGATGGCGCTGGTCGAGCTGGCCAGCACGCCGACACCGTCGCTCACCTCGCGGTTCATCTCGCGCAGGTTGTCGACCATCGTGCCGAAGGCCTTGCCCAGCTCATCCTCGGGCGATTGCGGCGTCACGCGCACGGTCAGGTCGCCGGTGGCGATGAGCTGGGCCACGTGCGCCTTCTGCTGCAGGTTGTCCAGCATTGCCGCGAAAGCGTTGCCCAGCACATCGCGCTCGGAGTGCGGCACCACCTGCACCGCCAGGTTGCCGGCGGCGATCTGGCGCGCCAGCGCGGCCTTGTCCTGCAGCGAGGCGCCCATCTGCGCGAAGTCGTCCTGCAGCTGGCCGATCTCGTCGGCACGCCGCTGCCCCGAAGCCGGCACGACGATCTCGCCGACGGCCACGCGCCGCGCCGCGGCGGCGATCTCGGTGATGGGCTTGACGATCACCGAATGCAGGCGCATGGCCACCGGCAGCGTGATCAGCAGCGAGCCCAGCATCACCAGCAGGATGATGCCGCCATAACGCGCCAGACGCAGGGCCATGGGTTCGGTGCTCATGCGCAGGTACACGCTGCCCAGCTGGCGCGTGCCCTGGCGCACAGGCCAGAAAGCCACCAGGTCGTTGTTCTCGAAATGACGCCCGATGTCCGCGGCCATGGCGGGCACCGGCATGATCGTGCCCTGGCGCGTGTAGCTGGCGAGCAGCGCGCGCTTCGCGTCGTACACGCCGGCCGCCGCGAAATCGGGGTTGGCCCGCAGCGCGTTGAGCGACTCCTGCGCCACCTTGGCATCGTTGAACTCCAGCGCCGCGCTGACGCTGGCCGCGAGGATGTCGGATTGCACCGCGATTTCCTGCGCCTTCTGGACGCGGTAGGCATAGACGTCGTAGGCCACGAGGGCGCTGCCGGCGAGCAGCAGCGCCACCGCGCTGGCCAGCACGGTGATCAGCAGCAGCTTGCGGCCGATGGGAATGTCGATCAGCCAGCGCATTCAGCGGCCTCCCCGGGGTTTGACGCTCAACGCCAGCGTCAGCAGCTTGGCGCTGATGCTCAGGCCGTTCTGTGCCGCGGCATCGTCGTCGATCGTGAAGCGCACGCGGTTGTCCTGGATCACGAAGTGAATGATCCCCGGCGAGCCAGGATGGCGCGCATCGCTGACCACCAGCACGGGGCTGCCGCGCAGGCTGTCGGCAGCGGCAGCGGCTGCCGCGCGCGCTTCGGCGCCGAGGTAGACGATCTGGCAGCCGGCATCGCGCGCCAGCGTCTTCAGGCGCCGCAGCACCAGCGTGCGACCGGCACCCTGGTGCGCGGCGACCGCGTCGTCGATCAGGCTGCCGAAGGGGTCGTCGCCGACGATGCACAGCGTGATCGTCGGCGACGGCCCGGCCGCGCCCGGCCAGTCGACATAGAACGCGAACTTGGTCAGGTAGGTGGCTTTCACCGCGAACTCCAGCGGCTCGGCCGCCACCGGTGCCACGGCGGGCCAGGCCAGCAGGCCCAGCACCAATGGCCAGGCCGCGGCGCGGCACGACAGCCGCCGGAGCCGCTGCAAGAGCCGCTGGGTGAGCCGCTGGGTGAACCGATGTTGCCGGTTCAGAGTTTCCATACCAGCCTCAGGTTGGCGCTGCGGCCGATCTCGCTGCGCGAGCGCGCCGAGCCGAACTCCGGGTGCTGGGCATCGAGCAGGTTGAAGCCGGCCAGCGAGAGCTCGAGGCCCGGGCTCACGGCCCAGGCCAGGCGCAGGTCCAGCGCGACATGGCGGGGCACGGCCGGGTTGGGCAGGGCGCCCACCGCACGCAGGCCGATGTCCAGCGACACGTCGCGCGGCAGGTCGTGCTGCGAGCGCAGCGAGGCCTGGTAGCGGGGGTCGTTGGCGCCGGCCGCGGCCTGGCCCGGATCGGTGCTGCCGGCTTCGAAGCGGAAGCGCTCGACCAGCCGGTTGTAGCCCGCGCTGAGCTGCCAGCGCTCGTTGACGCGCAGGCGGCCCCACAGCTCGATGCCGTAGGTGTGCGCCGCGATCTGGTTGCCGAGCACGAAGTCGCCGCTGGCGCGGCGCTCGATGCTGCGCAGGCGCGTGTAGTCGTTGTAGAACGCGGAGGCCGAATACGACAAGTTGGCTGTCGGCTGCGTGCGGTAGCCGAGCTCATAGGCGTTGACCCGCTCGGCCACGAAGTCGGGGCCGCCGAGCAGGCGGCCGTTGTACGGCGAACTGGGGTCGGCGATGTTCAGGTTGACCAGAACGACGAAGTCGCGATCCACCGGCGAGGGCGTGCGCACCGCGCGCGACAGCGCGGCCCACACCAGCCGCTCGTCGCTGGGCTTCCAGGCCAGCCGCAGCGTGGGCTGAAGCTCCACGCCGGTGAAACTGTTGCGCTCGGCCTTGACGCCCAGCGTGAGCTTGATGCGCTCGGCAATGCGCAGCGTGTCCTGCGCGAAGACGTTGACCAGGCTGAGCTTGCGCTCGGCCGGCTGGAACTGCAGCAGCGGGTTGCCGGCGGTGCGGTGCTCCATGCTGCGGTAGCCGGCGCCCCACACGATGTCGTGCATCGCGCCCCAGGCCAGGTGGTGCTGCACATCGACGTCGACCGTGTCGAGATCCAGGTTGAATGTGCCCAGGCCGGCCAGCTGGTGGCGCTGCACGCGGTCGTAATAGGCCTGCAGCTGCAGGCCGGCATCGGGCCCCAGCGCGCGGTTCCAGCGTGCCAGCAGGTTGGCGCCCGCCACCGTGCGTTCGCCGCCGGCGACGTCGGACTTGCCGTCGTAGGCGTCGCCCTGCAGCGTCCAGCTGCTGCCGTCGTCGCGGTGGTCCAGGCGCAGGCCGGCCTGCTGCAAGTGCCAGGCATCGACGACGTCGCTGCCGCGCGCCGTGCTCGTGGCGTCGTAGTCGGTCCGCTTGGCGTACAGCCGCGCGCTGGTTTCGGGGCCGATGCGCCAGCCGTGGCGCAGCGCCGCGCCGCGGTCATCGGTGCCCGCCGCGGCGCTGAGCAGCGTGCCGGGGGTCTCGGCGGCCGGCCGCGTCAGGATGTTGATCACGCCGTTCACGGCGTTGGTGCCCCACAGCGTGCCGCCGGGCCCGCTGACCACCTCGATGCGTTCGATGTCTTCGAGCATCACGTCCTGCATGTCCCAGAACACGCCGGCCGTCAGCGGCGTGTAGACGGTGCGCCCGTCGATCAGCACCAGCAGCTTGTTGGCGCCGGTGGCGTTGAAGCCACGCGCGCTGATGGCATAGGTGTTGGCGTTGCTCCGCGCCACTTGCAGGTTGGGCGCCAGGCGCAGCGCCTCGGCCAGGCTGGTGGCGCCGAAGCGGCGGATGTCCTCGCGCGTGATCACGTAGGCCGCGGCCGGCGCATCGGCGAGCCGCTCAGTGCGCTTGGACACCGAGGAGATCTCGATGTTGGCAAGTTCCTCGAGCGACAGGCGCGACAGCGCCGACGCGGGCGAAGGCACGGCCGATGCGGCGCTGGCCGCGCCTTGAGCGGCCAGCGTCAACAGCAGCAAGCGGCTGGCGACGGCGCGCCGGCTGCGTGAGTTCTTCATGTCGTTCTCCCTCTTGGCGTGGCAAGCGGCGTGGCAAGCCGTGTGCTCATCGCGTAGCCCCGTCGTCGACGACCAGCGCCGGCGATGCCAGCAGCCTGACCGCATCCAGCACCACCAGCCCGTCCGCCGTCACGCCCTTCAGGTAATCGGCACGGCGGTCGCTCAGCGTCGGCAGGGCCGGCTGCAGCGCGGCCAGCGCCAGCCAGCTGACGCCGACGATGCGATCGGCAAGCACTGCGAATTCGGTGTCTTCATGGCGCAGGATGAGCACCTTGTTCAAGTCGGTGAGGCCGCCCTCAGTCAGGTCGAAAAAACGTTTCAGGTCGATCACCGCCAGGATGCGGCCGTGCGCATTGATGACGCCCGCCACATGGGCCGGCGTGCCCGGCAGCGGCGTCAGGTCCTTCAGCGCCTGCACTTCGTGGACCCAGCGGGTCTCGAAGGCATAGCGCTGCCGCGCCAGCGCGAACTCCACGACGTCGATGCCGGCGGCCGCGTCGACGGCCGGCGCGGCCTCGGCCGCCACGGCGCGCGCGCGGGCACGCAGGATGCTGCGCTGGGCGTCGGGCAAAGGGGCGAAGCCGCGCGCCAGCGCGGCGTCGGCGGCGGCGAGCCGCTGCTTGATCGCCGGCCAGTCGACCGGGGCGCGCGTTCGCTTGGGGGCCGGGCTCATGAGAGGAGGTTCACGGTAAGGGGACTCATGCAGATCAGCCTCGGCGGCGGGCCAGCCTGGCCGCCAGCGTCTCGCTCAAGTGGCCCGCGCTGACATCGTCGGTGCCCGGCAGCGGCGCGGCTGCCGGCTGGCGCTCCAGCAGCCGCAGGGCCTGGCTGAAGTGGCGCTCGGCCCGCTCGGCCCGGCCCTGGCGGTCACACAGCCGGCCCAGCGCCACCCGGGCCAGCACGAACCCGGGGTCCAGGTAGATCACGCGGCGCAGCGCGCTCATCGCCGCGTCCGGCTGGCCGTGTTCTTCGTGGATCAGCGCCTGCAGGTAGTGCAGTCCGGTATGGCAGGGGTCGAGCGCCAGCGCCGCTTCGCAACAGCGTAGCGCCTCGGGAAGGTCGCCGCGGTCTGCATGGGCGCGCGCCTGTGCGGCCAGGGCAGGGGCTTGGGCCTCGGTGCTGGTGCCGTTGGCCGCTAGCGCAGGGTCGGTGCGGCCCTGCGGAGCGCGCGGCAGGGCGCTTGCCGGCGTGTGCGCCGCGCTGGGCGGCGGCGCGCTGGCCAAGGGTCTGGCGGCCGCCTTCCGATAGGCCACCATGCCCTCGAAGGGCACGGCGTCGAAGCCCTCGTAGGGCCGGGATCCGACTTCGGCCGAGCTCACCAGCAGCCATCCGCCGTCGACCAGCGTGCGGTGCAGGCGCTCCACGGCCAGCCGCGCCTGCGCGGCATCGAAGTACATCAGCACATGCCGGCACAGCACCAGGTCCATTGGCGGCAGCAGCGCGAAGCCGGCGTCGTCGGCCAGGTTCAGGTGCGTGAAGCGCACCAGGCGCCGCAGCTCGGCGCCGATGCGGTAGCGACCCTGGCCCAGCGCGTCGAAATGGCGGCGCCGCACGGCGGCGGGAACGCCGCGGAACGACCAGTCGCGGTAGATGCCCTGCGTTGCGCTGGCAAGAAACCCGGGGTGGATGTCGGTGCCGAGGATGCCGATGTCCCAGCCCGCCAGATCCGGCAGCAGGCGCTGCAGCACGATGGCCAGCGTGAAGGCCTCTTCGCCGGTGGCGCAGCCGGCACTCCACAAGCGCAGCCGGCGGCCGGTGCGCCGCTGGGCGATCAGCAGCGGCAGGATCTGCTGTTCGAGCGCCTCGAACGAGGCCGGCTCGCGGAAGAAATAGGTTTCGCCCACTGCCAGCCGCGCCATCAGGCCGTCGATCAGCGGGCGCTGTGGCGGCCGCGCCAGCCAGTGCTGCATGCAGGCCGCCGCGCCGGCCAGCCCGTTGTCGCGCGCCAGCGCGTCGCACGCGGCTGTCAGCTCGGGCCAGCGCTCGACGGGATAGCTCAGGCCGACATCCGAGGCGATGCGCGCGCTGAAGGCCTGCAGCAGGGCGGGGTTCTCGGCCGGCGGAACAGTCATGCGGGCGTTACGCGGCATCCGCGCGTTGGTGCAGCGCATCGTCGAGCGCCTGTTCGTCGTCCAGCGACAGCAGGCGATCGAGGTCGTGGATCAGGATCAGGCCATCGGGCAGCTTCAGCACGCCGGCGATGCCCGAGGTGCCGGGCACGATGCTGCGCGAGGGCACCAGGGCGTCGCCGGCGGCTTCGACCACGCCCGACACCGCGCTGACGAAAAAACCCAGCCGGCGGCGCGGGCTGCGCACCAGCAGCAACTGGTCGGCCAGCAACAGCTCGCGCGGCGGGTGCGCGAAACGCTGGCGCATGTCCACCACCGGCACGATGCGGCCTTGCACGTTGACGATGCCACGCACCAGGCGCGGTGCCTCGGGCAAGGGCGTCACGTCGATCGCCGGCAGCACCCGTTCGACGCAGGCCAGGGGCAAGGCATAGCGCTGCTCGTCGAGCAGCCAGACCACCAGTTCCTGCACGCCAAGGTCGGCCATGCGAGAAGTCTCCCTAACGGTGAATCCACAGTGGCCTGCCGATTCGCTGCTATTGGTGCGGTGACCCTCCGCTGTGCCTGGGCATCTTGCAGAGGTGCTGGGCCATCATGCATCAGAAGCGCGGAGGCGTCGAGATTTCCCTGACACTGTCGAACACTTTGGCGATGCCGCGCTCCCGCCGGCCGTGGCGCTCGACGTCGGGCTGCGGGCCTGGGTTTCAGGCGTTATGGCGCGATGGCATCGCCGCGTACCTTGCGCGATACGACGGCGATGCTGCACGAGAGCCCACCGCCCGCGGGCCCGGCGGGCTTCAGCGCTGCGGCGGATCCGGCACGAACCCCGGCTGGTTCGACGGGAACGGGCGCGGCCGGGTGTAGGCATGCGATGCCTGCGGCGCCGGGACGATGCCGGCGGCGACCAGGCGCTCCAGGCTGTCGTATTCCAGCTGCACCACCTGCTCCGGCGTGCTGCTGGCGCGCTGGAACTGCGTGCGCTGCGTCACCGACCATTCGCGCTGGCCGTGGCCGGTGCCCAGGCGGCTGCCGGCGCTGTCCTGCTCGGCGGCGATCTTGCCTTCGGCGCGGGACTCGTTCATCGCACCGGCCTGCGCCGAGCGCTGCGCCGGGGCGGCCGGTGCCGGCGGTGCCGCGGCATCGGCCGCCGCGCCTTCGCGGCGCTGCGAGATCGGCGGCGCGATGGGCATGGGCGGCTGGGGCGGCGGCACATAACGTTCACGGAACGCGGCCATGCCGATGACACCGACGTTGCCGGGCCGGCCGGTCAGCGCGGCATACGAGCGCTCGATGGGCGCGAACTCGAAGCCCGCCACCTCGGTGTTGGACTTGCGCCAGCCGTTGATGTCGTAGCTGCGGCCGGGGTCCAGCACATAGCCGGTCTGGTGCCAGTCGGCGGTTTCGCCGCTGACGACATTGACGCCGTCGATGGACAGCACCACCAGCACGCGCTGGCCGGTGTTGTTGCGCAGCCGCAGCGCATAGCGCGCGCCGGGCCGGCCGGGCACGAACTGGCGGCCTTGGTGGTGGTGGATGGGCATCACCTGGCCACTGTCGCGGTCGAACACTTCCAGCGAAGCCAGTCCGGGCTGCCAGGCGGCGGCCGGCCAGCTGCAGGCGGCCAGCGCGCCCAGGCCGGCGGCCTGGGCGATGGCGCCCATCAGGCGGCGGCGGCTCAGGGCCGTGGGTGCGGCGGACGGGTTGGCGGACAGGGTGGCGGATGGGGCATGGCGGGCGTGCATGAGCGGGCTCCGGTGGGGTCGATACAGGCTTGCACGGCCGAGATGTCGCAACAGGGTTAAACGTCTTGGCGGCGGCTCGCTCAGCCGTGACTGGCGCCCTTCAGCTGCAGCTTGAGCCTGGCCAGCAGGGCCACCAGCGTGTCGATCTCGTCGTCCGTCAGGCCCGCGGTCCAGGCTTCCACGCTGGAGAAGTCCGTCGGGTTGCGCTGCCGCCAGAACTGATGGTGGTGCTCGGTCAGCTGCAGCCGGCGCGTGCGGCGGTCGTTCGCGTCGGTGGCGATGACCAGGAAGCCCTTGCGTTCCAGCGCCAGCGCAATCTGCTTGACGTTCTGGTGCGTCATGCCCAGCGCCTGTGCGACGAAGGAGATCGCCGGCGCTTCGGCCTGGGCTTCGATCAGCTGCAGCAGGGCGGCCTGCTGGCTGGTGATGCCGGCGGGCGCCAGCGCCCGGTCCAGCTGGCCGCGGAACACCGCCGCTGTGGCCAGCAGCGTGCGGAAGAGCCGGATGCGCTGCGCGCGGGGGGGCGGCAGCGCGGCCAGGCCGAGGTCCAGCCATTGATCATTGCTTGACATGGATAATATATTACCTTTTAATCCGGGCCATCGTCGAACCTGAGCCCGAGCCCGACATGATCGCGCTGCTGCCGAACTGTGGATTCCTGTCCGAGACCTCACGCATGCTGCACATCGCGCAGGCCTTGCAGGCGCGCGGCGAGCCGGTGTGCCTTGCCACGCATGGCGGCCCCTACCTTCGCGTGCTGGACGACGCCGGCATGCCCTACACGCTGTTGAGTCCGGTGATGGACGCTGCCCGCAGCGCCCGGTACCTGAAGGATCTGATCCAGATTGGCCGCCCCGGTGTGCGGTTGCAGCCGCCCGACGAGGTGCGCCAGGGCGTGCAAGCCGAGGTCGACTTCTTTCGCGCCACCGGCGCCGAGATGGCTGTGATCGGCTTCACCTTGACTGCCTATCTGTCCTCGCGCGTGGTCGGCATCCCGCTGGCCGCGTCGCATGGCGGCTCGTGGCTGCCGCCGCTGATGGAGCGTGGGCTGGCGCCGGTGCCCACGACGATGCCGATTCCCGGCACCGAATGGCTGCCCGATTGGCTCAAGCGCAAGCTGGCCAATGGCAGCGGCAGCCGCATGAAGGACCCGGTGAAATTCCTCAACATCGTCGCCGCCGAACTGGGCGTGGCGCCGGTGCCGACGCTGGCTGCGCTGATGCTGGGCGATCTGACGCTGGTGACCGACCTGCCGGAAATCCTGGGCGTCAGCGCGCAAGACCTGCAGGCGTGGCGCCCGCCGCGGCCCGGCGCCTACCGCGACGGCACGCGGCTGGTCTGTGTCGGACCACTCTTCGCGCGGCTGGACATGCCCGTGCCCGCGACGGTGCAGCCCTTCCTGGACGGCAGCCGGCCGACGGCCTTTGTGGTGCTGTCGTCGAGCACGCCGCAGGCCCTGCGCACGGTCACGGCGCGCGTGCGGGCCACCGGCCTGCGTGTGATCGTCGGCGCCACGATCCACGACTTCGGGCCAAGCAGCGATCCCGACATCGTCGTCGCCGGCATCCTGCCCAGCCACCGGATCATGCCGAAGGTGGACCTGGCCGTCACGATGGGCGGCCAGGGCAGCGTGCAGACGGCGATGAGCAGCGGCACGCCGCTGGTGGGCATTCCGCTGCATCCCGAACAGGAATTGAACGTCGACCTGGCCGCGCGCCAGGGCATGGCGATCGCGGTGGCGCCACGGCATGCCGGCACCGAACGCATGACTGCGGCCGTCAGCCGCCTGCTCGTCGAGCCCGGCTTCCGGCAGCAGGCGCGGCGGGTGCAGGCCTTGTATGCGAACAGCGATGGTGCCGACCGGGCGGCGCTCGAGATCCTGCGCCACGTCCAGCCCCACCGGCGCCGGGCATCGGCAGCGGCCGTGGACTTGCGTGCGGCCTGAGCCGCCGAGGCGGTGGGCGCCAGCCCGCGGCCGCGCAACTCACACCGCCCCGTGCGCCTCCACGTACAGCGCGTACAGCGAATGGCAGCTGGCCATGTAGAGCCGGTTGTTCTTCGGCCCGCCGAAGCACAGGTTGGCGCAGCGCTCGGGCAGGCGGATGTGGGCCAGGGCCTTGCCTTGCGGGTTGAAGACCATCACGCCATCGAGATCCTCGGACTTCGCCTTCAGCTGGAACACCTTGCGCCCCGCCACATCGCTGGGCTCGGCCTGCAAGGCGCCGTTGCTGCCCCAGCCGCACCACAGGTTGCCGTCGCGGTCGACGCGCAAGCCGTCCAGTGCGCCCTGGTCGGCGGCGTCGATCAGCTTGGTCTTGTTGCTGCAGCTGCCGTCGGCCGCAACGTCGTAGCGCCAGAGGCTGCGGTTCGGCGTGCCTTTCCACTCGACGACGTAAAGATGCTTCTCGTCGGGCGAGAAGGCCAGGCCGTTGGGGTTGACCAGCTCGGTGATCATCGCCGAGACCTTGCCGTCGGGCGCCAGGCGGTAGACGTTGGTGGTCGCCTGCTCGGGCTTGGCGCGTGAGCCTTCCCATTCGCCGTTGATGCCGAACAGCGGGTCGGTGAACCACAGGCTGTCGTCGGACTTGCAGACGATGTCGTTCGGCGCGTTGAGCTTCTTGCCGTCGAAGCTGTCGGCCAGCACGGTGATCTTGCCGTCGCGCTCGGTGCGGGTGATGCGGCGGGTGACGGAATGCTCGCAACTCACCAGCCGGCCCTGGCGGTCCCGCGTATTGCCGTTGGCGTAGTTGGCGTTGGCGCGGAAGACGCTGAAGCTGCCGTCCTTCTCGCTGTACTTCATGATGCGGTTGTTCGGGATGTCGCTGAGCAGCACGTAGCCGCCTTCCGGAAAGTACACCGGCCCTTCGGCCCAGCGCATGCCCGAGCCCAACTGCTCGACGGTGCTGCTGTAGATGCGGTACTTCGTGAAGCTGGGGTCCAGGATCTGCACGGCCGGGTCGGGGTAGCGCTGGTTCGGCTTGAAGTCGAAGCTTTGCGCCAGCGCGCCGCCGCCCAGCGCGACCAGGCCGGAGCCGGCGGCGGCCTTCAGGAAGCCGCGGCGGGGGGTCAGGATCTCGTTGTGCATGGGTCTCGTCTCCGTTGTGTTTGTGGGTTACTTATCAGGTCACCGGCGCCGGGTTGAACAGCACCAGCGCGTTGTGCAACTGCCAGTGCTCGGCCCAGGTCTTCTTGCGGCCGCTGGCCACGTCCAGCATCAGCTTGAACAGCTGCCAGCCGACGTCTTCGATCGTCGCGCTGCCGTCGGCGATGCTGCCGGCGTTCAGGTCCATCAGGTCGTGCCAGCGGCGCGCCAGGTCGCTGCGCGTGGCCACCTTGATCACCGGCACCTCGGCCAGGCCATAGGGCGTGCCGCGGCCGGTGGTGAAGACATGCAGGTTGATGCCGGCGGCCAACTGCAAGGTGCCGCAGATGAAATCGCTGGCCGGCGTCGCGGCATAGACCAGGCCCTGCGTGATGCCGCGGTCGCGCAGGCGCTCGCCGGGCGACAGCACGCCGCTGATCGCTGCGCTGCCGCTCTTGACGATGGAGCCCATCGCCTTCTCGACGATGTTCGACAGCCCGCCCTTCTTGTTGCCCGGCGTGGTGTTGGCGCTGCGGTCGACGCGGCCTTTCTGCAGGTAGGCGTCGTACCAGGCCATCTCGTGGATCATCGCCGCGGCCACTTCGGGCGTCGCGGCGCGCGAGGTGAGCTGGGCAATGCCATCGCGCACCTCGGTGGTCTCCGAGAACATCACGGTGGCGCCGGCGCGCACCAGCAAATCGGTGCAGAAGCCCACCGCCGGATTCGCGGTGACACCGCTGAACGCATCGCTGCCGCCGCATTGCACGCCGACCACCAGTGCGCTGGCCGGCACGGTTTCGCGCCGGCGTGCATTCAGCCGCTCCAGGTGTTCTTCGGCGGTGTTCATGATCGAATCGATCATCGACAGGAAGCCGACATGCGCGTCGTCCTGCAGGCACACGACGTCGAGCGCGGCCTCTTCGGTGGCGCCGACATCGGCGACATTGCGTTCGTCGACGATCTCGAAGCTGCCGGGCGGCAGCAGGCGCTCCGGCTGCAGCTTCTCGCAGCCCAGGCTGACCACCATCACCTCGTTGCCGAAGTTCGGGTTCAGCGTGATGTTGCGCAGCGTGCGGATCGGGATGATGGCGTCGGGTGCGTCGATGGCCACGCCGCAGCCATAGCTGTGTTCGAGGCCGACCACGTCGTCGACGTTCGGGTACTTGGGCAGCAGCTCCTGCTTGATGCGCTTGACCGCGAACTCGACGACGCCGGCCACGCACTGCACCGTGGTGGTGATAGCCAGGATGTTGCGGCTGCCCACCGAACCGTCGGCATTGCGGTAGCCCTCGAAGGTGTAGCCCTCCAGCGGCGGCTGCGGCGCGGTCTGGACGGTGGCGATCGGCAGGCCGTCTAGCGATCGCGCCTCGGGCATCTCCAGCAGGCGCTCATGCACCCAGCTGCCGGCGGCAATCGCGCGGGCCGCCCGTCCGATCACCACGTTGTAGCGCCGCACCGCATCGCCGGCGGCCAGATCGACCAGCGCCACTTTGTGCCCTTGC
>NZ_DATILJ010000200.1:0-1877 GCF_035476535.1 Aquabacterium sp.
GCGCTGGGCGCTGCAGCATGTGCGCGAACTGCTGCCCACGCGCAACGTGCGGCGCGGGCCGCTGGCGGCGTCGCCGCTTCCCGCAGCGCAGCGGCCGCTCGACAACTTCAGCTTCGATGACGACAAGGGCCAGAAGATCACTTTGGAAGACTGGCAGCGATCCACCTACACCGACGCCCTGGTCGTCTTGCACAAGGGCCGCGTGGTCTACGAGCGCTACCAGAACCAGATGCGCCCCGAGACACCGCACCTGCTGTTTTCGATCACCAAGTCCTTCACCGGCCTGCTCGCCGCCCAGCTGGTGCACGAAGGCAAGATCGACCCGGCGGCGCCCGTCGCCCGGTACGTGCCCGAGCTTGCCGGCAGCGCCTGGGGCGACATGCCGGTCCGCGACGTGATGGACATGACCGGCGCCGTGCGCTACCGCGAGGTCTACACCGATCCCGCCACCGAAGTTTTCTCTTACCTCTACTCGAGCAACATGCTGCCCGCGCCCACCGGCTACGTGGGGCCGAAGAACATCTATGCCTTCCTGCAGACGCTGCAGAAGGAAGGCGAGCACGGCACCGGCTTTGTCTACCGCACGGTTCATTCGGAGGTGCTGGGCTGGATCGTCTCGCGTGTCACCGGCAAGCACTTCGCCGACCTGCTCAGCGAGCGTGTGTGGACGAAGCTCGGGATGGAAGAAGACGCGAACCTGATGGTCGACCCGGTGGGCACGCCGCTTCAAGGCGCCGGCCTGAGCGCCACGGCGCGCGACCTGGCCCGCTTCGGCGAAATGCTGCGCCGGGGTGGCGCGCTGAACGGCCAACGCGTGTTCGACCAGGCTGTCGTCGACGACCTGCGCCGCGGCGGTGACCGCGAGAAGTTCAAGGCTTCGGGCATGGCGTTCCGGCCCGGCTACAGCTATCACAACCAGTGGTGGATCCTGCACAACGCCGACGGCGCGTTCGAGGCCTCGGGCGTGAACGGCCAGATGCTCCACATCAACCCGGCGGCCGAGATGGTGGTGGTGAAGCTGAGTTCGCATCCGGTGGCCGGTGCGGGCTTCACGCATCCGCTGACGCTCAAGGCGTGGGATGCGCTGGCGGGCGCCGTACGGCAGACGCGCTAGCCGCGGCTACAGCGAAGGCCTATCGACAAGTGTGGAGAGCGGCAGGCTGGAAATCTCCTGCAGCAGCAGCGCCAGCTGCTTGCCTGCCGCGTCGAGCACCGCGCGGCCCTTCTCCGCCGTGGCACCGGCGGCGTTGCCCGCCGCGCCCTGCTCGTTGTAGTCCTGCATGGCCCAGCCCAGCTTGGCGCTGCGGCCGTTGCCGAGGATGGGGTATTGGGCCGCACGCTGTTGCGAAGTCGACTTGAAATCCTTGGCCTGCGCCATGTCGACGAACTGCGCGCGCAGCGCCAGCATCATCGACGTTTCAATCTCGCCGGCGTGCACGCCGAAGCGGTGCTCCTCCGCGCTGAACAGGCCGTTCACCGCGTCGCCCAGCGGCAGGTTCCACCAGCTGCAGCTGTAGACGATCAGATTGGCGCCCGTGCGCAACTCGCGCGCCGCGATGTCCATCAGGCTGACCTGGCCGCCATGGGCGTTGAGCAGCAGCAGCTTCTTCACGCCCGCGCGCGCGACGCATTCGCCGATGCCGACCCAAGTCTTGATCACCGTTTTGAAAGGCAACGTGAGCGTGCCGGGAAACTGAGAGTGCTCGGGGCTGTAGCCCACCGACTGCGTCGGCAGGACCAGCACCGGCACGTCCGCCGGCAACTGCGGCAAACATGCAGCCACCACACCATCGACCAGGCTCTGGTCCACCGACAGCGGCAGGTGCGGCCCATGCTGCTCGGTGGCGCCGACGGGCAACACCGCCACGGTCTTCGCG
>NZ_DATILJ010000201.1:0-5164 GCF_035476535.1 Aquabacterium sp.
GCCTACCTGCCGATGACCCACATCTTCGGCCTGGCCACCGTGCTGATGGCCTCGCTGCAGGTCGGCGCCAGCCTGGTGATGCGCAGCCAGTTCGACCCGGCCGACGTGCTGCACGCGCTGGCCACGCAGGGCGTGAGCCAGCTGCAAGGCCCGCCGACGCTGTTCGCCCGGTTGCTGGCGCACCTGGAACAGGCCGGCATCCAGCGCCCGTCGTGCCCGCAGCTGCGCTACCTCTACACCGGCGCCGGGCCGCTGGACAAGCTGCTGAAGCAGCGCGTCGAGGCGGTGTTCGGCATGCCCTTGCACCATGGCTACGGCCTGTCCGAGTACGCCGGCTCGATCACGCTGACGCGTTTGAACCAGTGGCGCGACGACACCGCGGCGGGCTACTGCGTGGAAGCGGCCGAACTGCGCATCGTCGACCCCGCCACCGGGCAGGACTTGCCGGCCGGCCGGCGCGGCGAGATCTGGATGCGCGGCCGCGGGCTGACGCCGGGCTACTTTCGCGATCCGGCGGCCACCGCCGCGGTGATGCGCGAAGGCGGTTGGTACGCCAGTGGCGACCTCGGTGAATGGGCCGCGGACGGCGCGCTGTTCGTCGTCGGTCGGCTGAAGGAAATGATCATCCGCTCGGGCTTCAATGTCTATCCAGGCGAGGTGGAGGCGGTGCTGAACGCCTTCCCGGCCGTGCAGCGCGCGGCGGTCGTCGGCCAGCGCGAAGCCGATGGCAACGAGGCGGTGATCGCCTTTGTCGAACTGCGCCCCGGCGCCGTGCTCGACGACGTGGCGCTGAAGGCCTATCTGCGCGACAACCTGGCGCCCTACAAGCGGCCGGCCGTGGTGCGGCCGGTGCCGGAGCTGCCGACCACCGCCAGCGGCAAGTTGATGAAACGCGACCTGCTCGCCAGATACCCCTGAGACGGGGACCTGCGCGGGCCTTGCGCGAGCCCTTCGCACACCTTTCGCAAACTCGGCGCAGCGTGAAAAGCGGCATCTACCGGGCGCTTTTCGGGCTTTGTCTGTGCGCCTGCGATCCGTAAAATTCGAAACATCGGCTTCTTGGCCGGTTTTTTTGTATCCAGCGGTCAGCGAAGTCGCCATCGGCTGCGTTGACCGTCGGTTGCGGGAGTTTCGTTGTGCGGCAAGTAGCAGGTTCGTGCGTGGTGGTGGCGGTGATCGCCATGATGTCGGGCTGGCAGGGCGCACGCGCCGCCACGGAATCGGCAGCCCCCTCGCCGCCGTCGACCGCAGCCTCCGCGGCCTCGGCTGCCCACGCGCTGGTGCAGCGTGTGCTGAAGCTGGCCGACCATCGCCAGATGCCTTTTGCCGTGGTCGACAAGCAGTCGGCGACGATCACCGTCTACCGTGCCGACGGCAGCGTGGCCGGCGTGTCCACCGTGCTGCTGGGCCGCACGCCCGGCGATGCGGCAAGCATGGGTGTCGGCGAACGCGCGCAGACCGGCAGCTTGCGTCTGGACGACCTCACCACGCCCGCCGGCCGTTTCACCACGGTGCCTGGCCGTAATCTGGCTGGCGATACCGTCGTCTGGATGGACTATGCCAACGCGCTGGCCATCCACCGGCTGCGGCCGGCCCCGGCCGACCAGCAGCGCCCGCGGCGCATGGCCTCCGTCAACCCGCGCGACAAGCGCATTTCCGCCGGTTGCGTGGTGGTGCCGGGCGACTTCTTCGACGCCGTGGTGCAGCCGGTGCTCGGCCATGGCCAGGGCGTGGTCTACGTGATGCCCGAGGACAGCAGCCGCTGGCACACCTTGTGGCCCGCCGGCGCGCAGGCGCCTGTCGCGCTGTAGACGCCCTGGCGAGCCCGCAGGCCCATCGCAGCCGCCAGGGCCTGTCACACACAGCAGCATCGCCGGGCACATGAAATGCCCGAGGAGGCCATTGGCCACCTGACGCGCCTGTTTCAGGCCCTGCTGCTATGCCACCTGCCAAGAGATGGATTCCTGTGCTGTCTGCCGCGTTGTCCGTGCTGGCAGCGGCAGAACTGGTTCGCCTGCATGTGCCCGGCCCGTGGCGCAGCGTGGCCGCGATCCACACGGCCCAGCCAGCCGCGCAGCCCACGCCGGCGGTGCCACCCGCGCCCGGTCAGGCGCTGATCGACGAGGACCCGATCGCACGCATCATCGCTGCCCATCAGGCCAAGCTGGACCTGACGGCGCATCGCGCTTCCGGCGATGTGCGCAACATCGTGCCGCGCATCATCCGCCTGGCCGACAACGCCGGGCTGCCGTTCCTGGTGGTCGACAAACGCAGCGCCCGGCTGTTCATCTTCGATGCCCAGGGCCGCCTGCTGGACGATGGCCCGGTGCTGCTGGGTCTGGCCCGCGGCGACAACACGGTGCCTGGCATTGCCGAGCGGCCGCTGGACCAGGTGCGGCCCTTCGAGCGCACCACGCCGGCCGGGCGCTTCGTGGCGCGCCATGGTCGCAACACGGCCGGTGAGGACGTGGTCTGGGTCGACTACGGCGCGGCGGTGTCAATGCACCGCGTGCGCGCCACGGTCGCCGCCGAGCGCCGCCTGCAGCGGCTGGCCTCGCGCACCTCGGCCGACAACCGCATCTCCTTCGGCTGCATCAACCTGCCGCCGGCGCTGTACGAACAAGGCGTGCAGCCGCTGCTGCTGCGCTCGCCCGCCGTGGTCTACGTGCTGCCGGAAACCCGGCCGATCACGAAGCAGTTCCGCAGCCTGTTCGACGACGCGCCCGCCGATCACCCCGGCTTGCGGGCCTGATCTCGGGTCTGCGAGCGAATCGCCCAAGAAAAAGCGCCGATGCAAGCATCGGCGCTGGTTGCGATAGCGGGTCGTCCGGGGTCAGTTCCGGTCCGCGCGTGGCGCCGGGCTCTGGTCCGCGTTGAAGCTGGGCGACGAACTCGGCGACTCGGAACTGGTCGACGGCGACGGCGTCGTGCTCGACGAACCCGGCGCGCTGGTCGTGCTGTCGGTCGTGGCCGGCGCCGCCGTGCTCGGTTGCTGACTCATGTCGGTCGAGGGGCTCGCCGAAGGCGAGGGGCTGGTCGACGGGCTGGTCGATGGCGTCGTCGGCGCGGCCTGGTCCGCCGGTGCCGCCTGCGCGGCCTGGTCAGCCGGTGCCGCCTGTGTGGCGGCGCTGGTGTCGCTGTTCGTGGATTGCGAGTGCGACAGGCCCACAGCGGCGGCAAGTCCGGCGGCGACAGCGATAGAGGCCCAGGTCAGTGGCTTGGTCATGGTGAGAAGACTCCAATTGAGTGGGTGGATCGGATTGGCCCGCTGCCCCATGCAAACAGGCCGTTCCTGAGCTTGGGTGGGCAAGGCGCGTGCCGTTCACTTTGCTCGTCATGGGTAGATACCCGCAGCCCGCCGCCCCGACAACCGGTAAGCCTTGCCGCAACTTGCGGCCAGGCCGCCCTGTGGCTCAAGAAGGCCCTCTTCACGATTCGCAAATTGCCGCCGCTGCAGCAGCCCGGCATGCTGTGGGCTGACGACGGAGATGCCCACGATGAACGAGTCCCCCAGCCCCGCGGGCGGCAGCGCCCAGCGCACCTACCAGGCGGCCTTGAATGAAGGACGCTGGCTGATCCAGCATTGCACGGCTTGCCAGCATGCGGTGTTCTATCCGCGCGAGCTGTGCCCGCATTGCGGCGCGCCGGCCTTGCGCTGGGTGGCGCCCAGCGGCCTGGGCACGGTCTATGCGGTAACGACGGTGCGGCGCAAGCCCGATGCCGGCGGCGACTTGAACGTCACGCTGATCGACCTGGACGAAGGCGTGCGGCTGATGAGCCGGGTCGAAGGCCTGGCCTCCGACGCGGTGCGCATCGGCATGCGCGTGCGCAGCCGTGTCACGCAGCAGGACGGGGCGGGCCTGGTGGTGTTCGATGCGGTCGACGGGGGTGTGAAATGAGCGATCCCTTGCGCGGCAGCGCGGCGATCGCCGGCGTCGCCACCTTCGGCTGCGGCGAGGCACCGGGTTACGACGACATGGCCTTGCTGGCCCAGTCCGCCCACCGGGCCGTGGCCGATGCCGGCCTGACGATGCGCGACATCGACGGCCTGTGCACCGCCAGCGTCGCGGCGCCAATGTGGACCCTGCCGGTGATCGAGCATCTGGGGCTGAACCCGCGCCATGTCGACGGCACCATGCTCGGCGGCTCCAGCTTCGTCGCCCACCTGTTGCCGGCGATGCGTGCGCTGCAGGCCGGCCAGTGCAACGCGGTGCTGGTGTGTTACGGCAGTGCGCAGCGCACCGGCACCTTCGGTCGCAAGGAGGTCGCCGCGTCGCGGCGCTTCCTCGATCCGCAGCACTACGAGCAGGTGTATGAACCGGCGATGCCGGTGTCGGCCTACGCGCTGGCCGCGTCGCGCCACATGCATCAATATGGCAGCACGCGCCGCCAGTTGGCCGAGGTGGCGGTGGCCGCCCGCGCCTGGGCGCGGTTGAACCCCGAGGCCTTCATGCGCGATGCTTTGAGCATCGACGATGTGCTGAAGGCCCGCATGGTGGCCGACCCGTTGACGGTGCGCGACTGCTGCCTGGTCACCGACGGCGGCGGCGCGCTGGTGCTGGTGCGGGCCGAGCGTGCGCGTGACCTGCCCAAGCCGCCGGTCTACGTGCTGGGTAGCGGCACCGCGGTGTGGCACCGGCAGATCTCATCGATGCCCGACCTGACGGTGACGGCGGCCTCGCAATCCGGCGCCGCCGCGTATGCGATGGCCGGATTGAGCGCACGCGACATCGACGTCGTCGAGCTCTACGACGCCTTCACGATCAACACCTTGCTGTTCCTGGAAGACCTGGGCTTCTGCGCCAAGGGCGAGGGCGGGGCGTTCGTCGAGAACGGCGCCATCGCGCCGGGCGGCCGGCTGCCGGTCAACACCAACGGCGGCGGTCTGTCCTGCGTGCACCCCGGCATGTACGGCATCTTCACGCTGATCGAAGCGGTGCGGCAGCTGCGCGGCGAGGCCGGCGCGCGCCAGGTGGCCGGCGTGAAGACCGCGCTGGCGCACGGCAACGGCGGCACGCTGTCGAGCCAGGCCACGGCCATTCTCGGCACCGCCGATGTCCTGTGAAAGGAGTAGCGCACGATGATCCGCGATACCGAGACCCTGAACGCGCTGCTCGACAGCGTCAGCCGCTTCGTGCGCGAGCGCCTGGTGCCGGCCGAGAAC
>NZ_DATILJ010000202.1:0-36790 GCF_035476535.1 Aquabacterium sp.
GAAAAGTGGAGGTAGGCGGTGGCTGGCATCAGGTCGTACTCCAATGCGCCAGGGGCGATGTGCCCGGGAGGTCGACGGCAGCTCATTGATGCAGCCGGGAGACCTGGTTCTCGCCTGCCGCATCGGCGGCTGGGCTTGACCTCGCCGATATTACCTGCTTCAACTTCTTCAGCCATGGCCAGCGGTAGCAGGTCAGGTGGTACAGCGTGCGCTTGTTGTCGGTCCAGCGCGTGTGCCACTCCATCAGGCGGCCGTAGTACTCCAGGCGCCGTGTCTGCCCTTCGCCGAACATGCGCTGCAATTCTTCCTGGTGCAACAGGAAGGCGGGTGATAGCGATTTGTCGATGCTCTCGTCGTAGGTCGTCTTCAGGATGACGATCTCCGCGTCTCGCCGCAGGCACAGGTGCATGGCTGCGGTGCGACCACCCAGCCGATACTCGTAGATCACCGCTTCGCCGCGCTCGGCGGCCTCTTCCATCAGCTGGCCGTAGAAGCGGCCCTGGTCGTTGTCGGGGTGGATGGCCGTGCCCTTCTCCGACTTCCAGCCCGCACTCTCCAGTGCACCGTAGCGGGCGATGGCCGGCGCCATGTCGCTGGCGCTGCGCCATTCGAGGAGTTCCGCATCGGCCTTGTCGGCGCTGAGCTTGTTGCGCTGCTTGCGCATGTTGCTGCGCAGGTTCTTGCCGCGCAGCGCCCAATAGGCGTCGAAGCTGCCAGCCATGTCGATCCAGCCGGTCTCGATGTAGTCGCTGCGTACATGGGCCGGGCCGTCGGCTGGGGCGGGCGATTGACGCGGGTCGACCTGGGTGATGGAGAGGACAAGGCTGGCCGCCAGCGGACCACGCAGCAGGGATTCGGCCAGCGCGAGTGCCGTCCAGTCGGCTTCTGCCACCCAGGCGCCCAGCGGCAACTGCGATGGCTGGAATGTCTCCCACTGCCCGGCCCCGCGCCGGCTGAGCACGAACATCGCGACCGGCTTGCCGGTCTCACCGGCACTCGCGATCAGCAGGCGCTCGTCGCCTCGGCCGAAGCAGCGCAGTGCCGCGATGATCGCCCGGGCGTCGAGGAACGGCAGGTTCACCTGCGCCGCATTCAGCCGGTTCCAGTCCGCCTGCAGCGTGGGCTGGCCTGCGAGCAGCCCGGCATTCACGTTCTTCCAGGCCAGGCGGGGTGGTCGAGGAGGTGTCATGGTCGCCTGTCAATGGTGAAGTGTGTTTCGCAACTCGGTGGCCACCTGGCGCACGTCGTCTGACGACAGATCCTGGTGGCACAGCAACTGCAGCACATGCCGGCTCCAGCGCGGGCCCTCGTCGTGCGCGTCGTCCGGCGTGCCGGGCCAGATGCGGTCCCACCGAAATACCGGCAGGCCCTTGGCACGCATCGCGAGGTAGGTGCGCTCGGCCGCCTGAACCCAGAGCGGGAAGACATAGGGCGCAGCGTCGGACGGGCGCGACTCGGCGATGAAACGTGTGCCCGGCAGACCCTGCAGTTGCGTCGCGAAGAGGTCGTAGTTCGACTGCCGGCGTTCGACGACGCGCGCCAGCGGCAGTGCTCTGAACAGCCACCGCGAGAGCAGCAGCGGCGTCTGATCGATGCGTGCCATGTCGCAAATGCGCATCATGTCCTCCGCACTCGGTGTGGCCTCGGAGGCACCGCCGTGCGTCTTGCGCAGGCGATTCTTGAATCCGAACAGCGCTTGCAGCAGCGTGCTGATGCCGGCGGGGCGACCGAAGACGCACGCCGACTCGAGGACGTCGACCACGCCCTTGAGCTGGCTGCGCAGCGGTGCGGCTTCTTGCGCACCGATCTCGATGCGCCGATTGGCGCTGGCCAGCAAGCCCAGTTCGGGCACGGGCAGAAACTTCGAGATGCTGGCGGTTGCGAAGTCGCCCCAGGCCCCCACCGGCAATTCGCCGGCGCGCCCGAACAGGCTGTGCGCGCAGTCTTCGATCAGGGCGATGCCGGCGCGACTGCACCACGCCCGCACGTCCTTCAGGCTCTTGGGCAAGCCGAAGTAATGGGCGACGATCATCGCGCGCGCGTCGCCCTTCTGTGCTGCCGTGATGCTGTCCAGCATCGGCAGCCCCTGCGCGTCGATGGCAAAGAACACCGGCACGAGGCCGGCGCAGACCACCGGGGCAACCATCGTCGGGCAGTGGTAGCTTGGCACCAGCACCTGGCTGCCCGGTGGCAAGTCGAGCTGGCGCAGTGCCAGGTACAGCGAGGCGCGGCCGCTGCTGGTCAGCATTGAATTCGGCAGGCCGGACACGCAGGGGAGGGCCGTTGACTTGGTGCCGGCGAAGCTGCTCCAGCCGAGTACTGGCCCGCTGGGCAGGCGCATGGGTCGCGACTCGCCGGCGGCCACCTGGAGGCCGGGGGAGGCGCTGTTCAGCAACGGGGGAGGCGTGGTCATGGCCTGGGTCGGGCTCTCGGTCGGCGCCCGCGGCGGGCCCGGCATTCTGCAACGGCTAGACCAGGGTCGGGAGCCAGCGTTTCGTGATGGATTCGAGCGCGTGCTGGTCCTTGCGTTCGGACAAGGTGTGGTCGGCGCGCGGCAGGTCGTGGCGCAAGACGGCTGGGCGCTCGAGCGCGCCGCGCCAGGCCGGATCGGCACGGGTGAACTCCACGAACTCACGGGCAGTGAGATCGTTGCCGCTGAGGGCCAACAGGATGCGACCGTCAAAGGCATTCCAGGCCCGGGCCATGCGCTCCTGGAACGCCAGCGGCGCGGCTGCCGCCGGGCCACGTCCGCGCGCTGCGCGCAGGTTGGCCAGCAAGTCGCGAAAGGCCTGGACGGCAACGCGACCGGCAAGCAGCTTCCGCCAGAAGGCGGGTTCAAGCAGACGCTGCCGGTAGTAGTGCTTGACCTGGGCGCGCGCCAGGCTCGTCGTCGAGCGCACCCACGGATTGATCAGCAGCAGGCCGCGCACACGCGGATCGGGGCTTTCATGCAGGTACAGCAGGGCGGCCGAGGCCCCATCGCAAAGCCCGCACAACACGACTTGCTCGAGACCCGGCTGCTGTGCCAGCAGTTGATCGATGGCTGCACGGATATCGGCACCGAGTTGCTCGAAGCTGCGCATGGCGCCGCTGCTGTCGCCCATGCCCCGAACATCGAACCTCAGCACCGGGTGGCCCGCCTCGGCCAGCGCACTGGCCAGTTGGATGAACTGGCGATGGCTGCCGCAGCGGTATTGCGGCCCGCCGACGACGATAACGACGCCGCAGCGCGCTGCGGCAAGGGCATCGGAGGGGCGGTGCAGTATCCCGAGCAAGGTCTCGCCTTCGCACGCGAAGAGCAACGGTTGCAGCGTCGACGCGTGGCTCACGGCTGATGATCCACGGCAACGACGGCCGGCATTGCGGCGCTGGCAAGTTGCGCCGTGGTGGCCGTCAGCAGTGCCGGCGCGTCCTCGATTTCCACGGTCTGCCAGAACGCCGGGCCTGGTACAAGCGCCGCATGCACCTCACAGCCAGCCAGGCGCCAGCGCTCGACGGCATTGACCGATGCCGGGCCGAGCGTTGCATCCTCGCGGTTCGACACTTCCAGCCAAACGACGCGGCCAGGCCTGCGGGGCGGCGCCAGCGTGGCAGCTTCGAGACCGCGCGCCAGCGCCGCCGGCAGCGCATAGCCTGCGATATCGACGCTGCGCCCGTGGGCCAGGCTGCCGCGGACTTCGTTCAGCACGGCTTTCGAGCCGCCGTCGGCCAAGCCGGCGGCTGCCTTTAAGCGCAGGAACTGCTGCAGCACCACCGCTCCTACCGGCGTCGGCTGCCAGAACAGGAAATGGCAGGGTTCGTCCATGCGTTGGGCCGCTGCGGCGGCAACCAGTGCGCCGGCGCGCAATCCCCACAGCCACAGGGGGGCGTCACAACGCTGCCGCAGCCAGCGGCTGGCGTGTTCGACATCGGCGACCCAATCGTCCCAGGTGGCGTCGCCGAAGTCACCGCTGCTGTCGCCGCACCCGAGCAAGTCGATCTGCAGCACGGCGAAGCCCGCTTCGGCGAGTGCACGCGCCTGTTGCGCCGCCATGCGTCGCGACTTGTTCATTTCCTCGGCAAACGGGTGCACATAGACCACCGCGCCGCGGGGAACGCCGGCCCGTCCCGGGTGGTACAGGCACAAGCGTTGGCCGCCTCGCTGCTGGTCGGCCGCCAGGTAGAAGGCGTCGATCCCGCCGGCCACGATGCGACGCTCAGGCCAGCTTGCTGTCGACGAAAGCGACAAGCGATCCGACGGTGGCGAAGGTGTCGCCATCGATGTCGTCGTCGTCGACGACGATGCCGAACAGATCTTCCAGGCTGGTGATCAGGCTGACCACGGCCATCGAGTCCAACTCGGGGATCGCGCCCAATAGCGGCGTGCGATCCGTGAAAGCGGCCGCGCGCCCGCCGAGACTCAGCACCTCGTCGAGCACGCTCAGAATCCTTGCGGTCACATCCATGGAAGAAGCGGGCGCCGGGCGCCGAGTGCATGAAGCGCGAATTCTAGGGGGGGTTCCGTGCCGGACGCGCCAGGCAAGCGTGGCGAACTTGGCACTCGGCAGGCGCTTGCCGCAGAGGCACCCATGAGGCCGCGTGCCATACTTTCCCGGGACTTTCCCCTGCACACTTCGTCCCGTCGAGCGACTCAAGCATGCCCGAATCCACCCTGCTGCACGAATTGATCACTCTGTCCGCGGCGCGTTCACCGGACGCACGTGCCCTGACCCACGGTGAAGGATCGCTGACCTATGCCGCCCTGGCCAACGAAGTGCAGCGGGTGGCCGGTGCGTTGATGGAACTGGGCTTGCAGCGCGGCGAGCGGGTTGGCATCTATCTCGAGAAGCGATTCGAATCCGTCATTGCCAGTTTTGCCGCGTCAGCGGCCGGCACCGTCTTCGTGCCGATCAACCCGCTGCTCAAGCCGGAGCAGGTGGCTTTCATCGTCGACGATTGCGACGTGAGCGCACTGGTCACGTCGCCGGAACGATGGGCGCTGATCGCCGATTCGCTCGCCGACTGCCCGTCGCTGCGCCATGTCGTGCTGTGCGGCGGTTCGGCGGATGCGCCGGCCGCCGGGGCGGCGGGTGCGGCGGCCGTGCATGATTGGCGCCAACTCGATGGGACGCGGGCGGGACATCGCGTCATCGACTCCGACATGCTGGCCATCCTGTACACGTCGGGCAGCACGGGCCGACCCAAGGGCGTGGTCCTTTCCCACAGGAACATGGTGGTCGGCGCCAAGAGCGTGGCCAGCTACCTGGGAAATCATGCCGACGACACGTTGTTGGCGGCGTTGCCGCTGTCGTTCGATGCCGGCTTCAGCCAGCTGACCACCGGCTTTCATGCCGGAGCGCGCGTGGTGCTGCTGAACTACTTGCTGCCGCGCGACGTGCTCAAGGCGCTGGAGCGAGAACGGGTCACGGGCCTCACGGCCGTGCCGCCGCTGTACATCCAGTTGTCGCAACTGGATTGGCCAGCCGCCATCGGGCAGAACTTGCGCTACTTCGCGAACACCGGCGGGCGCATGCCGCGCGACACGCTGGGGCTGCTGCGCCAGCGCGTCCCGCGCGCGAAGCCCTTCCTGATGTACGGTTTGACGGAGGCCTTTCGCTCGACCTACCTGCCGCCCGATGAGGTCGATCGACGGCCGGACTCCATTGGCAAAGCCATTCCAAACGCCGAGATCCTGGTGCTGCGCGAGGACGGCTCGGCCTGCGCGGTCGATGAACCCGGCGAACTGGTCCATCGCGGCGCCCTGGTGGGCATGGGTTACTGGAATGACGCCGAGAAGACGGCCGAGCGGTATCGCCTGTTGCCGGCCGGCGCGCCGGGTCGGCAGTCGGGGTTGCAGTTGCCGGAGTACGCGGTGTTTTCCGGCGACACGGTCAAGCGCGACGACGAGGGCTTTCTGTATTTCATCGGCCGGCGTGACGAGATGATCAAGACATCGGGTTACCGGGTCAGCCCGACCGAAGTCGAAGAGGTACTTTATGCCACGCGCTTGGTGGGCGAGTGCGTCGCGTTCGGCGTCGATCACGCCGCGCTGGGCCAGTCGATCCAGGTGATTGCCACCGCGCCCGTCGAGGCTGCGGCGCTGGATCTGGATGCGCTGCTTGCGGCATGTCGCGCGCGCATGCCAGCCTACATGCTGCCCGCCGGCATCGAGGTGATGGCGGGTCCGTTGCCGCGCAACCCGAACGGCAAGATCGATCGCAAACTGCTGTCAACTGCCTGGGTGGAGCGCCATGTCGTCTGAGCTGATGCCGTCATACTTCGACGAGATTGCATCGTGACCGAGCGTCCACCCGTCGTGCGTGCCGTGGCGCACGTGGCGATGAGCCAGTTTCCGGTCATCGGCGGTGAATTGCAGGTCGGTGGCATGGCGCTGACCCGCCTTGCGCAGCGTGTCGGCCAGACGCCTTTCTACGCTTACGACCGAGGCCTGCTGCGCGACCGCGTGGGTGAACTGCGCCGGGCGCTGCCGGATGGCATCGAGTTGCACTACGCGATGAAGGCCAACCCCATGCCGGCGGTGGTCGGTTTCATGGCGGGGCTGGTCGACGGCATTGACGTGGCCTCGGCCGGCGAATTGAGGGTTGCACTGGATGCCGGGGCCGACCCGCGGCATGTCAGTTTCGCGGGGCCTGGCAAGCGAGACCTGGAGCTGCACCAAGCGGTGGCGTCGGGGGTGCTGATCAACCTCGAGTCGATGCGCGAGGTGCGGCTGCTGGGGCCCATATCCCAGGCGCTCGGATTGCCGGCCCGCGTGGCCGTGCGCGTGAACCCCGACTTCGAACTCAAGGGTTCGGGCATGAAGATGGGCGGGGGGCCGAAGCAATTCGGCGTGGATGTCGAGCATGTGCCGGAACTGCTGTCACACATCGGCCAGTCGGGGCTGGTGTTCGAGGGTTTCCACCTTTTCGCCGGCTCACAAAACCTGCGCGCCGATGCGATCTGTGATGCCCAGCAAAAGGCCTATGCCCTGGCGCTGCGCCTCGCGGAGATGGCGCCGGACCCGGTGCGCTTCCTGAACCTGGGCGGTGGCTTTGGCATTCCCTATTTCCCAGGCGAGCAGCGGCTCGACTTGACGCCGATCGGCGACAACCTGGCGGGCCTTCTGCACCGTGCGCGAGCCGACATGCCGCAGGCCAAGCTGGTCATTGAACTGGGACGTTACCTGGTGGGGGAGGCCGGGCTCTACGTCTGCCGCGTCATCGATCGAAAATTGTCGCGAGGCCAGGTCTTCCTGGTCACCGATGGTGGGCTGCACCACCACTTGTCGGCCTCCGGCAATTTTGGACAGGTCGTGCGCAAGAACTACCCGGTCACCATCGGCAACAAGGTGGATGCGCAAGAGCGTGAGGCGACTTCGGTGGTCGGGCCCTTGTGCACGCCCTTGGATCTGTTGGCCGATCGCATGGATCTTGCGGTGGCCGAGCCTGGCGATCTGGTGGTGGTGTTTCAGTCCGGCGCGTACGGCGCGAGCGCCAGCCCACAGGGATTCCTCGGGCATCCGCCCTGCATCGAGGTGCTGGTGTAGGCGGCGCTCGACCACTCGTTTGAGTGGTCAGGCTCAAAATGAGCCTGTTACAACTGGCGGTGGGTGTCAGAATGTGGCGCGGGTGGTCCGCAATGGGCGAACGCCTGCTTGGCGTTATGCGCTGCAATATGAACAGCATCCGATGGCTTTTGGTGGTGTCTTGGTCGGCTGCACAGCTGGCTCTTGCGGCGCCGGTCAATGAACCCAACTCGACCGAAGGTCCGGCCGAATCGCTTGGTGCGGGCGATTCGCGGCCTTCTGATCCTGGGGCGCCGAGGAGCCGATCGCCCGATGTCAAGCCGCCGGGTTTGGACAAGAGTCAAGCGCTCGAATCCAGTACCGGGCAGAAGAATCTCGATCTGCTGCTGGAGCTCCAGGATCGTCCAAAAGCGGCGTTGATTGGCGGCGCGGAAGCCGAAGCGGCAAAACCGGGGCGCCGCCGCTCAACGGAAGGCGCGACATCCCAGGCGGGCCAGCCAGCAGCCGGCAGCGCGCTTCTTGCGCCCGGGTCCGCTGAAATGACCGAAGCGGGCGAGTCCGATGGCACCGAGAGGCGGCGTTGGAGCGGCAGCCTGGGGCCGCAGTTTGCGGCCGAAAACGGCACTGCCAGCGAGTCCTCCGGTTACAAGGGAGATCTGCACGGCGCCGGCCTCGACAACGCGCCCAGCCGGAAGTTCCTGCGCCTGCTGCGCGAATACCGTGAATGGGTGGTCGTGGCCGGGGTTTCTGCCGTGCTGCTCATGCTGGCCACCGGTGCTGCCTCTCGACGCCATCGGCGCCGTTAAGCTGCGGGACGACGACAAGGTTTGCGACAGTTCTGCAGCAACAATTGCCTGAAATCGCACACCGGCCCCCCGAACCGTGGGGTGTGATGATGGACATGAACACTACCGGCCTTCCTACAATGGCCGCAAAGGTTCGCTTGGAGAAGACACGATGGATATCCGGCCGAAGTTGGAAGGCGATGACCAGGCGCGAAGCGCCGTTGTCGATGCCAGAAAGCAGACGCGTCGGCGACTGCTGAGAAAATCCCTGGGTACGGCACCAGTCCTGTTGAGCATTTCGAGCGGGCCTGCGATCGCTGGGAATCTCGTCAAGACGGCGTCAGCCAAGTGTTCGGCATCGACCAGTGCGCCCACACGGGGCCAGTACTCCTGCGATGGCAAGAGCCATGTCCGGTGGAGCAATGACGCGTGCGATTCCACGAAGAACAACGGCGGGCAACCGGCCTGCAAGACCAGCGGTCATGGCTGGCCGTGCGTGCCCACGACCAAGCATGTCGGAAGCTACAGTCCGCAAGTGAGGTCGAGTTGCGGTGAATCGTGGTCGACGACTGCGGACCACTACCAGGTGATGAACCGGCACTGCGCACGTGCCGGGACGACGGTGGACAAGTACTGGTCCAAGCAAGAGCTGCAGAACAACCCGTCGTCGAGCGCGCAACGCCTCAAGCTCGCCGCTCATTGTTCTGCCGCCTTGCTGAGCTGCGAGGCTGGGTTGATCCCCGCCCAGGTCTGCAATCAGGACAAGATTCGTGAAATCTGGGAGGCGTGCAAGTCCGGGTCCGGTACCTGGACGCCGCCGGGTTCGAGTTGTACCCTGGCCTGGACAATTGATGATGCCTGCAATTGGTTGAACTCGATGTGCACCAGCTGAGCTGGGGCGAGGCGAGCTTTGCAGCAAGCCTGCCCGTTCCCACTCAGCAACAGCGATTTGCACTGGCTGAGTGGGGCCATGAGTTCGTGGTTTTTGACGGCGCGACAGGCGCCTGTCACCTTTTGTCCGAGGCCGCGGGTAGCGTCTTTGCGGGCTTGTTGAGTTCCGCGACCGGACCGATGTCGGTTCGCCAGATCTTCGAGGCGACGGCCGGGGTGAGCGTCGATCCAGTCCTCGAAGACGAGCACCAGGCGCTGATCACGCTGCTGAGCGGCTTGTGCGAGGTTGGCCTGGTCCAGAAGGTCGCGTCTTGAAGTTGGGCGCGTTGTCTCCTGCCGAGCTGACCCGGCAACTCGCCTGCGGAAGCCTGCGGCTTCGCACCGGCCCGTTCGTGACAGCGGTCCAGTCTCGCCTGCCCGAGCTTGTCCGCGGCCTGGGTGCCCTTTACGCTTCGCATGATCTTGAACCGGAGTCCTCGTTCACTGACTTCGTGATCAGTGTCGACCGTCCGGACGGGCTCCGGCACTGGATCAGACCGCAGGTTCTCTTTCGCTTTGACGGGGTGGCCCCGTTCGCCCCGCTGCCCGTGAATCAGGGTTTTGCGCTGTTCGAATGGGGGATGAACTGGTGCATCTATGGTAACTGTCACCAGTATGTGACCCTGCACGCGGCGGTGCTTGAGCGAGGCGGGCGAGCGCTGGTACTGCCTGCGCCGTCGGGGTCGGGCAAGAGCACGCTTTGCGCGGGTTTGGCCTTCAACGGATGGCGGCTGCTCTCGGACGAGCTGACGGTGATCGATCCGCAGCGGCAACTCATCCTGCCGGTGCCCCGCCCCATCAGCCTGAAGAACGCCTCGATCGACGTGATTCGCGAGTTCGTCCAGGGAGCGATACTCAGTGACGTTGTGCGCGACACCACCAAGGGCAGTGTCGCACACTGCAAACCCGATGCAGAGGCCGTCTTGCGCGCGGGCGAGCCGGCGCGACCTGGGTGGATCGTTGTGCCGAAGTATCGGGAAGGAGCCGACGCCAAGCTGGAGCGCATGCCGAAGGCTCGCGCCATGATGATGGCCGTGGATAGCACTTTCAACTTCAATATCCATCGCCGCGCAGGCTTCGAGTTGCTGTCTTACATGGTCAGCCGCAGTGAGTGCTACGAGTTCACCTATGGCCGTCTGGAGGATGCGGTGGCTGTCTTTGACGCGTTGGCCGGGACTGCCGAGCTGCCTGACGCATGAGGCGAGCTGAGCCCGACTGGGCCTTGATGGGTCTGTGCGAGCCGCAGCGCCTGCTGGAGCTCAACCCGGCGCAATGGAGCACCGTGGTCCGGCAGGCCCGCGCAGCCGGCGTGCTGGCCCGAATCGGAGCCCTGTTGGACCGACGCCGGTTGTCGGAATCCGTGCCGCCGGAGGCCCTGGCGCACATCCGCGCCGAGCAACGGCGCACCAGTGCCCAGCACGACGAAGTGAGGCATGAAATCGAAGCTGTTCGCGGCGCGCTCGAGCCGTTGGGGCTCACGGTCATTCTGCTCAAGGGAGCGGCGTACGTGGCGTCGCAGCTGCCGGCAAGCCAGGGGCGCTCGTTCTCGGATGTCGATCTGTTGGTGCCGAAAGCGCACTTGAATGTCGCGGAATCGGCGCTGATGCAGCGTGGCTGGATGACCACCCATCACTCCCCGTACGACCAGCGCTACTACCGCGAATGGATGCACGAACTGCCGCCGTTGCGGCACATCCTCCGCCAGTCCGTGCTGGATGTGCACCACACACTCTTGCCGGGGACCACCGGGACTCGCCTGGATCCCGCCCTGTTGTTCGGCGCGGCGCGGCCGGTTCCTGGTTGGCATGGCGTGGCGACCTTGGCTCCAACGGACCTGGTGCTGCACAGCATGACCCACTTGTTCTACAACGACGACCTCAGCCGGGGGCTGCGCGATTTGTCGGACCTGGACTTGTTGCTGCGCGAGCTCGGCGTTGACGAACCATGGTGGACGCTCCTGATCGAGCGGGCGCGCGCGCTCGACCTGATGCGGCCGTTGTATTTTGGGCTGACATGCACCCGTGGGATCCTGGGCACGCCGATCCCCGAGCCGGCATTGGATGTCTGCCGCCGTGCAGCCGCGCCGTCGTGGCCTTCCGAAGTGCTGATGAAGCGGGTCTGGTCCCGGGCCCTGAGTTCGCAACACAGCACCGCCGTTGACGGATGGACACCGGTGGCACTGTTTCTTCTGTACCTGCGGGCACATTGGCTGCGCATGCCGCCATGGATGCTGCTGCGCCACCTGACGGTCAAGGCTTTCATGCGCCTGACTCCTGATCCCGAGGAGGCCTGAGCCGCTACCATTGGGGTCATCAAAACCGGATTTGAACGCCCATGACCCAGCTGAAATTGCGTGTCAACAACCAGCCGGTGGATGCAGAGGTTTTGGCATCCACACTCCTTGTCGACTTTCTGCGCGGCGGGCTGAACCTGACCGGCACTCACGCCGGATGCGATACCGGTCAATGTGGTGCCTGCACGGTGCATGTCGACGGCGAGGCGGTGAAGAGTTGCAGCATGCTGGCCGTCCAGGCTCAGGGTTGCGAGGTGACGACGGTGGAAGGCCTGGCGCAGGGCGAGCGCCTGCATCCGGTCCAGCAAGCCTTCATCGACTGTCACGGCTTGCAATGCGGCTTCTGCACGCCCGGCATGATGATGACGGCGGCCTGCCTGCTGAAGAAGACGCCGCGGCCCAGCGAAGCCGAGATCGTTCACGCGCTCGAAGGCAATCTGTGCCGCTGCACCGGCTACGTCAACATCGTCGCGGCGGTTCAGCAAGCGGCCCAGGCCGCGCAAGGGGAGGCCGCATGAGCGCCACTCTGGAAACCGCGCGCTTCGGCAGCGGCCGGGCGATCAACCGGCTGGAAGATCCGCTGTTGGTGGCCGGCCAGGGCCGCTACACCGATGACCTGAGCTACCCCGGCCAGCTGCATGCGGTGTTCGTGCGCTCGACCTATGCCCACGCCAACATCCGTTCGGTCGACGTGTCCTCTGCGCTCGAGATGCCCGGCGTCGTCGCCATCTACACCGGCGCCGACCTGGTGGCTGCCGGTGTCAAGCCGATGCCGGGCCCGGTGGGCTTCCCGCGGCCCGACGGATCACCGGCCGCATCGGCCGATCGCCGTGCCTTGGCTCACGAGCGGGTGCGCTTCGTCGGCGAGGCCGTGGCCGTGGTGGTGGCCGCGTCGATTGAGCAAGCCCGTGCCGCGGCGGAAGCGGTCTGGGTCGATTGTGAAGAGCTGCCTTCGGTGGTGAATGCCTTCGACGCGATGAAGCCGGGCGCGCCGCAGCTGTGTGACCAGGCGCCGGACAACGTCGCCGCTGGCATGCGCCATGGCGACGCCCAGGCCACCGAGGCGGCTTTCGCCGGGGCCGCGCTTGTCGTCTCGCTGGACATCCACAACCAGCGCCTGGCGCCCAGCCCGATCGAGCCGCGCGCCATGCTGGCGCTGCTGAATGCCGATGACGACCGCTTGGAAGTGCACATCAGCAGCCAGATGCCAACTGGTGTGCGCGGCACGCTGGTCGATGCGATTCCGGGGCTGAGCGCCGAGCGCGTGCGGGTCCGCGTTGGCGACGTCGGGGGCGGCTTCGGCATGAAGACCGGGGCCTACCCTGAGGACATCGCCGTGGCCTATGCCGCGCTGACGCTGAAGCAGCCGGTGAAGTGGCGCGCCGAGCGCATCGAGGAGTTCCTGTCGGCCGTGCATGGCCGCGATGTGACCAGCCGCGCCGAACTGGCGCTCGATGCGCAGGGCAAGGCTCTGGCGCTGCGCGTGCGGGGGGTGGCCAACGTCGGCGCCTATGCCACTGCCACCGGCGTCGCGATCCAGGTCATTGTCGGCCCGTGGGTGTCGACCAGCATCTACGACATTCCGCTGATCGACCTGGCCTTCACCGCGGTGATGACCAACACCGCGACCACCGGCGCCTACCGCGGCGCCGGCCGGCCCGAGGCGATCTACCTGATCGAGCGCTTGATGGATGCGGCTGCACGCAAGCTGAAGCTGGACCCCGCCGAGCTGCGGCGCCGCAACATGATCCGGCCCGAGCAGATGCCGTACACGACGGCGATGGCCCAGGTCTACGACTGCGGGCAGTTCGAGAAGATCCTCGACCAGAGCCTGGCGCTGGCCGACTGGCAGGGCTTTGCGGCGCGGCGCGAAGCTTCTGCGCAACGCGGCAAGCTGCGCGGTCGTGGCATCGCGACGTTCCTGGAGTGGACCGGCGGCAACGCGCTGGAAGAACGTGTCAGCGTCAAGGTCACCGCCGACGGTTATATCGAGCTCGGCTCGGCGACGCAGGCCATGGGCCAGGGCATTGCCACCAGCTATGCGCAGTTGGCGGTGGATGTGTTCGGCGTGCCGATCGAGCGCATCCGCGTGCTGCAGGGTGACACCGACCGGGCCAATGGCTTCGGCAGTGCCGGTTCGCGCTCGCTGTTCACTGGCGGCTCGGCGGTGGACGTCGTGTCGCGCAAGACCGTTGACCACGCCAAGGGCCTGGCCGCCGAGGCCTTGGAGGCACCGGTGCAGGACGTCGAATACGCCGCCGGCCGCTTCACGGTGGCCGGCACCGATCTGGGCGTCGGCCTGTTCGAGCTGGCCGGCAAGCAGGCCGGCGCACAGATCCAGGTCGACGGCAGCAGCACCGCGGGCGCGCCGAGCTGGCCCAACGGCTGCCACATTTGCGAGGTCGAGATCGATGCCGACACCGGCGGCGTGCAGGTGGTGGCCTATGCCTCGGTGAACGACATCGGCCGCGTCGTCAGCCCGACGATCGTGCGCGGCCAGGTCGAAGGGGGCGCGGTACAAGGCATCGGCCAGGCCTTGTGCGAAGCGGTGGCCTACGACAGCGAGACCGGCCAGCTGCAGAGCGCCAGCTTCATGGACTACGCGCTGCCGCATGCCGATGGCTTCATCGGCTTCAAGACCCGGTTCGACACCTCGATCCCCTGCCTGACCAATGTGCTGGGCGTCAAAGGCGTCGGCGAACTGGGCACGATCGGCGCGACGCCGGCGGTCGTGAACGCAGTGATCGACGCCCTCGACCACGCCGGCCTCGGCGCACTGGGCGAGGGCCTGCAGATGCCGCTAACGGCCGAACGCGTGTGGCGCGCCCTGAACTTGAAGGAGGTCGATCCGTCGCCCTTCCGGGCGTGACGGCTGTCGACCGCAGGCCTGGTCAAACGCCGTAATACTGGCGGTACCAGGCCACGAAGCGCGCGACACCCACGTCGATCGACGTGTCGGGTCGGAAATTGACCCAGCGTTCGAGTGCCGATACATCGGCACAGGTTGCCGGCACGTCACCGGGCTGCATGTCGTGGTACTCCTTGACTGCCGATCTGCCGGCGCTGCGTTCGATCGCCTCGATGAAGTCCATCAGTTTCACCGGCTGGGTGTTGCCGATGTTGAACAGGCGGTACGGCGCGTCGCTGAGACTTGGATCGCCTTCTGCTGCTACGTGGTCCGGCTGCGATGTGGGCGCGCGGTCGAGTGTGAGAATGACACCGGTCGCGATGTCGTCGATGTAGGTGAAGTCGCGCAGCATGTTTCCGCGGTTGAACACCTTGATCGGTTCGCCGGCAAGGATGGCCTTGGTGAACAGGAACAGCGCCATGTCCGGTCGGCCCCAGGGACCGTAGACCGTGAAGAAGCGAAGGCCGGTGGTTGGCAACCTGAACAGATGGCTGTACGTGTGGGCCATCAGCTCGTTCGACTTTTTGGTGGCGGCGTAGAGGCTGATCGGGTGGTCTACGCGCTGCTGCTCGGCAAAGGGCAGCACGGTGCTGTTGCCGTACACGCTTGAACTTGACGCATACACCAGGTGCTCAACCGCGGAATGCCGGCAGCCTTCCAGGATGTTCATGAATCCGACGATGTTGCTGTCGATGTACGCGTGGGGGTCGATCAGCGAATGCCGCACACCGGCCTGTGCGGCAAGGTGAACCACCCGATCGAAGCGCTCCTGTTGGAAGAGCGCCGCCATGTCTTCGCGGCTTGCCAGGTCCAGATGCACAAAGCGGAACAACGGACGACTGGACAACTGCGCCAGGCGGTCTTTCTTGAGTTGCGGATCGTAATAGTCGTTCAGATTGTCGAGGCCGATGACTTCGTCGCCGCGATCCAGCAGCAGCTTGGCGACATGCGAGCCAATGAATCCGGCGGCACCGGTGAGAAGGATTTTCATAAGTCTGCGCACATGGGTGTGTCATTCTCGCCTGGCATCGACCCTGCATGGACCACCGAGCTTGCGACAGGCAGCGCACCAGGCCTGGGCAGAATCCGGGACGGTTGACTTTTTTCGCGCAGCAAGACTGCTTATGGGAGCTTGAGTATGAAGATCACGGTTATCGGCGCAGGCTATGTGGGTCTGGTCACGGGCGCCTGCTTGGCCGATATGGGTAATCATGTGGTTTGCCTGGATGTTGACCAGCGCAAGATCGACATGCTCAACCGGGGGGAGGTGCCCATCCACGAGCCCGGGCTCGAAGCGATGGTGCAGAGGAATTCCGGTGCGGGGCGCCTGCAGTTCACGTGTGACACCGCCGCCGCTGTTGCGCATGGCACGCTGCAGTTCATCGGCGTTGGCACGCCGCCCGACGAAGACGGATCGGCGGACATGCAGTACGTGTTGGCAGCCGCGCGCGCCATCGGACAGCACATGACTGACTACAAGGTCGTGGTGGACAAGAGCACGGTGCCGGTCGGAACCGCTGACAGGGTTCGCATTGCGGTGGCCGATGCGCTCGCGGCGCGCGCGATCGACCTGCCGTTTGCGGTGGTCAGCAATCCTGAGTTCCTCAAGGAGGGGGCGGCAGTCGACGACTTCATGCGGCCCGATCGGATCGTGGTGGGCTGTGACGACGAGCGCGCCGGCTTGCTGATGCGTGCGGTGTACGCGCCGTTCATGCGCAATCGTGACAAGCTGATCATGATGGACCTGCGCAGTGCCGAGTTCACGAAATACGCGGCCAACGCGATGCTGGCCACGCGTATCAGCTTCATGAACGAGCTGTCGCGCCTGGCCGATGTCCTGGGGGCGGACATTGAACTGGTGCGCAAAGGCATCGGCAGCGACCCTCGCATCGGCACCCACTTTCTGTATGCCGGTGCCGGTTACGGCGGATCGTGTTTTCCGAAGGACGTCAAGGCCCTGATTCGCACCGCGGCAGACAAGGGCATCACTCTTGAGGTGCTCACGGCGGTGGAGGCGGCGAATGAGCGGCAGAAGCAGGTACTCGTCAGCCGGGTCGTCGAGCGCTTCGGTGAGGACTTGAAGGGGCGAACCTTCGCACTGTGGGGCCTGGCATTCAAACCCAACACCGATGACATGCGCGAGGCGCCGAGCCGGGCGATCATTGTCGAACTCGTCAAGCGAGGGGCTGCGATTCGTGCATACGACCCGATCGCCATGCCCGAAGCCAAGCGGGTGCTTGAGGGCACGACGGGGCTGACCTTCGTGGAGAACCAGGAGGCGGCCCTGGACGGATCAGACGCTTTGCTGGTCGTGACCGAATGGAAGGAGTTTCGCAACCCCGACTTCGATCGGATCAAGGCCACCCTCAAGCAACCTTTGGTGCTTGATGGCCGGAACATCTACGATCCAGTGTTGATGCAGGCCTTCGGCATCGACTACATCGGCATTGGCCGGGGCGCACCCACCGCAGGGATCCGCGCCCCATAGGGCACATGCGGGCGTTTCCAAGGGCCAGGCGGCGTCGCAACTGCAGCGCGACGCTGCCATCCGCAGCGTTTCCCATCTTGAAACCCCGGTGACGGCCCCAAAGTGCCCGCCGCGCACCGGTCATTGCGGCTGGTCTTTTGCCTGATTCCCGAGGGATATTCGTCACCATGAACAAACAAACCCATGCCTTCCAGGCCGAGGTCAAGCAGATCCTGCACCTCGTCACCCACTCGCTGTACTCGAACAAGGAAATCTTCCTGCGTGAGCTGGTCTCCAACGCGTCGGACGCCTGCGACAAGCTGCGCTTCGAGGCGCTGGACAACAACGCGCTGTACGAGAGCGCGCCGAACCTGGAGGTGCGGGTCTTCTTCGACAGTGAAGCCAAGACGCTGACGATCCGCGACAACGGCATCGGCATGAGCGCCGAAGAAGCCGCCTCGCACCTGGGCACCATCGCCAAGAGCGGTACGCGCGAGTTCATGGCCAAGCTCGAAGGCGAGCAAAAGAAGGACGCCAACCTGATCGGCCAGTTCGGTGTCGGCTTCTATTCCGGCTTCATCGTCGCCGACCGCATCACCGTCGAGACCCGCCGCGCCGGCCTTCCGGCGGACCAGGCGGTGCGCTGGAGCAGCGAGGGGACCGGCGAGTACGAGCTGGAAACCATCACCCGCGCCGAGCGCGGCACCGATGTCGTTCTGCACCTGCGTGACGAGGAGGCCGACGAGTTCCTCAAGACCTGGAAGCTCAAGTCGGTGATCGGCAAGTACTCCGACCACATCTCGCTGCCCATCCTGATGAAGAAGGAAAGTTGGGACGCCGAGAAGAGCCAGCAGGTGCTCACCGACGAATGGGAAACGGTGAACAAGGCCGCCGCACTGTGGGCGCGCAGCAAGAGCGATATCACCGATGCCGAGTACCAGGAGTTCTACAAGCAGATCAGCTACGACACGGAAGCGCCGCTGAGCTACACCCACAACCGCGTCGAAGGCCGCAGCGAGTACACCCAACTGCTGTACGTGCCTGCCAAGGCGCCGTTCGACCTGTGGAACCGCGACAAGCGCGGCGGCGTGAAACTCTATGTCAAGCGCGTCTTCATCATGGACGATGCCGAAGCGCTGATGCCGGTGTACCTGCGTTTCGTCAAGGGCGTCATCGATTCGGCCGACCTGCCGCTGAACGTCTCGCGCGAGTTGCTGCAGGAAAGCCGCGACGTCAAGGCCATCCGCGAAGGCTCGACCAAGCGGGTGCTGGGCATGCTGGAGGCGCTGGCCGACAGCGAAGATGAGAACACTCGCGCCGACGACAAGGCCAAGTACCAGAAGTTCTGGAACGAATTCGGCGCGGTGCTGAAAGAAGGCATTGGCGAGGACCACCAGAACCGCGAACGCCTGGCCAAGTTGTTCCGTTTTGCGTCGACCCATGCCGACGAAGGTGTGTCCTTTGCCGACTACGTGTCGCGCATGAAGGAAGGCCAGGAAGCGATCTACGTCATCGCCGCCGACAGCCTGACGGCGGCCAAGTCCAGCCCGCAGCTGGAGATCTTCCGCAAGAAGGGCATCGAGGTGCTGCTGCTGGTCGACCGCGTCGACGAGTGGATGCTGAGCCACCTGTACGAGTTCGAAGGCAAGGCGCTGCAAAGCGTCGCCAAGGGCGCTGTGGACCTGGGCAAGCTGCAGGACGACGAAGAGAAGAAGCAGGCCGAAGCAGCCGCCGAGAGCTTCAAGCCGACGCTGGAAAAGCTGCAGGCGGCGCTGAAGGAGCGCGCCAAGGACGTGCGCGTGACGACGCGGCTGGTCGATTCACCGGCCTGCATCGTCGTCGAGGAGGGCGACATGAGTTCGCACCTGGCGCGCATGCTCAAGCAAGCCGGCCAGGCGGCGCCGAAGACGCAGCCGATCCTGGAGGTGAACCCCGAGCATGCGCTGGTCAAGCGCTTGGTCGGCGACGATGCGCGCTTCGAGGATCTGGCGAACATCCTGTTCGACCAGGCCTTGCTGGCCGAGGGCGGGCACCTCGACGATCCCGCAAGCTATGTGCAGCGCGTGACGCGCTTGCTGTCGACCTGATCAGTCCAGCCAGGCGGGATCGAGCGGTGGTTCGGCCATCGCTTCGATCTGCTCGTTCAGCTGGGTGGTCTGCTGGCCCCAGTAGCCCCCGGTGCCGAACCAGGGAAACGCGGCTGGGAAGGCCGGGTCGCTCCAGCGTTCGGCGATCCAGGCGCTGTGGTGGATCATGCGCAGCGTGCGCAGTGGTTCGATCAGCGCCAGCTCGCGGGCATCGAAGCGGCTGAACTGGCGGTAGCCTTCGAGCACCGCGGCCAATTGGCCGCGCATCGCCTCTGGTGTGCCGGACAGCAGCATCCACAGGTCCTGGATCGCCGGACCCATGCAGGCGTCGTCCAGGTCTACGACATGCGGGCCTTCGTCGCGCCAGAGGATGTTGCCCGGGTGGCAATCGCCATGCAGGCGCAGCTGCCGCAGCGGCTGGGCGCCGGTGAACGCCCCGTCGATGGCTGCGAGCGCCTGTTCGCAAGCCCGCTGCCAGCCTGACAGTTGTGCCGGAGGAATCATGTCCAGCGCCAGCAGGCGGCGCAAGGCCGCGTGGCCGAAGGTCTCGGCATTCAGCGTGCGGCGATGCACGAACGCTTGTTCTGCCCCGACGGCATGCAGGCGACCGATGAAGCGGCCCAGCCAGCGCAGCGTTTCGGGGTCGTCGAGCTCGGGGCCGTGCCCCGAACGCCGCGGGTAGATGGCATGGCGGAACGGATGGCCATCGATCTGCACATGTGCCAGCGTGCCGCCGTCCGGCAGCAGCAGCGGCGCGACCACCGGCACATCGGCGGCGGCCAGCGCCAGCGCAAACGCATGTTCTTCCAGGATCTGCGCGTCGCTCCAGCGGCCGGGTCGGTAGAACTTGGCCACCACCGCGCCGCCGTCCTCCAGCATCACCTGGAACACGCGGTTCTCGTAGCTGTTGAGCTGGATCAGCCGACCATCGCCGCGCTGGCCGACGGCGTCCAGCGCGTCGAGTACGGCCTGGGGTGTCAGCCGCTCGTAGGGATGCTGCGCGCCGGCGTCAGCCGGGTTCAATGACGGACCTGCGAGGGGTAGCGCGGCGGTGCCGAGTCGCCGGAGGTATCACCCGGTGGTTCGGTGGGCGGCCCTTCGTTGGACAGAGGCGTGGCGCGGCCGCCGCCTCCCAGGGTGCCGAGCTCGCTGTTGGTGGCGTCGCCCCGGGTGTCCGGTGCGAAGAAAGAATCATGGAAGAAGCCGGAGTCCTGCCACAGCGTCGTGCGCTCGCGGCGGCGCGAGGCCACCGCGGTGGACAGCGAGTCTCGCGCACGGTAGACGGCAGGGGCCGGCTGCGGCCCGCGGGACGCGGCGGCGCTTTGCGGTACCAGCAATTGAAGTTCCGGGATCGACGGCAGGTGGTCAACCGGGCAGCGCAGGTAGCGCACCCGGCAGGCCCCGAGCACGGCCTGCTTGATCTGCATCGACCGGCTCGGGTTGCCGCGGTCGCCGGCCAGGTCGATGGCCGCCAGCACCCGGCCGTTGGCACTGCAGACGGCAAACGTGACATGGATCGAGCCCAGCATGTCGTACCAGTAGCGCACCTGCTGCGGATCATTCGGCTGGCAAAAGCGCACGAGGGGCAGCTTGGACAGCACGATGTGATGGGGCAAGGCTTCCCGCAACTGGCGGTAGACCCGGCGCTCGTCGGTGCTGAACACCGGCCGCGCCGTCAGGTTCCATTCGGTCGGCAGCGGCTTGGGCTTGGCGGCTTGGCGCGGCCTCAGCGCGAACCACACGGCCGCCGGGGCCAGCACGGCCACGGCCACGAGGGCGATGATCCACGGAAGGGTCTGCTGCATGGGCCTGGGACGACAGCGACGGCCGGATCGGCCACGTTCACAGCCACGACCGTGAAGCGCATGTGACGCTATGTTCGACTCATCTTACCCTGGCCCTTTCGGCGCGGCTTCCCCTCGGCTGGGGTGGCTTCAACTGGTGCCGGGGCCGCCGGACTTGCCGATGCCAGTGCGCACTTCGGCAAACGCGTCGATCACCGCATCGACAAGACGGGCCTGCTGCTTGAATTGGTAGTCCAGCGCGGCCGCCCCTTCGCCGACCAGTTGCTCCATGCGCGAGGCCAGGGTGTCGGGCGGCAGTTTGAGGTAGGCATCCGACTCGCTTCCGGCGCGCTCCACGGTGGCGCCGGCCTTGCGGGCGATGCGCAGCATTGCGGTGTTTTCGCTCAGCGCGTGGATGAACAGCGTGTCCAGGCCGCGATTGCGCGCATGCAGCATCGCGTGCTCGAACAGGCGAGCGCCGAACCCGCGGCCCCGCAAGTGCGCTGCCACCGAGCCACCGAACTCGGCCGCTGCGCTCATGCGGGCTTCGCCTGCTGCATCGGTCTGCGCGGCGACCTGCTCGTCCGGCGGGTAGGCCAAGTGCGCCAGTGCGACCAACTGCAGTCGGCGATTGAAGACGCCGAAGACTTCGTCGCGCTCGAAGTTCAGGCCCTCGACGTAGCGCGCGATCTGGCCGTCGCTGGCTGGGTAGCCGAATCGCAGGTAGCGATCGCGCTCGTCCAGCGCCAGCAAGTGAGTCAGGATGCGCGGCCGGTGGGCCGCTGCCAGCGATCGAATGGGAATCCAGGCCAGCCGATGGGCCGGCTCGGCCTCCGGCGGCAAGGCTGCAGCCAGTGCCGCGTTGCGCTCAGGGTGTGCGGGGTCCGACGGACCGCTGGCATTGATGGAAGCTGCCATGGATCGGCTCCAGATAGGTAGTTACCCTGATACTAACCCGGAGCCCTTGGGCGGTGATGTCCCTTTGGCGAGCCGGTCGACGTGTCAACTCCCAAGCCGATCACGAACCACGCTACAATCTTCGGCTGTCCCAAAAAACGGCGGGGCGAGATTTGCCGGGCACTTCACTCTGAAGCGACTCCGGTCGCCATCCCGAGAGGCTGCCTTGATAAGCAGTTCCGAGGGGTCGAAAGAATCTCAAATGCCGTTGTCCGGTCGCCATCCGCGTTTGCCAGCTTGTGCAGCGCGAAGCGACCTTATCAGAAAGACCCTCATGAAGACCTTCAGCGCCAAGCCGGCCGAAGTGAAGCACGAGTGGTTTGTGCTTGATGCCACCGACAAGGTGCTCGGACGTGTCGCCAGCGAAGTGGCACTCCGTTTGCGCGGCAAGCACAAGGCCATTTACACGCCTCACGTCGATACCGGTGATTTCATCGTCGTCGTCAACGCGGACAAGATCCGTGTCACCGGCAGCAAGTCCGAAAGCAAGGTGTATTACCGCCACTCGGGCTATCCCGGCGGGATCCACGCCACGAGCTTCAAGGACATGCAAGCCAAGCATCCGGGCCGCGCGCTCGAAAAGGCTGTCAAGGGCATGTTGCCCAAGGGGCCGCTGGGCTACGCGATGATCAAGAAGCTGAAGGTGTACGCCGGTGGTACCCACCCGCACACCGCCCAGCAGCCCAAGGCGCTGGAAATCTAAGGAGCGGTGATGATCGGTAATTGGAACTATGGCACCGGCCGCCGCAAGTCTTCTGTGGCCCGCGTGTTCATGAAGAAGGGCGACGGCCAGATCGTCGTCAACGGCAAGCCGGTGCAGGAATACTTCGGCCGCCAGACCTCGATCATGATCGTCAAGCAGCCTTTGATGCTGACGAACAATGAAGTGGCCTTCGATATCAAGGTCAACGTGCACGGCGGCGGTGAGTCCGGCCAGGCCGGTGCGGTGCGCCACGGCATCACCCGGGCGCTGATCGACTATGACGCAGCCCTCAAGAGTGAACTGAGCCGTGCCGGCTTCGTCACCCGCGACGCCCGTGAAGTGGAACGCAAGAAGGTCGGTCTGCACGGCGCGCGCCGTCGCAAGCAGTTCAGCAAGCGCTGATCGATCGGGGCATTTCGCCACGAGACCCACCCTCAAGGGCCGCCACTGTGCGGCCCTTGTTCACTTCTGGAACCGCTGATACGCTGGAAAGCCCGGGCTCGCGGCAAGGTCAAGGCCGGCCATGTGATCATCAATGGCGAAGTCAATGGCCCGTGGAAGCCACGAGTTGCTTGAATTGGAGCCGAAAGCCCGCATCATTGGCGATGTGCGCTAAGAATTGCTGGAAATGCATCCCGGCGCGCTGATAGAAGGCGCGTTGCGGCTGCTGAAATCCAGCGACCGGCTTACGCTGAAGCTGGCAGCATCCAACGATACCTGAGCCCACCGAATTTCTTGTCTGGAGTCCCCTATGAACGCCGTTGTCGAAAACCTCGCCGCTGATACCACCTCGATGCCGGCCCCGCTGGTCTTTACCGACAGCGCCGCTGCCAAGGTGGCCGACCTGGTCGCCGAAGAAGGCAACCCCGAGTTGAAGCTCCGTGTCTTCGTGCAAGGTGGCGGCTGTTCCGGCTTCCAGTACGGCTTCACGTTCGATGAGGTCGTCAATGACGACGACACGCAGATGTCGAAGAACGGCGTCACCTTGCTGATCGACGCAATGAGCCTGCAGTACCTGGTCGGCGCCGAGATCGACTACAAGGAAGATCTGCAGGGTGCGCAGTTCGTGATCAAGAACCCGAACGCCACCACCACCTGCGGCTGCGGTTCCAGCTTCTCGGCCTGATCCAGCGGCCGGGGGGCGCTCTGCCCCTCTGAGTTGAAGCCGCCTGCGGGCGGCTTCGTCGCTCTTGCGCGGGTCATCACGCTGGGTGCAGCGCGCCCAGCACACGCAGCCCCGCGGCGCCGGTGACTTCCGGGCGATTGCCGGGCCGCAGCTCGATGAAGGCGTGCGCCAGCCAGGCGAATGCCGCGGCCTCGACTTGCAGCGGCGGCAAACCGGCGGTGTCCGTCGATGCCACTTGCACGCCCGGCAGCAGGGCTGCCAGGCGGCGCATCAGATGGCCGTTCAGCGCGCCACCACCGCAGACCAGCAGGCGCGTTGTTGCGTCGGCATGGCGGCGCAGCGCCGCAGCGCAGGAACGCGCCGTCAACTCGGCCAGAGTGGCTTGCACGTCTTCCGCTGCAATCGTCGGTAGCGCTGCCAGTCCGGCGGCCAACCAGCCGGCGTGGAACAGGTCGCGCCCGGTGCTCTTGGGTGGTGGCTGGTCGAAGAAAGGCTCAGCGAGCCACTGCGCCAGCAGGCCTGCATGCACCTGGCCGCTGGCAGCCCAGGCGCCGTCATGGTCGAAGGGCTGGCCGCGGTGCTGCTGACACCACTGGTCCATCAGTGCGTTGCCCGGGCCGCAATCGAAGCCGCCCACCCTGCCATCGGCATGCAGCAGGCTCAGGTTGGCGATGCCACCGATGTTCAGCACCGCCTGCGCCTGGCCAGGCCCCGCAAAACAAGCAGCGTGAAAGGCGGGGACCAGCGGTGCGCCCTGGCCGCCGGCGGCGACATCGCGGCTGCGGAAGTCGCAGACCACATCGATGCCGCACAGCTCGGCGAGCAAGGCGCCGTTGAGCAACTGCAGGGTGTAGCCGGTGCCGTCGAAGGCCTGCGGGCGATGGCGCACCGTCTGGCCGTGGGCGCCGACGGCCCGCAGGTCCGCAGCCGGCACGCCAGCCTTGGCCAGCAACTGACGCACCGCATCGGCATACAGCCGCGCGATGGCATTGGACGCCAATGCCGCGTGGTGCAGTTCGTCGTGGCCCGCAGCGTTCAGGGCCAGCAACTGCGGCTGCAGTGAGGCGGGCATGGGCAGGTGGTGGTGGGCCAGCACACGCAGCGGTGCGCCGTCCTCAAAGGCTGCCAGCACTGCGTCGACACCATCAAGTGAGGTGCCGGACATCAGGCCGACGAACAGCAAGCGCATCGCAGCAGGGGGTGGACGTTCCGGCGCTCGGCCCGCCCGTGTCGACGCTACTCGGCGTCGCCGCGGTAGCCCGCCAGCGATTCGGCGGCATCCAGCTGCGCGTGCGCAGCGGTGGCCGTCTGCAGGAAGCGCGGCCGCGCCGACGCATCAACCACGACCGTCTCCGCCGCTTGGGCGATCTTCAGCGGATCTTCGAACTGGCCATTGATGCGGAATTCGAAATGCAGGTGCGGCCCGGTGGCCCAGCCGGTGCTGCCGACCTGGCCGACACGCTGACCTTGCAGCACCCGGTCGCCCTTGCGCACCTCGATCTGGCTCAGGTGCGCGTAGACGGTGGTCTTGTCGCTGCTGTGCTTGATGTTCACGACATTGCCGTAACCGTTCTGCCAGCCGGCGAACTCGACCGTACCGTCGCCCACCGTGCGCACCGGCGTGCCCTTCGGCGCGCCATAGTCGACACCGTTGTGCGCGCGCCAGGTCTGCATGATCGGATGCATGCGCATCGCGAAGCCCGAGGTCACGCGCGAGAACTCCATCGGACTGGCCAGGAACGAGCGCCGCTTGCTTTGGCCGTCAAAGCCGAAATAGGCGCCACGGCCGCTGCTGTCGGTGAACCACAGCGCCTGCACGGTCTTGCCGTTGTTGGTGAACTCGGCAGCCAGCACGCGGCCAGTGCCTTCGTTCCAGGTGATGGGCTGGTCGTCGGCGGTCAGCGCCTCGAAGACCACGCTGAACGCATCGCCCTTGCGCAGCTGGCGATGGAAATCGAAGTCGGTCGAGAAGATCTCGACCATCTGGCTGGCGATGCTGTCGGGCAGCCCGGCTTCGTCGGTGGCGGCGAAGAGCGAACTGCGGATCGTGCCGCTGCCCATGCGCGTCTGCCCCACCAGCGAGGCGGTCTCGAGCCGGCTGTGCCAGCGGCCGTGAACCGGCAGCAGCGTCAGGCGCGTGAAATGCGTCAGCTGCTGGGCACTGTCCAGGGCCGGGAAGCGCGCCACCAGATCCTTCAGCGAGCCATCCTGGTTCGTGCGCACCTGCACCATCTTGCCGGCGCGGCCTTCGATCAGGCGGCGGGCGTCGCGATTGCTGCGGATGAAGGCGGCGGCGGCCGGGTCAACAACCCCTAGGCGACGCAGCAGGCTGTCGGCGGTATCACTGGCGCGGGTCAGGTCGCTGCGGGTCAATTCCAGCGCATGCTGGGCCAGTTCATCCAGCTGTTGGTCCAGGCCGCTCAGAGGAACGGCTTCGGTGACCAGGCGCTGCGGCAGTTGGGCGGCGTCAGGCGCCATCGGCGCGATACCGAAGGCCGTGACCGCAAAACCGCCGAGCAGGCAGCAAACGGCGGCCACGACGCGGCGCGGGTGCCTGTGGGCCAGATCGTTGAACCGGGCCAGACGCGACAACAATGACTTGATTTCAGATTCCAACAACAGCAATCCCAATCCCGCCCAGGCGAGCCGAGCTGTGAACCGGAGGCTGCGGGAGGCGCCCCTTAGAATCGTGGGTCGCACTCGACAGGGGTGGTCAGGCCAGCCGGCCCAGGCCCCAATGCCCGCAGACGAGGCGGCAGTATAACCACCGCCCACCAGTCCCCAAAGCACGTAAAAGCCCGTACTTTCCACCCCATGTCAATCCCCGAGTCGCCGGCGCAGCGCCCAGAGTTCCCGATAAACGACAAAGTTCAGCACGCCATGGCGGTCTCGCTGCGCGGCTGCGAAGAGTTGCTGCCGCAGGCCGATTGGCTGAAGAAGCTGGCGCGCTCGGAAGCCACCGGCACGCCCTTGCGCATCAAGCTCGGGCTGGACCCGACGGCGCCGGACATCCACATCGGCCACACCGTGGTGCTGAACAAGATGCGCCAGCTGCAGGATCTGGGGCACCAGGTGATCTTCCTGATCGGCGACTTCACCTCGATGATCGGTGACCCCTCCGGCCGCAATGCCACGCGCCCGCCGCTGACCGCCGAGCAGATCAAGGCCAACGCCGAGACCTACTACGCCCAGGCCAGTCGGGTGCTGGATCCGGCGCGCACGGAGATCCGCTACAACAGCGAATGGAGCGACCCGCTGGGCGCACGCGGCATGATCCAGCTGGCCGCCCGCTACACCGTGGCACGCATGATGGAGCGCGACGACTTTCACAAGCGCTTCCAGGCCAACACGCCGATCAGCGTGCACGAGTTCCTTTATCCGCTGATGCAGGGCTACGACTCGGTGGCCTTGAAGAGCGACCTCGAACTCGGCGGCACCGACCAGAAGTTCAACCTGCTGATGGGCCGGCACCTGCAGCAGGAGTACGGTCAGGAGCCGCAGTGCATCCTGACCATGCCGCTGCTCGAAGGGCTCGATGGCGCCGACAAGATGTCCAAGAGCAAGAACAACTACATCGCGATCACCGACGACGCGAACACCATGTTCGCGAAGCTGCTGTCGATCAGCGATGTGCTGATGTGGCGCTACTACACGCTGCTGAGCTTCCAACCCGAGGCGCAGGTGGCTGCGTTGAAGGCCGAGGTGGCGGCCGGTCGCAACCCGAAGGAGGCCAAGGTGCTGCTAGCGCGCGAGATCGTCACGCGCTTCCACGACGCGCGCGCCGCCGATGTCGCCGAGCAGGACTTCCAGAATCGCGCCAAGGGCGGCATTCCGGATGAGGTGCCCGAGATCCGGCTGGCCGGCGCGCCGCTGGCCATCGGCGCCTTGCTGAAGCAGGCCGGCCTGGCGCCCTCCACCAGCGAGGCGCTGCGTCTGGTCGAGCAAGGCGGCGTGCGCATCGACGGCGCCGTGGTCAGCGACAAGGCGCTGAAGGTCGCGGCGGGCACCTGCGTCGTGCAGGTCGGCAAGCGCAAGTTCGCGCGCATCACCCTGAGCGACTGACCCGCCTGACGGCAGGGAAAGCCCCGGCATTTCCTGTGATGCTGGCAGCCGGTTCTCCCGCAAAATCACAACGATGGTTTCGACTCACCCTGGGCGCGGGCTTTCCCGCCGGCAGCTGGTCTGCCTGTTCGGTCTGCTGCCCGGTGCCGGCAGCGCGTGGGCCACGCCGCCGTCCGCCGAGATGGTGCGCATCGAGCGTTTGTTGACGCACATCGGTACCCGGCGCGACATGCGCATGGTGCGCAACGGTCAGATCTACGACACCGACATGGCGGTGACCTTTCTGCGCCGCAAGCTGTCGTCGATGGGAGACGACGTCAAGACCGCCGAAGAGTTCATCGAGCGCATTGCCACGCGCTCGTCCACCACCGGCCAGCTGTACTGGGTGCGCCTGTCCGATGGCCGCGACCTGCCGGCCGGCGACTTCCTGCGGGTCGAGCTGGCGCGCCTGGACAAGGCGGCAAAACCCTAGCGCCGGCTGCGGGGCGGTGACAATCGCCGCATGCCGCTCAGCGCCTACCTGAAGCTCTCGATCGCCGTGGCGGTGGCGACCATCGCGCTGAAGACCGGCGCCTGGTGGCTGACCGACTCGGTGAGCCTGTTGTCGGATGCCCTGGAGTCGCTGGTCAATCTGGCCGGCGCGGTGTTCGCGCTGATGATGGTGACGGTGGCGGCCCAGCCACCGGATGCCGAACACCCCTACGGCCACCACAAGGCCGAGTATTTCTCGTCCGGCTTCGAAGGCGTGCTGATCCTGGCCGCGGCGCTGGCCATCATCTGGGCAGCAGGCCATCGCCTGTTCGATCCGCAGCCGCTGCAGGCGCTGGGCTGGGGCCTGACCCTGTCGATCATCAGCTCGGCGATGAACGGCGCGCTGGCGGTGGCGATGCTGCGCAAGGCGCGTGAACACCGCTCGATCGCGCTGGAAGCCGATGCGCGGCACCTGTTCACCGATGTCTGGACCTCGGCCGGCGTGGTGCTCGGCCTGGTGGCGGTGCACTTCACCCGCTGGATCTGGCTGGACCCGGTGATTGCCATCGGCGTCGCCGCCAACATTGCCCGGGAAGGCGTGCGCCTGGTCTGGGCCTCGGCCGACGGGTTGATGGACCTGGCGCTGGAGCCCGAGGTGCAAGCCGAGATCCAGCGCACGCTGGCCGGTTTTGCCCACCCGACGATCCGCTTCGACCATGTGACGACCCGCCGCGCCGGCCAGCGCCGCTTTGTCGACCTGCACATGCACATGCCCGCGTCCTGGACCCTGGGCCGCGCGGCGGCGCTGCGCACTTCCGTCGAACAGGCGCTGATGAGCGCCGTGCCCGGCCTGCGCGCCACCATCCAGCTGCTGCCGATGGATGTCGAGGCGCACTTCAGCGATGCGAAGGACCTGGTGTGATCGGCCTGGTGCAGCGGGTCAGCGAAGCCCGTGTCCAGGTGGATGGCGCCGTGGTCGGCGAGATCGGCGCCGGTCTGCTGGTGCTGATGTGCGCCGAGCCGAGCGACGGCGAAGCCCAGGCCGTGAAGTTCGTCGACAAACTGCTGAAGCTGCGCATCTTCAGCGACGACGCCGGCAAGATGAACCGCAGCGTCGTCGACATCGGCGGTGGCCTGCTGATCGTCAGCCAGTTCACGCTGGCCGCCGATGTTTCCGGTGGCAATCGGCCCAGCTTCACCAGCGCGGCAGGCCCGGAGGTGGGCCGCCAGCTCTACGAGCGCGTGCTGGCGCTGGCGCAACAACGCCACCCGAAGGTGGCGTGCGGTGTGTTCGGGGCCGACATGAAAGTCGGCCTGGTCAATGACGGGCCGGTGACGATCCCGCTCAGGATCGCCTAATCGGCGTACTGGCCGGCGGCCTTGATGACAGGCCCCCACTTGTTGATCTCGGCCTCGACAAACTTCTTGTGCTCGGCCGGACTCAGCCGGTTGTCGGTGACCACCACGGCGCCGAGCGCTTCTTCGCGCTTGATGAACTCGGGATCCTTCAACGCCGCACGCAGCGCGGTGTTGATCTTGTCGACCGCGGGCTTGGGCGTGCCCTTGGGTGCGTACAGGCCGTGCCAGATCGCGATATTGAAGCCCTTGATACCGGCTTCGTCCATCGTTGGCAGCTTGGCCAGTGTGGGGGTGGTCAGGCGCTTGACCGTGGTCACCGCGTAGGCCTTGATCTTGCCGGCTTCGATCTGGCCGGTGGTGTTGGTGGTCTGGTCGCACATGATGTCGACCTGGCCGCCGAGCAGATCGTTCATCGCCGGTGCGGTGCCTTTGTAGGGCACCGTGGTCATGTCGATCTTCATGCTTTGCTGGAACAACAGGCCGCACAGGTGCGAAGCCGCGCCCAGGCCGGCATTGGCCAGGTTGATCTTGCCCTTGTTGGCCTCCAGCCACTTCTGTAACTCGGCGAAATTGGCTGCCGGCAGGCTGGGCCGACCCACCACCGTCATCGGCACCTCGTTGACCATGCCAAGGTATTCAAAGTCTTCCAGCGTCTTGTACGGCATGTTGCGGTACAGAGCCGGCGAGGTGGCCATGCCGATGTGGTGCAGCAGCAGCGTGTAACCGTCGGGCGAGGCCTTGGCCACTTTGGCGGCGCCCAGCGTTCCGCCGGCTCCGCCGACGTTTTCGACGATCACCGTCTGCCCGATCTTCTGGCGCAGCACATCGGCGAGGTCGCGCGCCACCTTGTCGGTCGGCCCGCCGGCCGCGAAGGGCACGACGATGGTGATGGGCTTTTCGGGATATTCGGCCATCGCGGCCATGGCCAGCGACGACAACAGGGTGCTCAGCAGCAGCTTTTTCATCACGTCTCCTTCAGTGCTCGAAGAACTTGCAAGGCCACCATGCTATCGGCCGCGGCTGGTACCGGACTGACGGGAATTACCTATACCTCTGCCTCCGGCATGCGGCGTGCCGCCCCTGGCCGGCCGGTGTGCATTCTTCGACAGACAAGCTCAGCTGTAGCTTCTGGCGTCCTCGATCACCTTGCCGTCGTTCGGCAGCGCGCCTGGCATCAGCAACTCGACCTCGCCACGCAGCTTGGTGATGTCGCGGATGGTGCCGGCGATGGCCTGCGACAGCTTGTCATATGCGCCATTCACTTCAACCTTGAGGGTCATGTGGTCATTGGCCATCTCGCCGCTGACCACCAGCCGGGCGCGCTGCACTTCCGGGTGTCGTCGCACGATCTCGGCCACCTGGCTGGGGTGCACGAACATGCCGCGTACTTTGGCAGTTTGGTCGGCACGCCCGAGCCAGCCTTTGATGCGGGTGTTGCTGCGTCCGCTGGGGCAGGGGCCGGCGAGCACGGCGGAGAGGTCGCCGGTACCGAAGCGGATCAAGGGATAGTCCGGGTTCAGCACCGTGACGACCACTTCGCCGACCTCGCCATCGGGCACCGGGTCGCGCGTGCCGGGCCGCACGATCTCGAGGATCACCGCTTCGTCCAGCACCAGGCCCTGGCGCGCCGTGGTTTCGTAGGCGATCAGCCCGGCGTCGGCCGTGGCATAGCTCTGGTAAGCCGCAATGCCGCGTTCCTGCAGCCAGTCGCGCAGCGACGGCGGAAACGCCTCGCCGCCGACCATGGCCTTGCGCAGCGATGCGATTGGCGTGCCAGTCTCCGCCGCCTTGTCGACCAGGATCTTCAGGAAGCTGGGCGTGCCGATGTAGCCCTGCGGCCGCAGGTCGGCGATGGCCTGCAATTGCAGCTCGGTGTTGCCGACACCGCCGGCAAAGGTGGTGCAGCCGATGGCGTGCGCGCCACTTTCCATCATCGCGCCGGCGGGCGTCAGGTGGTAGCTGAAGCTGCAATGCGCCAGGTCGCCGGCGCGGAAGCCGGCGGCGTAGATCGCCCGCGCCATGCGCCAGTAGTCGGTGCCCAGACCCTCGGGTTCGTAGATCGGCCCGGGCGACTGGAAGACGCGGCCGGCGCCGCGGCCTCCGGCGACACCGCGCCAGCCGATCGCCGAATAGCCGCCAAAAGGATCGTCCGCGCGGCGGGCCTTCTGGCGTTCCAGCAGTTCCTGCTTGCGCAGCACCGGCAGCTGCGCCAGCGCGGCGCGTGAACTGATCGCGTGTGCGTCGACACCGGCCAGCAACTCGGCCATCGCCGGGCTGGCGCGCTGCGCCTGGGCCACCTGGCCTGGCAGCGCGGCCAGCAGAGCCTGCTCGCGCACGGCAGGGTCCCGGCGTTCCAGCGCATCAAAAAAAGTGCTCATCGTTCTTCCTCGGTCCAACGTGCCACCCGCCGTTTCACTTCGTCGGTGAAGCGGCGCACATCGGGGCTGGCGGACAGCGTGAAGCTGTCCCATTCAGGGCTGTTGCGTGCCGGGCGTTTGGCCAGGCGCGCCGTGATCGTCTTGTCCTCGGCCGCCAGCGCAATCACCGGTTGGCCTTTCAGGTCGTAGCCGTTGCCACGCTCGCTCAGCGTGCGCAGGTCGCGCAGGCTGCGCTTGAGTTGCTGCAGCGCTTCGTCCGGATTGAAGGCCGGGGGCGCAAAGAAGTCTTCGGCGCTCATGGTCGATGCCTCCGTCAGGCCAGCCAACGCTTTCTGCGCTTGTAGCTCTTGGCGTCGCGGAAGTTCTTGCGGTCGCCGCCGCCGACGCCGAGGTAGAACTCCTTGACGTCTTCGTTCTCGCGCAGGTCCTTCGCGGCGCCATCCATCACGATGCGGCCGTTCTCGAGGATGTAGCCGTAGTCGGCATAACGCAGCGCAATATTGGTGTTCTGCTCGGCCAGCAGGAAGGTGACCTTCTCGCGCTGGTTCAGGTCCTTGACGATCTCGAACACCTCTTCGACGATCTGCGGCGCCAACCCCATCGACGGCTCGTCCAGCAGCACCATCTTCGGGTTGGCCATCAGCGCTCGGCCGATCGCGCACATCTGCTGCTCGCCGCCGGAGGTGTAGGCGGCCTGCGATGTGCGACGCGTCTTCAGGCGCGGGAAGTAGTTGTAGACCTTCTCCAGCGTCTGCGCCACGGCGGCCTTGCCATCGCGCCGCGTGTAGCCGCCGGTGAGCAGGTTTTCCTCGATCGTCAGGTGGGCAAAACAATGCCGCCCCTCCATCACCTGGATCACCCCGCGCTCGACCATGTCGGCAGTGGACAGCGCCTCGATGCGCTCGCCACGCAACTCGATCGAGCCCTTGGTCACCTGACCACGTTCACCCGCCAGCAGGTTGCTCACCGCACGCAAGGTCGTCGTCTTGCCCGCGCCATTGCCGCCGAGCAAAGCCACCACCTTGCCCTCGGGCACCTGCAGAGACACGCCCTTCAACACCAGGATCACGTGGTTGTAGATGACCTCGATGCCGTTGACGTTCAGAAGGGTCGTGCTCATGTTCCGTGCTCGTCGTCAGCTTTGGCAATCTTCCGGGGTGCGGCGGGTGAGTTTCTTCTCGCTGGCGTACTTCTCGGCCGCGGCCTTGACCATCGGCTTGATGATCTGGTCGTCCGCCTGGTACCAGTCGGAGGTGAACTGCCAGGCGCTGCCGGACCAGGTCTGCACCTTGGCCCAGGCCGAACCCATGTGATCGACGCACGAGGTGCTGACCGGGCGCATCACGTTGGCGAAGCCCAGCGCATCGAGTTTCTTCTGGTCCAGTGCCAGGTTCTCCAGGCCCCAGCGCGTTTGCTCGCCGCTCATCAGCTTGCCCTTGCCGAAGCGTTCCTGCGCGCGGCGCACGCCTTCCACGCCGAGCATCGCGCTCATCACGCCGCGGGTGTAGAGCACGGTGCCCACCTCGTCCTTCGGGCCGGTGCCCTGGCCGGCGTCGTGCACCATCTTCAGGATGTCGGTGTGCACCTTGGACTTGCCGGCGCCATGCTGCAGCGCCAGGCCGTTGTAGCCCTTGGCGCCGTCGCCCACGTCCTTGACATCGGGTTCGGCCGCGGCCCACCACACGCCGTACATCTTGTCGCGCGGGTAGCCGGTGGCCACGGCTTCCTTCACCGCGGTGGAGTTCATCACGCCCCAGCCCCACAGCAGCACATAGTCCGGCCGGTTCTGGCGGATCTGCAGCCAGGTGGCCTTCTGCTCGACGCCGGGGTGGGCCACCGGCAGCAGCGAGAGCTCGAAGCCGTGCATCTTGCTGCGCTCGGTCAGCAGCGCGATCGGCTCCTTGCCATAGGGGCTGTCGTGGTAGACCAGCGAGATCTTCTTGCCCTTCAACTTGTCGAAGCCGCCTTCCTTCTTGGCAATGTGCTGGATCAGCACGTCAGCGGCCACCCAGTAGGTGCCGACCAGCGGGAAGTTCCACTTGAACACGCCGCCGTCGGCGGACTCGCTGCGACCGTAGCCGGCGGTGATCAGCGGGATCTTGTCGCCCGGCGCCTTCTCGGTCAGCGCGAAGGTGATGCCGGTGGACAGTGGCTGGAACAGCGTGGCACCACCGTTCTTGCCCTTCAGCCGTTCATAACACTCGACGCCCTTGTCCGTGGCATAGCCGGTCTCGCATTCTTCGAAGCTGACTTTGACGCCGTTGATGCCGCCTTGTGCGTTCACCAGCTTCAGGTAATCGACATAGCCGTTGGCGAAGGGCACGCCGTTGGGCGCGTAGGCGCCGGTGCGGTAGACCAGCACCGGGAAGAACTGCTCCTTGGCTTGCGCGAAGGCAGGCAGCGGGAGCGTGGTGCTCAAGGCAGCGGCCGTGACGCCGGCGGCCAATGCAAGGGATGTCATTTTCATGTCTGCCTCCAGAGGTGGGAACGGTTGCACTCGTCAGTGCGCTTGGGACTCGATCGACGGGAATTCAATGTGGGAAGGGCCACAGCCTGAGCTTTTCCTTGGCGGTGGACCACAGCCGCGCAATGCCGTGCGGCTCGACGATCAGGAAGAACACGATCAGCGCGCCGAAGATCATGAAGGTCAGGTGCGAGGCCAGCGCGGTGTCGATCGGGATGCCGAACCAGTAGGGCATGTTGTCCAGCACGATCGGCAGCACCACGATGAAGGCTGCGCCGAAGAAGCTGCCCATGATCGAGCCCAGCCCGCCGATGATGACCATGAACAGCAGCTGGAACGAGCGGTCGATCGAGAACGCCGCCGGCTCCCACGAACCCAGGTGCACGAAGCCCCACAGCGCACCGGCCACGCCGACGAAGAAGGAGCTGACCGCGAACGCGGTGAGCTTGGCGTACACCGGGCGGATGCCGATCACGGAAGCGGCCACGTCCATGTCGCGGATGGCCATCCATTCGCGGCCGATGTGGCTGCGCACCAGGTTCTTCGCGAGCATTCCGAAGACCACCAAGAAGCCCAGGCAGAACAGGTACTTCTCGGCCGGCGTGTCGATGGTCCAGCCGGCCATTGACAGCCCGGCGACATTGACCGAGCCGGACGACGAATCATTGGTGAACCACTTGATGCGCAGGAAGGCCCAGTCGGTGAAGAACTGCGCCGCCAGCGTGGCCACCGCCAGGTACAAGCCCTTGATGCGCAGCGACGGAATTCCGAACAGCACACCCACCGCGGTGGCGCAGACACCGCCCAGCAGGATCGCCGCGACCACCGGCATGCCATCGACCCGCACGATGAAGTTGTAGGCCGCATAGGCCCCCACCGCCATGAAGCCGCCGGTGCCCAGCGAGATCTGGCCGCAGTAGCCGACGAGGATGTTCAGCCCCAGCGCGGCGAGCGAGAGGATCAGGAACGGAATCAGAATGGCGCGGAACAGGTACTCGGATGCCAGCAGCGGCACGGCGACGAAGGCCACCGCCAGCAGGCCCAGCATCACCACCCGGTCCTGCAGGATCGGGAAGATCTGCTGGTCGGCGCCGTAACTGGTCTTGAACTGGCCGTTTTCCCGGTAAATCATGCTCGTGTCCCGTTCTTTGAGTGTTAGACGCGATCGATGATCTTCTCGCCGAACAGGCCTTGCGGCCTGACCAGCAGGAAGATCAGCGCCAGCACATAGGCAAACCAGATCTCGATGCCGCCGCCCAGGTACGGGCCGATGAACACCTCGGCCAGCTTCTCGCCGACGCCCAGGATCAGCCCGCCGATGATGGCGCCCGGCACCGATGTCAGCCCGCCCAGGATGACCAGCGGCAGCGCCTTCAGCGCCAGCACCGACAGCGAGAACTGCACGCCCAGCTTGCTGCCCCAGATGACGCCGGCCACCAGCGCGACGAAGCCGGCCACGCTCCAGACGATGACCCAGATGCGGTTCAGCGGAATGCCGATCGATTGCGCGGCCTGGTGATCGTCTGCTACCGCCCGAAGTGCGCGGCCGGTGCTGGTGAACTGGAAGAAGCTGGCCAGCGCGGCCACCAGCGTGGCGGCGATCAGCGCGGCCACCAGGTCTTCCTGGCTGACCAGGATGCCGCCGGGGAAGATCTTGTCGAGCAGGAAGATCGGGTCCTTGGGCATGCCGACATCGATCTTGTAGATGTCCGAGCCGAAGATCGTCTGGCCGAAGCCGTCGAGGAAGTAGGAGATGCCCAGCGTGGCCATCAGCAGCGAGATGCCGTCCTGGTTGACCATCTTGCCCAGCACCAGCCGCTCGATCAACCAGGCCAGCGCCACCATCAGCACCATCGCGGCCATGAAGGCCAGCACCAGCGCCAGCACCTTGCTGTCGACGCCCAGGTATTTCGGGATCCATTCGGCGAAGCGCGCCATCGCCAGCGCGGCGAACAGCACCATCGCGCCCTGCGCGAAGTTGAAGACACCGGAGGCCTTGAAGATCAGCACGAAGCCGAGCGCCACCAGCGAATACAGCATGCCCGACATCAGGCCGCCGATCAGGGTTTCGAGGAAAAATGCCATCGCCTGTTGCCTTGCCGTGCTGCTTCAGTGGCTGGTGCCGAGGTAGGCACTGATCACGTCGGGGTTGCCGCGCACCTGGTCCGGTGTGCCGTCGCCGATCTTGCGGCCGTAGTCCAGCACCACCACGCGGTCGGAGATGTCCATCACCACGCCCATGTCGTGCTCGATCAGCACGATGGTGGTGCCGAACTCTTCATTGACGTCCAGCACGAAGCGGCACATGTCCTGTTTCTCCTCGACGTTCATGCCGGCCATCGGCTCGTCGAGCAGCAGCACCTGCGGCTCCATCGCCAGCGCCCGGCCCAGGTCCACGCGTTTCTGCAGGCCATAGGGCAGGCGGCCGACGGGGGTCTTGCGGTAGGCCTGGATCTCGAGGAAATCGATGATGTGCTCGACGAACTCGCGGTGCTGCACTTCCTCGCGCTCG
>NZ_DATILJ010000203.1:0-48056 GCF_035476535.1 Aquabacterium sp.
GAATGCAGCGATCTTGCCGCCAGCAAATGCGGCGCCAGCGTCCTTCGGCGGTAGCGGTTGCGGGTTCAGCGCGACCTTGTCCAGCAGCGAGCCGAGCAGCGAGCCGAGCCCGTGCGGAATCGGCGGATGGCCCGGCGTCGGTGTGCCGCACGGTGGCACATCGTCGACCGACGCGGCCGACGTGCTGGAGGCCGAGTGGGCGGCAGCTTGCTCAAGGGCAATGCTGGACAGTGCATGCAACGAGGCGGTCGAAACCCCGCCACTGACGGCGAAATTGAAAGACATGGGACGCTCCTTTGATCGAGGGGACGGCGCGTGTCGACATGACTGCGACGTGGTGTCATTTCATGGCGTCGAGCGAAACGCAACAAGCCGTGATCTGTCCCAATCGGACGAGTCCGACTGGGATCGACCCCAGCGCGGTGCGCCACTCTGTTCGCCGCGGCTCTGCTCAGCCTGCCCATGCGAGCGCGACGCGCCGGCGCTCAGCTCGCGATACGCGCCACCACCGTGCGGTTGCGGCCATTGTTCTTGGCCTGGTAGAGCGCCCGATCGGCCCGCTCCAGCACATGGCTGGGCGCTTCGTCGGCATCGGTGCCCAGCGCAGCGCCGATCGACACGGTCAGCCGGATCGGCTGGTCTTTCCAGCTCGTCTCGGCGTCACCCAGCGCCTGGCGCAGGCGCTCGGCGGCGCGGCGCACCGTCATGTGCTCGGAGCGCGGCAGCAGCACGCCGAACTCCTCGCCGCCGAGGCGGCCGATCACGTCCACCTCGCGGGCCGAGGCGGTCAGCACCTGGGCCACGGTCAGCAGCACCGCGTCGCCGGCGGCATGGCCCAGCGTGTCGTTGATCTTCTTGAAGTGGTCGATGTCGATCATCAGCACGCCGAAGGGCTCGCCGAAGCGGCCCAGCCAGCGGTGCTGGGCTTCGAGCTGGCGCGTCCACTCGGCGCGGTTGTAGAGGCCGGTCAGGGCATCGCGCTGCGACAGGTGGCGCAGCTTGCGCACCATGCGCTGCAGCGCCATCACCACCATGCTGGCGTGCTGGAGCAGCGTCAACAGCAGGATCAGCAGCGCCGAGGCCACGTTCAAGGGCGTGTCCATCGGCAGCGGCTGCAGCGTGGGCGCCTGGGGAATGAAGCCCACCGTCATGCGCAGCGTGAACATCGCCACGCCGGCCACCAGCGGCGCCACCAGCAGGAAGGCGGTGCGCTCGCCGAACTCGCCGCGCAAGGTCGGGTAGGTCTGCACGCTCATGCGCATCAGCGTCCAGGCCAGGGCACCGCAGGTCAGCATCACCTGGGCCAGGTGCACATGGGCCGCGGGCAACAGCAGGGCCAGCAGGTTCGACACCGTCACCAGCACCAGTATCAGCACGGCTTCGCTGTCGGCCATCGGCTGGCGCAGGAACAGCAATGCGCCGCGGCGCATCGCCAGCACCGACAGCACGCTCAGCACATTGCCACCGCTCATCGCCAGCCAATCCGGCGCCGTGCCGCGGGCCAGGATCAAGGCCAGGCTGAAGGCACAGAACAGCGCCGACCAGGTCCAGTGGCGCGCCGCCCGTTGCGACAGGTTCAGTGCCCGCCCGGCCATCGCCCAGCCGGCTGAAGCCGCGAGCAGCAGCAACAGCAAGGTCAGCAGAGTGAGCGCGACGTTTCCCAGCATCGTCGGGTCATCGACCGAGATAGTTCACAACTTGAGACAATTAGGCCGACACAGAGCATGCTGCGTGCCCGGCGGAACACCCCGTGTGAAGTCTGCACGGCCCCTGTGCTGCGGCTATGCTCGCCACCTGACCCTGCCCTGCCCGCCCCCGACCGGGACCTGACCATGCTGATCAACTTCTTCTTCACGCTGCGCGCGGCCAAGCTGCCGGTCTCGGTCAAGGAATACCTGATGCTGCTGGAAGCGATCAAGGCCGAGGTCATCGGCCCCTCGGTCGACGAGTTCTACTACCTGTCGCGCGCCTCGCTGGTCAAGGACGAAGCCCATTTCGACAAGTTCGACCGTGCCTTCGGCGCCTACTTCAAGGGCGTGGAGATGCTGGCCGACTTCACCAAGGAAGTGCCGCTGGACTGGCTGCGCAAGAACCTGGAACTCGAACTGACGCCCGAGCAGAAGGCGCTGATCGAGAAAATGGGCTGGGACGAGTTGATGGAGACGCTCAAGAAGCGCTTCGAAGAACAGAAGGAGCGCCACGAAGGCGGCAGCAAATGGATCGGCACCGGCGGCACCAGCCCCTTCGGCGCGTATGGCGTGAACCCGCAGGGCATCCGCATCGGCCAGGACAAGGGCCGCAACAAGAGTGCGGTGAAGGTCTGGGACCAGCGCGCCTACAAGGATTACGACGACACGCTGGAGCTCGGCACGCGCAACATCAAGGTGGCCTTGCGCCGGCTGCGCCGCTTTGCGCGTGAAGGCGCCGAGACCGAGCTGGACCTCGACGACACCATCCACTGCACCGCGGCGAATGCCGGCTACCTGGACATCAAGATGGTGCCCGAGCGCCACAACAAGGTGAAGGTGCTGCTGCTGATGGACGTGGGCGGCACGATGGACGAGCACATCCACCGCGTCGAAGAACTGTTCTCGGCCACCAAGAGCGAGTTCAAGCACCTCGAGTTCTATTACTTCCACAACTGCGTCTACGACTTCATGTGGAAGAACAACCGCCGCCGCTACAGCGAGAAGACGGCCACCTGGGACATCATCCGCAAGTACAACAAGGACTACAAACTGGTCTTCGTCGGCGACGCGACGATGAGCCCCTACGAGATCCTGCAGCCCGGCGGCAGCGTCGAATACAACAACGAAGAACCGGGCGCCGAATGGTTGCAGCGCCTGACCCACGCGTTCCCGAAGTTCGCCTGGATCAACCCCGAGCCGCAAGGCGTGTGGCAGTACCGCCAGAGCATCTCGATCATCCAGCAGTTGACGAACCAGCGCATGTTCCCGCTGACACTGGCCGGGCTCGAGGGGGCGATGCGGCTGCTCAGCAAGTGAGGGAAGTGAGAGATTGGCGCGTCTGGGCTGCGGCCCTGCTGATCGCCGCACTCGGCGGCGGCTGCGCCCAGCTGAAGCCGGCACCTGCCGCGGCGGACACCGTGCCACCGCCGCTGGTGCTGGTGGTCGAAGCCCCAGGCCCGTCGAAAGCCTTGCTCGAGCAGCACCTGGACCTGGCGCGGCTGGCGGCGATGCGCGTCGACGAATCCCTGGACGACACCGAATGGGCGCGGCTGATTGCCGCCACGCCCGCGCAAGCCCGCGAGCTGCTGCAGACCGAAGGCTTCTTCGAGGCCACGGTGCAGGTCACGCGGGAAGACACCAGCCCGCCCCGGGTGCGCGTGCGTGTGACACCGGGGCCCCGCGCCGAAGTCGACACCGTGCGCTTGTCCTTCGACGGCATGTTCGCTCAGCAATTGGCCGCCAAGGAGCCGCAGGCCCTGGCGCTGGAGAAGCAGTTGCAGGCCGCCGGCCCGCTGCGCCCAGGCAGCCCGTTCCGCAATGCCGACTGGTCCGAGACCAAGCTGCAGTGGCTGGCCCGGCTGCGTGCGGCCGGCTTTGCCTCGGCGACGGTGCAGCACAGCCAGGCCGATGTCGATGTGCCGACGCGCCTTGCACAGCTCGCGGTCACGCTGGCCAGCGGCCCGCTGTTCCTGGCCGGCCCGCTGCACATCGAAGGCCTGAAGCTGCACGACGAGCGCACCGTGCGGCGCCTGGCCGGCTTCGGGCCCGGCACGCCCTTGACCGAAACGCTGTTGCTGGATTACCAGGACAGGCTGCAGAAGAGCGGCTTGTTCGAGGCAGTGTCGGTCAGCTTCGATCCGGACGCCGCGCAGGCCAGTGGCGCCGCGGTCAGCGTGCGCCTGTCCGAGCTGCCCTTGCAGCAGGCCACCATCGGCGCGGGTTTCAGCGACAACACCGGCCCGCGCATCTCCATCGAACACACCCACCGCAAGCTGTTCGGCGCACGCGTCACCAGCTACAACAAGCTGGAATGGGGCCGCGACGCGCAGAAGCTGACCGCCGACTTCTACAGCCACCCCGGCGAGGACTTCGGCCGCAACCTGCTGGGCGTGCAGGCCGAGCGGGTCAAGGGCGACACCGACACCGTGCTGTCCCAGCGCCTGCGCCTGGGCCGCACCACCGACACGCCGCAGCTCGAGCGCCTGTACTTCGGCGAGCTCCTGCGTTCCCGGCAAAGCCTCAACAGCGGCGGCTTGATCGATGCCCGCGCGATCAGCGGCAACGTTCACCTGGTGCTGCGACGACTGGACAGCGTGCTGCTGCCAACGCGCGGCTACAGCGCGTCGCTGCAATTGGGCGCCGGCCAGGCCAGCAGCAACGTCGGCGAGCGCGGGCCCTTCGGCCGCGTCTACAGCCGGCTCACCGGCTACTGGCCGCTGGGCGGCCAGTGGTTCGGCACGGCACGCATCGAAGCCGGGCAGATCATCAAGCGTGATGCGGTGATCGTGCCGGACGCACTGGGCTTTCGCGCCGGCGGCGACGATTCGGTGCGCGGCTACGCCTACCGCACGCTCGCACCGCTGCGCGACGGCAACATCATCAGCGGCAACGTGCTGCTGACCGGCAGCGCCGAAATCGCGCGGCCGATCTTCGCCAAGCTGCCGGCGGTATGGGGCGCGGTCTTCGTCGACGCCGGCCGCGCCGCCGACAGCTGGGCCGACTACAAGCCCGCGCTGGGCTACGGCGTCGGCCTGCGCTGGCGCAGCCCGATCGGCCCGCTGCGCGTCGACCTGGCCTGGGGCGAAGAGCTGCGCAAGGCCCGGTTGCACCTCTCCGTAGGCATCGCATTTTGAACCCCGTGGACGACAGCCCCGATCCGACGCCAGCCGGTGCTGCCCCACCGGCGCCGCCGCCCAAATCGCGCCGCGCCCGCCGCCGCGCGGCCTGGGCGCTGGCCGTGCTGCTGCTGGTCGTCGTGGCGCCGGTGCTGCTGCTGATCGGCCTGTGGCGCTCCGAATCCACGCTGCCCTGGGGCCTGGGGCAGGTGTCCGGACTGGTCACGCAGGGCGTGCGCGGCAGTTTCTCCAGTGGTCATCTGGAAATCGACCAGCTCGACTGGACCTTGCCCGGCAACGCCGGCCGGCTGCAGCTGCGCGGCCTGGTGCTGCACGGCTTGGAGCTGCAGGACAAGCCCTGGCACTGGCGCGGCCTGCCGCGCATGCGCATCGAGCAGCTGCGCGTGCGCCAACTGACTTTCCGCAGCGGGCCGCCCTCGACCAGCGCACCGGTCGTGCTGACCGACCTGCGTTCGCCGCTGGCGCTGCAGATCCAGTCGCTGCAAGTCGAGACGACGCAAATCGACGAGCTGGCGCCGCTGCTGGGCCTGAAGGCCCGCGTCGACATCGGCGCCGACAACGGCAACTTGCACCGCCTCGACGCGCTGGCAGTCGATTGGGAGCAGGCCCGTCTGCGCGGCAGCCTGCAGATCGGCGCTGTCGATACGCTGGCGCTGCAGGCCCGGCTGCAGGCCGAATCGCTGGGCGGGCGCCGCTGGCAGGCGCAGGCGCAGGCCGATGGGCCGCTGGCGCGCTTTGCCTTGCAGCTGTCGGCCGAAGGCGAAGCCAGCGAAGGCCACGCGGCGCCTGCGCTGCAGGCCAAGGCGACGGTCACGCCGTTCACCGGCTGGCCGCTGGCCGCGCTGACGCTGACGACGCGGCAGCTCGACCTGGCCGCGCTCTCCGCGCGCCTGCCGCAAACCGCCATCAGCGGCAGCGCCGAGGTGCACACCAGCGGGCTGGATCGCAGCGCCAGCGCCAAGCTGCAGCTGGACAACGCCCAGCCGGGCCGCATCGACGAAGCCCGCCTGCCGCTGCGCCGGCTGCTGCTGGACATCGCCGGCGAGCCGCGGCGCCTGGACCAGCTGGCGCTGCAGCACTTCGAGCTGACGCTGGCCGACGCGCAGGCCACCGCCGGCACGGTGCGCGGCAGCGGCCGCTGGTCCGGCGACAAGCTCGAGCTGACGCTGCAGCTCGACGCGGTGCAGCCCGCGCGGCTGGATGCTCGCGCAGCGCCGCTGCGCGTCAGCGGCCCGTTGACGCTGCAGGCCAGCGGCTTGCCGGCTGCAGGCGCCAGCGCGCCGGCCACGCCGCGCATCGCCCTGCAGGCCCAGCTGGCCGGCCAGTCGCTGGACCGCAGCGGCGTGCCGGTGCAGCTGAAGCTGGACGCCGAAGGCGATGCTGAGCATTGGCAGCTGCGCCAGGCCGAAGCCAGCGCCGGCACGGCGCGCGCCACGGCCAGCGGCGAGGCCCGGCGTGAAACGGCCGGCTGGCGACTGGCGCTGCAGGCCCAGCTGGCGCAGTTCGACCCGCTGCCATGGTGGCGCGGCGACGCGAAGTCCGCCTGGCGCCAGGGGCCGCATCGCCTGAACGGCCGCGCCGAGGCCAAGCTGCTGTGGCGCGACCAGCCGGGCACCGTGCGCCCGGCCGGACCGGTTCTGCAGTTGCAACAAGCCTGGCGCGGCGACCTGAAGCTCGACCTGGCCGACAGCGTGCTGGCCGGCGTGGCGCTGAGCGGCCAGCTGTCGCTGGCCAACAGCGATGCCACGCTGAAACTCGGCACCACGCTGCAGGCGGCCGGCAACCGCATGACGGCCGAAGGCCAGTTCGGCGCCGATGGCAACAGCCAGCGCGGCCGCGTGCAGATCGCTGCGCCGACGCTGGCCGCACTCGCGCCGCTGCTGCGCCTGGTCGGCGACGCGGTACCGGCAAGCGCCGGCTGGCTGCCCAGCGCCGGCGCACTGGAAGGCGAGGCCGAGTTCGACGGCCGCTGGCTGGCCTGGCGCAGCAACGGCCGACTGGCGCTGCGCGCGCTGCGCAGCCCGAATGCCGCGCTGGCCCAGGCCGATCTCAGCTGGGCCCATGGCGACACGGCGCAGCAGCCGCTGTCGCTGAAGCTCGCGGCACGCGGCCTCCAGGTCGCGACGCAACCCAGCACGGCCGTGCAGCTGGACCGCCTGACGGCCGATGTGAGCGGCAGCCTGGCCAGCCACCAGTTGCGGCTGTCGGCCGACAGCCCGATGAAGCCACCCGCCTGGACCGAGAATCTGGCCGGCCCGGCCGGCAGCGGCAGCCGCATCGACGCGGCGCTGCAGGGCGAGTGGCAGGCCGGCAACGACGGCAGCCGCTGGCGCCTGCGCAACCTGTCGCTGCGCGGTGGCTCGCGCGACGCGGCCGAAGGCAGCGCCCCGTGGTTCGCCACCAGCCAGGTCAGTGGCGAGTTGGCGCTCGACGCCCGAGGCGCGCCGCTGAACCTGCTGTTGGCACCAGGCCGCGTCGAGCTGCTCAACTCGGCGCTGCGCTGGCAGCAGGTGCAGTGGCAGGCGGCACCTGCTTCGGCGCCCGACGCGTCGCGGCTGAGCTTGTCGGCCGAGCTGGAGCGCATCGATGTCGCGAGCTGGCTGAAGCGCCTGCAACCGACGATGGGTTGGAGCGGCGACCTCAGCATCAGCGGCCGCATCGACATCCGCAGCGACCGCAAGCTCGACGCCGACGTGGTGCTCGAGCGCAGCGGCGGCGACCTGGCCATCACCGACGAGCTCGGCAACCGCCAGGCGCTGGGCCTCACCGACCTGCGCCTGGCACTCGGCGTGCACGATGGGCTGTGGCAGTTTGCGCAAGGCCTGGCCGGCCGCCAGGTCGGCGAGATCGCCGGTGCCCAGGTGATCCGCACGACGCCCGAACGCCGCTGGCCGGCGCCCGAGGCGCCGATGGAGGGCGTGCTGCAGGCGCGGGTGGCCAACCTCGGCGTTTGGGGCACCTGGGTGCCGCCGGGCTGGCGGCTGGCGGGCAACCTGCGGACCACGGCCTCGCTGGGCGGCAAGTTCAATGCGCCGGAGCTGCGCGGCGAGATGCACGGCAGCGGCCTGGGCCTGCGCAACCTGCTGCAAGGCGTGAACTTCAGCGACGGCGACCTGGCAATCACCCTGAGCGGCGAGCGCGCGCAGATCGAGCGCTTCAGCTTCCGCGGCGGCGACGGCAGCCTGACGCTGACCGGCGGCGCCACGCTGGGTGAAAAGCCGACCGCGCAGCTGAAACTGGCCGCCGACCACTTCCGGCTGCTCGGCCGCATCGACCGCCGCATCGTCGCCAGCGGCCAGGCCGACATGAAGCTCGACGCCACCCAGCTGCAGCTGGACGGCCAGTTCAAGGTCGACGAAGGCCTGGTCGACCTGAGCCGCTCCGATGCACCGTCGCTGGACGGCGACGTGAGGGTGCACCGCGCCGTCGCATCGGCAGCGTCGGCGGCCGGCCCGGGGGCCAACGGGTCGGCCGCAGCGCGCTCAGCCGCGGCGCCGGGCGCGGCAGCATCGGCCGCCGGCAACGGCGCAGCAGCCGCCGACGCGCTGCCGGCGCCGCTGCGCAATGCCCAGGTCGCCGTGCGCATCGACCTGGGCGACAAGCTGCAATTGAAAGGCCGCGGCATCGACACCGGCCTGCGCGGCGACCTGCGCGTCAGCAGCCCCGGCGGCCGGCTGGCCTTGAACGGCAGCGTGCGCACGCAGGGCGGCACCTATGCGGCCTACGGCCAGAAGCTGGAGATCGCGCGCGGCGAAATCGTCTTCCTGGGCTCGATGGACAACCCGCGGCTGGACGTGCTGGCGATCCGGCCGAACCTGGACGTGGTGGTCGGCGTCAGCGTCGTCGGCAATGCGCAGAACCCGCGCATCCGCCTGACCAGCGAGCCCGAGATGGCCGATTTCGACAAGCTCTCCTGGCTGGTGCTGGGCCGCAGCCCCGACGGCCTGGGCCGCACCGACACCGCGCTGCTGCAGCGCGCCGCAGTGGCCCTGCTGGCCGGCGGCGATGGCAACAAGGGGCCGACCGACAAGCTGATCGAATCGCTGGGCCTGACCGACTTTTCGCTGCGCCAGTCCGAAGGCGAAGTGCGCGAAACCATCGTCAGCCTGGGCCGGCAACTGTCGCGGCGCTGGTACGTCGGCTATGAGCGCAGCGTCAACGCCACCACCGGCACCTGGCAGCTGATCTACCGCGTAGCCCAGCGCTTCACGCTGCGTGCGCAGTCGGGCGGGGAAAACTCGGTGGACGTGATCTGGTCCTGGCGCTGGTGAGGCAGAATTCGACGCCCGCCGCCGTAGTTCAATGGATAGAACGAGCGCCTCCTAAGCGCTAGATACAGGTTCGATTCCTGTCGGAGGCGCCAGGACATCACTTTCATCCCTTTGCAACTTCACAGAAGTTTGCGCATTCCGGCCGCATCTGGAATGCAACTTTTGTCAGTACCCGCTGTCGTAGAACGCTTGTGGTCCTTATACTGGACCAGGTCGTTCGTGGATGGCACCCTGGCGTGCCAAAGGTGGGTGAAGATGGGTCGCAAACTCAAGGTCGTCGGGCTTCTGTCATTGGGGGCGGTCGCCGGCGCGCTCACCACCATTCAACTGCAGGCCGTCGCGCAGAACTGGATGGCCCCCTACCCGCTGGACGAGTTGAAGCAGCTCGCCAACGTGTTCGAGATGGTCAAGACGACCTACGTTGAACCGGTGGACGAGAAGAAGCTGATCTCCGATGCCATCAACGGCATGGTGTCCGGCCTGGACCCGCACTCGCAATACTTCGACAAGAAGAGTTTCAAGGAATTCCGCGAAGGCACGACCGGCAAGTTCGTCGGCGTCGGCATCGAGATCGGCATGGAAGACGGCCTGGTCAAGGTCGTGACCCCGATCGAAGGCTCGCCCGCCTTCCGCGCCGGCCTGAAGAGCGGCGACCTGATCACCAAGATCGACGACACGGCGGTCAAGGGCCTGACGATGGACCAGGCCGTCAAGAAGATGCGCGGCGAGCCCAACACCAAGGTGCTGCTGACGATCTTCCGCAAGGACGAAAGCCGCAACTTCCCTGTCACCATCGTGCGCGAAGAGATCCACGTGCAGAGCGTGCGCGCCAAGGTCATCGAGCCCGGCTATGCCTGGGTGCGCGTCAGCCAGTTCCAGGAACCGACGGTCGACGACTTCGTGCGCAAGGTCAACGAGCTGTACAAGACCGACCCCAACATCAAGGGCCTGGTGCTGGACCTGCGCAACGACCCCGGCGGCCTGCTCGAAGGCGCGGTGGCGATTTCCGCGGCCTTCCTGCCGCAGGACGTGACCGTCGTGTCCACCAACGGCCAGATCGCCGAGTCCCGCTCCACGCTGAAGGCCTCGCCCGAGTACTACGTGCGCCGCGGCCCGGATCCCCTGAGAAAGCTGCCGGCGGCGTTGAAGTCGGTGCCGATGGTGGTGCTGGTGAACGAAGGCTCGGCCTCGGCCAGCGAAATCGTCGCCGGTGCGCTGCAGGATCACAAGCGCGGCGTCGTGATGGGTGCGCAGACCTTCGGCAAGGGCTCGGTGCAAACCGTGCGTCCGCTGACGGCCGACACCGGCATCAAGATGACCACCGCGCGCTACTTCACGCCCAACGGCCGCTCGATCCAGGCCAAGGGCATCGTGCCCGACGTCTGGCTCGATGAAACCGCCGAAGGCAACGTCTTCGCCGCCCTGCGCATGCGTGAGGCCGATCTCGAGAAGCACCTCGTCAACGGCGAGGAAAAGAAGGACGAAGCCCGCGAGAAGGCCCGCGAGGAAGCCAAGAAGAAGCTCGAAGAGCAGATGGCCAAGAGCAAGGAACCCCCCAAGCCCTTGCCCGAGTTCGGCAGCGCGTTGGACTTCCCGCTGGAGCAGGCCTTGAACCAGCTCAAGGGCCGGCCGGTCGCGGTGAGCAAGACGGTCACCGAGCGCAAGGCCGCGCTGGACGTCGAAACCAAGACCAAGTAAGGCGCCTACCGGCGGCATGACGCCGCCGGTACTGCCCCGCTATTCAGTCGGGCCCCACGGATTCACCGGCTCGCGCCGTCCGACAAGCGGCCATCGGGCTGGCCGCCGGCATCCAGTTCTTGCTTCAGGAAGCGCGAATGCAGCAGGAAGGCACGCGCATCCTGCGATGCCAGGTCGTCACCGAGCTGGCGCACCTTGGTTTCGAGCTCTGCGATCGTGTCCTTGAAGGTGTCCTGCGCCGTCTTGCCGTTGTCCAGCAGTTTGCCGGTGGCATAGGCCGCGGGAATCGACAAGTAGGTGTTCAGCGCTTCGGGCAAGTACTGGATTGCAATGTGCCGGGCGTGGAAACTGTCCTGCAGCGACAAGCTGCCGCGTGAGCGCTCCCACTGGTCCAGCAGGCCCTCGAGCGCCTTGCACAGCTCCAGCACCCGCGCCTGCAGGCTGGCCGGGATGCGGTTGTCCGGGTTGTGCTCGGTGAGCCGGCGCACACCGGACAGGGCCCGCCCCATCGCCTCATTCGCATCGCCTTCGTCGCTGAACTGCAAGGCTTCCCACTTGGGCGCCTGGGTCGACGGAAAACCCAGCCACATGCCGCCGATCACGAATCCGGCGGCATAGGCCAGCACCGCCAGCCCCAGGCCCAGCGTGCCGAGCAGACCCAGCGCCTTCAGCACCAGCACCACGATGGCCAGCCCCAGCCCGCACCAGTTGGCGGGCGAGGCAATCAGGCGCCACAGCTTCGCAGCCATCTCGTCTCTACTGATAGGCCCGGATGTCCTTGAACACGCTGTACAGCGGCGTCTTGCGCGCGTCGAAGACGCGGCCGCCGGTGACGCTGACAAGATCTTTCAGCGCCGCATCGTTGGCTTCGCCGAACAGCACCATGAACACCGGGATGCCGCGCACGTCTTCGGGCAGCGCCGCGTAGTCGCGCTTGAATTGCTCCAGCGAGCGGCCCTTGTTGTTCTCGCCATCGGTGAAGGCCACCACCGAGTACTGGTACTTCGGGTTCTTCTTCTTTTCGTCGAGCATGTGCTTCAGCGAGTCGTACACCGCGTCGTACAGCGCCGTGCCGCCGGTCATGTTCAGCCCGTCCGCGAACTCGCGCACCTTGGCCAGGGTCTGCTGCTTGGCGTCGCTGTCCGCCTGCAGCGCCACGCCCTTGGCGGCGGCGGCGCCGGCCGGCACCTCGAAGGCCGTCAGGCCATACGGCGATTCGGCAAAGGGCTGCAGCCACAGCCGTTCCCGATTCGTCAGCTTGGCGATGCGGCCGGTCAGCGAGGCATCCGCACCGGCGATGTAGTGCATGGCCTGCACCAGTTGCTGGCGGCGGCCGCCGCCTTGCATGCTGCCGCTGGTGTCGAGCACGAAGGTCGATGCGATGGGCGCGCGGAATTCGTTCAGGTAGGCCGCGATCAGGCCATCGGCCAGTGCGCGGTCCGGCGAGAACGGCAGTTCCACCTGCATGCCGCCCTTGGGCAGCAGGTCTTCGACACGTGCGGCGAACTCCGGCTTGATCGGCCGGCGCAGCGTCTGGCGCGCCAGCCACAGCTGGGCGGCTTCACCCTTGAGGTACTCGGCGACCTTCAGGTAATCGGCGCGCTTGCTGTCGTCCAGCAGCATGAAGGGGTAGTCTGCCGTGCTGACCCCTTCATGCGGGTAGATCAGCTGCAGCTTCTCGCGCAGCTTGCCCGAGGCATTCAGGCTCAGCAGCCAGCTCTCGTAATTGATGAAGGCATTGACGCGCGTGCCCTGCTGCAGGATGAACTGCTCGGACAGGTAGGTCGAGTTGTCGCCGGGCAGCTTGTAGCCCTTCAGGAAATCGCTGATCGCGCCGCGGTCGACATCGGCGGCGGTCAGCGCCTCGGCCTTCTGGCTGGCCGCGGCCACCACGCCCATCAGCGCCATGAAGCCCTGGTTCGAGGTGGCGGGGTTGGACAGCGCATACGTCAGCTTGCCGTTGCGCGAAGCCGTGGCGATGTCCTTCCAGCTCAGCTTGGCAGCCACCGCGGGATCGGCCCAGCCCAGGCGCTTGGCGTCCGACTCGCTAACGCCGACGACGATCGGCGACAGCATGATCTTTTCCTGCAGCTTGACGCGCGACTGGCCTTGCGCATCGCTCAGCAGGTACTTGGCATTCGCGAACCACGCGGCATCGGACTTGGCATTGCCGGTCAACACCGCCTCGGTGCTTTCCATGGTGCCGCCGAAGCGGAACTTCAGCTTCACGCCGGTGGCCTTGAGCACCATCTCTTCCAGCGGCTCGACATCCTTCAGGTCGCTGGTGGCCAGCACCTTGAACTCGGTCTGCGCAACCGCTGCCGTGGCCGATTTCGGTGCTGGCGCTTCCTCCTTGCGCTGACAGGCCGCCAGCAGCAGCACCAGCGCGGCCAGGCCCAGCGTCGCGCGCAGTGTCGCAATTCGACGGCTCATCATTGCGTCATCTCCTTGGCCACCGTGTCGATCATCTCGGCCATGATTTCGAACGAGGGCGGATCCACCACCTGCGTGAGGCGCGGCTCCACCGCCAGCCCGGTGGGCTGCACCGCGGCCATGAAGCGCTGCGTGTCGGCGATGCGGAAGCCGTACTCCACGGCAATGCCCTGCAGTTCGGCGTTATTGGCCAGCAGTTCACCCAGCGCCTTGGCGCGCTCGTTGAGCGACACGAAGACCACCTTGTTGACGATGGTGGGCTGCGGGTACAGCAGCACCATGTCGGCGCCGACGCCCTTCTTCGCCAGCGCGTAGTTCACCAGCTGGTTCTCGTAGATGAAGGCCATCGGCGTCTTGCCGATGCCGATGGCCACGTAGTCGTCGAAGTTGCCGTTGACATAGTTCTCCTGGTAGCCCTGGCGCTTGAACAGCTCGACCAGCTTCATCGCCGTCTGCTGCGCGGCGGCGCGGTCGGTGACGATGTCGCCGGTCAGCGCATGGCTGGTCAGCGCCAGGTACATCGCGGCGGAGTTGCTGCGCCGCACGTCGGTGGTCGAGACCAGCACGCTGCGGCTGACGTCATAGGCCGCTGCGTCCTTCAAATCCTTCCACTTCTTCTTCGCCAGCATCGCAGCGGTGAGCTTGGCCATGTCCACCGCATAGACCTTGGGGCTCATCGGCTTGGCCAGGCCGTTGGCCACCAGGATCTTGGCGATCGGCTCCCACGAAGCGATGACCATGGGCGTGAAGAACGGCGAGGCCTGGGCCGCCGCGATATTGGCCTTGCGCGCCGCATCGACCACCTGGTTCGCGGCGACGACACCGGAGGGAAACAGGAAGTCCGGCGACGCCCCGGCGACCACCTTGGCCGCCATCTCCCGGCTGCCGACGCGCACCACGCTGACCGGCAGCTTGTGCGCCGCCAGCACCTTGATCACCCGCGGGTCCTTGAAGAAGGGCTCGACATCGAGGGCGATGATGCCCTTCAACTCCACCGCATTGGCAACCGCCTGGGCTTCCTGCCACTGGGCCTGGTCTTCGCGTTGGCCCCGCAGCGCGAAGAACAAGGCGCCGCCAAACATGCCCGCCAGGGCCAGTGTGATCAACGCCCGCTTGCCTGTCGACATCGCCATGTGTGCGCCATACCCGCCCCGACCACCATGCGAGGCCGGGGGCATTATGCGGCGCGCTAAGGAGGCCGGAAGTCACCGTGCGACGAGTGGCAGCAGACGTCATATGCTCGTGGAGATGAAACCCCCACGCTCACTTCGTTCGCTGCCCCCAGAGACGCCAAAGGCGTCCCTTCGTGACGCTGGGGCGCGTCGGCCCCTTGGGAACGGCCCGGCGGTGCCGACATGAACGACGACCAACTGCTGCGCTATTCCCGCCACGTGTTGCTCGACGAGATCGGCATCGAAGGCCAGCAGCGCCTGCTGCAATCGCATGCGCTGGTGATCGGCGCCGGTGGCCTGGGCTCGCCGGTGGCGCTGTACCTGGGCACCGCCGGCGTCGGCCGCATCACGCTGGTCGACCACGACACGGTGGACCTGACCAACCTGCAGCGCCAGATCGCGCACAACCTGGCGCGCGTCGGCCGGCCCAAGGCCGAATCGGCCCGTGACAGCATCGCCGCGATCAACCCCGATGTGCAGGTGATGCCGGTACTGCAGCGCGCCGATGCAGCGTGGCTGGACACCGCGGTGGCCGAGGCCGACGTGGTGCTGGATTGCAGCGACAACTTCGCCACCCGCCAGGCCGTGAACCGGGCCTGCGTGGCCCATCACAAGCCGCTGGTGGCCGGTGCCGCGATCGGCTTCGACGGCCAGATCTCGGTCTACGACACCCGCCAGCCCGAGGCGCCGTGTTACGCCTGCCTGTTCCCGCCCGAGGCCACCGTGGCCGACGCGCACTGCGCGACGATGGGTGTTTTCGCGCCGCTGGTCGGCATCATCGGCACGATGCAGGCGGCCGAAGCGCTGAAGCTGCTCACCGGCGTCGGCCGTTCCCTGGCCGGGCGCTTGCAGATGCTGGATGCGCGCACGATGGAGTGGACCGAGATCCGCGTGGCCCGCCAGCCGGACTGCCCGGTGTGCGCACAACGCGCCACCTGAGCGGCAGTCCGAGCGGTTTTCAGAGCGACCGTCCGAGCGGCCGCCTCACCGATGGGTCAGCTGCCCAGTTCGTCCGCCAGTGCCAGCAGATCGTCCACCGTGTGATGCGGTGTGCCCTGCGGCGCCGGGGCCGGCAAACCGCTGCGCCGGACCCAGGCGGCCCGCAGGCCGGCGTTCAGCGCGCCGTCCACGTCCAGCGCGCCATCGTCACCGATGTGCAGCACCTGCGCCGGCGCCACGCCGAGTTGCCGGCAGGCGGCATGGAAGATCATCGGCGCGGGCTTGCCGACGCCGAACTCGCGTGCGCTCAGGCTGGCGCGAAAGAAGCGGCCGATGCCGATGCGCTGCACATCGGCATTGCCATTGCTCAGCGCCAGGATCGGCCAGCGTGCGGCCAGGCGCTCCAGCGCCGGCAGCGCATCGGCGTACAAGTCCACCTGCTGGCGCGCGGCGAAGAAGGCCTCGAACGCAGGTTCGGCCAGCGCCGGGTCGTCACCCTGCTGCTGCAAGGCCAGGCGGATCGATTCGCGGCGGATGCGGCTGAAGTCATGCGCCCAGTCGGGCTGCCGGCGCTCCACCTCATTGCGCAAGGCGCGCAGCGTGCGCGTGTCGTGCGCCGCCGCGGTGGCCGGGGCGTGGTGGTGCAACCACTCCATCAGCAGGTGCTCGGCGCGTTCGATCGCCGGCCACACCGGCCACAGCGTGTCGTCCAGGTCCAGGGTCAGTGCCAGCGGTGTCATGTCGGCGTTGGGGGTTTGATGTCGGATCGTAAGCGCTGCGCTTTGGCTTAAGCTGCGCGCATGGATACCTCCAAGCCAGAAGACCTGACGGCCCGCAACTTTCCCACTGCCGAAGAGGACGCCCATGCGGCCAAGCCGCCGTCACGCTACGACGGCCCGAAGAGCGCCTATCGGCTGGCCTTCACCGACACCGAGTTCCTGCTGCGCGAGGAGTTGCGCCCGGTGCGCATGCAGCTGGAGCTGCTGAAGCCCGAGATGGTGCAGACCGAGTTGGGCATCGAATCGACGATCGTGATCTTCGGCAGCGCGCGCATCCTGCCGCCCGAAGTCGCCGAAGCGCGGCTGGCCCAGGCCCGCGCCGCGGACGACGCACCGCTGGTGCGCCGCGCCGAAGCCGCAATGGCGATGAGCCAGTACTACGACGAAGCACGCCGCTTCGCCGGCCTGGTCACCGAGCGCTCACGCACGCTGGAGACGCCGATCTACGTCGTCACCGGCGGCGGCCCCGGCATCATGGAAGCCGGCAATCGCGGCGCACACGAGGTCAACGGCAAAAGCATCGGCCTGAACATCGTGCTGCCGCACGAGCAGGAGCCGAACGCCTACATCACGCCCGAGCTGTGCTTCCAGTTCCATTACTTCGCGCTGCGCAAGATGCACTTCGTGATGCGCAGCATCGCGCTGGTCTGCTTCCCCGGCGGCTTCGGCACGCTGGACGAGCTGTTCGAGACGATGACGCTGATCCAGACCGGTAAGAGCCGCCGCCGCCCGATCCTGCTGTTCGGCCGCGCCTTCTGGGAGAAGTTGATCAACTTCCAGCACCTGGTGGACACCGGCATGATCAGCCCCGGCGACCTGGACCTGTTCCACTTCGTCGAGACCGCCGAGGACGCCTGGTCGCGCCTGGCCGAGCACTATGGCTTCGACATCGCACCCACCGAGACCGGCGAGTTCGCCGACGACATCTGATCCGACGCGCCCACTCGCCTTTGCGCTGCGTGCCATGAACAAACGAGTCAGCCTGATCGGCGCGCCCACCGACATCGGCGCGGGCAGCCGCGGCGCCAGCATGGGCCCCGAGGCCTTGCGCGTGGCCAACATCCAGTCGACGCTCGAGGGCCATGGGCTGGAGGTGATCGACCGCGGCAACCTCAGCGGCCCGGCCAACCCCTGGTCGGCACCGGTGGCAGGCTACCGCCACCTCGACGAGGTGGTGGCCTGGAACCAGGCCGTGCACGATGCGGTGTTCGCCGAACTGCAGGACGGCCGCCTGCCCATCCTGCTGGGCGGCGACCATTGCCTGGGGCTGGGCTCGATCAGCGCCGTGGCCCGCCACTGCCGCACGGCGGGCAAGAAGCTGCGCGTGCTGTGGCTCGATGCACATGCCGACTTCAACACCAGCGTGCTGACGCCCAGCGGCAACATCCACGGCATGCCGGTGGCCTGCCTGTGCGGGCTGGGGCCGCAGGCGCTGATCGAGATCGGCGGCCAGGTGCCCGCGGTCAACCCGAAGTGGATCCGCCAGATCGGCATCCGCTCGGTGGACGCAGGCGAAAAACGCCTGGTGCACAAGATGGGCCTGGAAGTCTTCGACATGCGGTACATCGACGAGATGGGCATGCGCCACACGATGGAGCTGGCGCTGGCGACGATGGACGCCAACACCCACCTGCATGTCAGCTTCGATGTCGACTTCCTCGACCCCGATGTCGCGCCCGGTGTCGGCACCACGGTGAAGGGCGGCCCGACCTACCGCGAGGCGCAGCTGTGCATGGAGATGATTGCCGATTCCGGCGCCATGGCCTCGCTGGACGTGATGGAGCTGAACCCGGCACTCGATGTGCGCAACGCCACCGCCGAAGTGGCGGTGGACCTGATCGAAAGCCTGTTCGGCAAGAGCACGCTGATGAGAGCCGGGGGCTGAACAGGCCACCCCGGGCTCAGCGCAGCGCCTGCTCGATCTGCTGCTCGATGTGTGCGTAGTCGCCTTCGCCGACATGGCGGAAAACGACGCGGCCTTGACGGTCGACCAGGTACAGCGCGGGCCAGTACTGGTTGCGCCAGGCGCTCCAGGTGGCGTAGCGGTTGTCCTGGGCCACGGCATAGCCGATGCCATGGCGCCGGATGGCGGCCTGCACCTGCGCGGCCTCACGCTCATGGGCGAACTCCGGCGTGTGCACGCCGACGATCACCAGGCCACGCTCGGCAAAACGCTGATGCCAGCGCTGCAGGTGCGGCAAGGTGTTGATGCAATTGACGCAGGAAAAGGTCCAGAAGTCGACCAGCACCACGCGGCCCTTGAGACCGGCCATCGTCAGTGGCGGTGAATTGAACCAGGCTTGCAGGCCGGTGAACTCGGGCGCTATCGCATCGGCTGGCACAGGCGGCGCCTTCGCCGGCTCGGCAAGGGCCGGCGGCGCCTTCATCGGCTCGGCACGGGCAGCCGACACCAGCGTCGATAGCCAGGCCGCGGCCGACGCATCCCACTGCGCCTGCATCGCCAGCGCGGTGGCCAGCACCAGCACGCCGAAGCCGCGGCGCAGCGCCTCGGCGTGGCGCGCGAGTGCCCGCACCCGCTGCGCCGCCGCGCGGCCGCCGTAGGCAATCACCAGCATCGGCAGCCCGGCGCCCGCGGCATAGGCCAGCAGCAGCCCCGCGGCTTCGGCCGGCTGCTGCTGCGTCGCGATCAACGCCAGGATGGAGGCCAGCACCGGTCCGGCGCAGGGTGTCCAGACAACGCCCAGGCTCATGCCCAGCAGCAGCGCGGCACCGAGCCCGGGGCCTTGGCCGAACGCCATCGCCCGATCGACCAGACCGGAGAACGGTCGCCTGTCGCCCGGCAGACCGGCAAAGGGCAACAGGCGGCGCAACTGGCGCAAGGGACGCAACAGGCGCATCAAGTGGCCCGGCAGGCTCGGCCACAGCAGCACCAAGCCAAAACCCGCGAGCAGCACGATGCTGGCCGTGCGCAAGGCCTCGGGCGAGACACCCAGCACCCGCGTCGACGCGCCGAACAGCACCGCCGCGGCCGAGAACGCCAGCACGAAGCCGACGATGATCGCCAGCGGCCGCCAGGCCGAACCACCACCGCCACCGGCAGGCCCGAGGCTGGCCCCCAGCAGCAGCGGCAGGATAGGCAACACGCAGGGGCTGGCCACCGTGGCCATGCCCGCGCCCAGCGAGAACAAGGTCTGCCACATCGCCACGTCCCCGCTCACTGCGCCGCCGAAGCCGCCGCCGCGGCCGCCACCGGCACGCGCTGCCAGGCCTGTGTCTTGCCGAACAACGGCAGGCCGACATAGGCGTGCAGCAGCAGTTCGCCGCCGGCCTGCGATGCGGTGCTGACGCTCATCGTGCAACGGTAGGTCTTGCCGTTCTCGCGGTTGTAGATCTCGCCGCGCCACTCTTTCGGTGCAGCAGCCGCGTCGCCGCCGGCCAGCGGGCTGAAGTCCTTCAGCAGTCGCAGGCCCAGCGGCGAACGCGCATCGGCCGGCTGCATCTCGCCGCCGCCCGGTGTCATCGAGCGATTGCCGAGCACGCGCGTCACGGTGCCGCACAAGGCAGCGCCGCAGGACGCGATCTCCACCTCCAGGTTGCCGCTGGCGGTGATCCAGCGGCCGCGCGGGTCGCTGGCCGCCGAGGTCTGGGCCAGCGCGGCCCCACCGGCCAGCATCGCCACCAGGCCCATCCATCGCAGTTGTTTCATCGTGCACTCCAGGTTCGTCCAAGCTGCGGCGATTGAATCCGGCGCCGCCCGTCCGGCTGTGTCGACGCGTCCGCGGTTTTGTCAGCAACGATGTCGGCCGCACGGTCAGACAAAGAGCGATACAAAGCAGCCGGCCGAAACCAAGTAAGGTGGCGCGATGGACACCCCAGACCATCTGCTGCTGGTCGACGACGACCGCCAATTGCTGGGCCTGCTGGCCGCCTACCTGCAGCAGGCCGGCTACCGCGTCAGCACGGCCGCGAACGGCCCGCAGATGCGCCAAGCGCTTGCTGGCCACCGCATCGACCTGGTGGTGCTGGACCTGATGCTGCCGGGCGAGGACGGCCTGTCGCTGTGCCGCGACCTGCGCAGCCGCGGCGCGCCGAGCGCCAGTGCCGCCATCCCGGTGCTGATGCTCACCGCGCGCAGCGAAGAGGCCGACCGCATCCTCGGCCTCGAGATGGGCGCCGACGACTACCTGTGCAAACCCTTCGCCACGCGCGAGCTGCTGGCGCGCATCCGCGCGGTGCTGCGGCGCACGCGCATGCTGCCTCCCAACATGCAGTCCACCATGGGACCGGCGCGGCATGATCCGGCCGCGGCGCGCGAGCGCCGTTTCGGCGAGTGGTGCGTCGACACCATCGCCCGCCAGCTGCACGACGGCCAGGGCACGCTGGTGCCGCTGACCGGCGCCGAGTACCGGCTGCTGCAGGTGCTGCTGGACCACCCGCAAAGCGTGCTGTCGCGCGACCAGCTGCTGAGCCTGACGCAGGGCCGCGAGGCCGATGCCTTCGACCGCTCGATCGACCTGCTGGTCAGCCGCCTGCGCCGCCGCCTGCGCGAGGACCCGCGCGAGCCGCGCTGGATCAAGACCGTGCGCAACGGCGGCTATGTGTTCTGCGCCGACGTGACGGCCGAGCTGTCATGAACCTGCGCTGGCCCCGCACCTTGTTCGGCCGCATCGCGCTGCTGATGTTCGCGGCGCTGGCGCTGGCGCACCTGCTGACCTTCGGCTCGATCCTGCGGGAACGCGGCGAATTGACCCGCAGCATGATGACGGCCTACCTCGGACGTGACGTGGCCACCGCCGTCGCCGTGCTGGACCGCCTGCCGGCCGCCGAGCGCAGCGACTGGCTGCCGCGGCTGGCCCGGCAGAACTACCACTACACGCTGCAACCGGCCGGCGCGGCGGCCCCCGATGACAGTGCATTGGCTCTGTTGCTGGCGTCGGCGATCGCCGGCGAGATCGGTGCGGCCCGCGTCGGTCCGCCCGTGCGCGGGCCCGATCAGGCCACGCTGCAGCTGCCGCTGCGGCTGGCCGACGGCGGCCCGCTCACGCTGCAGCTGCGCCCGTCGACGACCTGGGTCTCCACCGGCACCGCGCTGCTGTTGGGCCTGCAGCTGCTGGTGCTGGCCGCCGCCACCTGGTGGGGCGTGCGGCTGGCGGTGCGGCCGCTGTCGCGCCTGGCCGCCGCGGCGGACGCCTCGCATGCCGGCCACGACACGGGCACCCTTGCCCACATCAGCGCGGGTCCGCTCACAGGCCACCGCATCGACGAACTCGGCCCGCAGGAAGTGGCGCGCGCCGCGCGGGCCTTCAATGCGATGCAGCAGCGCATCGAGCAGCAGTTGGCCGAACGCCTGCATCTGCTGGCGGCGATCTCGCACGATCTGCAGACGCCCATCACCCGGCTGCGCCTGCGCGCCGAACAGGTCAACGACGCCGGCCTGCGCGACAAGCTGCTGGCCGATCTGCAGGCCATGCAGGCGCTGGTCGAAGAAGGTTTGGCCTATGCCCGCACCGCGCAGGCCGCGCAAGAGCCGCTGCAGGCGGTGGACCTCAACGCGCTGGTCGATGGCCTGGTCTGCGATGCCAGCGACGCGGGGCACGACGCGCAATTCAGCGGCCGGCTCGACGCGCCGCTGATCACCCGCGTGCAGGCGCTGCGCCGGCTGCTGACCAACCTGATCGACAACGCGCTGAAGTTCGGCGGCGCCGCGCAGGTGCGGCTGCACACCGAAGCCGGCCGCGTGCGCATCACCGTGCTCGACCGCGGCCCAGGCATTCCCGAGGCCGAACTGACCCGGGTGCTGGTGCCGTTCTACCGCGTCGACAGCTCGCGCAACCGCGACAACGGCGGCACCGGCCTGGGCCTGGCGATTGCGCAGCAGCTGGCGATGGCGCTGGGCGGTGAACTGACGCTGCACAACCGACCCGAAGGCGGGCTGGAGGCCCGGCTCGCGTTGCCGCTGGCCACCGCGCCGATGCGCGCCCGCAGCCCGATCGCCCAGTGACCGGCCACGCCCGGTCACACGCACAATCCCGCCATGCCCGACCCCTTGAAGACCGCACTGGGCGAAGCCCTGCTGATCGGCCGCGACCGCGGCTGGACGCCGCCCGACATCGAGACCCTGGGCGAAGCGCAGCGCCTGATCGCGCTGGTCGACGCGCAGCGCCTTACGGCGCTGGTGGCCGGCGATGCCCGCGCGCCCGAGGTGCTGGTGGCGCCCGACGGTGCTGTCGCGCTGGAATGGGACGTGCCCGGCCGCGGCTGGCTGCAGCTGGCGGTGCATGGCCGGGGCACGCTGAGCCACAGCGCGGTGATCGATGGCGATGAATACGAACAGGCCGAAGCCTTCGGCCCCGAACTGCCCGCCTGGGCGCAGGAGTTGCTGAGCCGCTTGCGGCCGAAAGGATTAGGATGAACCCCCACGCTCACTGCGTTCGCTGCCCCCCAAGGGGGCGCTCAGTGCCTTCGGAACGGCCGGGCGGCACTGAGATGATTCAACGCGCATGGCGTCATGCCGCAACTGCCCTGCTGCTGGTCTTCAGCGGCCTGCAGGTGCAGGCCGCCGAGTTGCCGCTAGAGAAGCTGACGCTGCCGCCCGGCTTCACGATCGAGCTGCTGGCCCGTGTGCCGAACGCGCGCCAGATGGCCTGGGCGCCAGCGGCCAACGACGGCGGCGTGCTCTACGTCGGCTCGATGCAGGACGGCAAGGTGCATGCGCTGGAGATCGACGCCAACTACCGCGCCGGCAAGCTGCATGTCATTGCCAGCGGCCTGAGCCGGCCGGTGGGCGTGGCCTGGCGGCAGGGCAGCCTGTACGTCTCGGCGGTGAACCGCATCCTGCGGCTGGACAACATCGGCGCGCAACTCGCCAAGCCGCCGGCCCCGGTGGTCGTGCGCGACGACCTGCCGCGGGACGGCAGCCATGGCTGGAAGTTCATCGCCTTCGGTCCCGATGGCTGGCTCTACGTGCCGGTGGGGGCGCCCTGCAACATCTGCAAGCCCGACCCCGACCGCTACGCGACGATCCTGCGCATGCAGCCCGACGGCAGCAAGCTCGAGACTTTTGCACGCGGCGTGCGCAACACCGTCGGCTTCGACTGGCATCCGGGCACCAAGGCGCTGTGGTTCACCGAGAACGGCCGCGACATGCTGGGCGACGACCTGCCGCCGGACGAGCTGAACCATGCGCCCCGCGCCGGCATGCACTTCGGCTACCCGTACTGCCACGGCGGCACGCTGCCCGACCCCGAGTTCGGCAGCGAGCGGCCCTGCAGCGAGTTCACGCCGCCGGCGCAGACGCTGGGGCCGCACGTGGCCTCGCTGGGCATGCGCTTCTACACCGGCACGCAGTTCCCGGCCACTTACCGCGGCCAGGTGTTCATTGCCGAACATGGTTCGTGGAATCGTTCGCGCCGCATCGGCTACCGCATCAGCATGGTCACGCTGAACGGCGACCGGTCCACCGGCTACACGCCCTTCGTCACCGGCTGGCTGCAGGATGAATCGGCCTGGGGCCGGCCGGCCGACGTGCTGGTGGCGCCGGATGGTTCACTGCTGGTCTCCGACGATCAGGCCGGCGCGATCTACCGCATCCGCTACGGCGGCGCGGTGCGCTGAGCGGCGCGGGCGAACCCTGAGCGGTGCTCAGGCGCCGCGGGCGGACCCCGAGCGGTGCTCAGCGCCGCGTGCGAACCATTCAGCCCAGTAGTCGACACAGGCCTTGATCTTGGGCAGGCGCTGCCGCGCCGCGGCGAACACCGCATGCACCGCCATCGGCTCGGGGTCGACGAAATCGGCCAGCACGGGCACCAGCCGCTGCTGCTGAACCAGCGGCCCCGCCGCGATGGTCGACAGCCGGCCGATGCCCAGGCCCTGCACCACCATGTTGGCAATCAGCCCGGTGTCGTTGCTGCGCCAGTGGCCGTCGGCCGGCAGCTTCAGCGGGCGGCCCTCGACGATGAAGGGCCACTGGTTCAGCACCGTCACCGCGCTGTTGGTGATCAGCCGGTGGTGGCGCAACTCGGCCGGATGCGCGGGCGCGCCGGCCTGCGCCAGGTACGCCGGCGCGGCGTACAGCGCGCGGCCCAGCGTGCCGATCTGCCGCGCCACCAGGGTCTCCGGCAAGGCACTGCTGCTGCGGATGGCGATGTCGATGCCGTCGCGCGCCAGGTCGGCCAGGCGGTCGCTCACTTCCAGGTCCACGCGCAGGCGCGGATGGCGCAGGCTCAGGTCCATCAGACCGGGCAGCAGCTGGTACTGTGCGATCACCGTGCTCGCGGCCACGCGCACCAGGCCGCTGGGCTCGCCGGCCTTGCTGGCGAACTCACCCTCCAGCGCTTCGAGCGTGCCGGTCAGGCGATGGCAGTAGTCCAGGAAGGTATCGCCCTCGTCGGTGAGCGCCAGGCCATGGGTCGAGCGGTGGATCAGGCGCGCACCGCAGGCCTGCTCGATGCGAGCCAGCGCGCGCGAGACCTGGCTCACCGGCACATCGCGTTCACGCGCCACCGCCGACAGCGTGCCGAGCGCGGCCACGCGGGCGAACAAGCTCAGGTCGTCGAATGCCAGGTCCTTCATGGCGGCGATGGTAGTGCGCCGGCTTTGCAGGGCGTGCAAGACGCATTTGCCGGCCATGCCGTTTCCGATGCAACGCTGCCTGCCTAGAGTGGCAGCACCGCTTCAAAGGACCTGGCCATGCCACCCGACCTGCTCGTCTCCCGCCTCACACCGCAGCAACGCCTGGCGCTGATCGCCGAGGCCAAGGCCCGCGCGATGGCACTGCGCCGCGAAGCCGTCGGCGCAGTCTGGGCCACGCTGCGGCGCGGCTTGGCGAAGCTGTGGCCGCAAAGCCGCAAGAGTCCTGCGCCGGCAACGGCTGTCACCCGCAGCGTGGTGCCGCCCGTGCAGAATAGGCCGCAAAGAACCTTGCGCCTGTTGGACCCCCGATGCTCCCCTTCTTCGCTGAACTGATCACCCGAACCGACGAAGACCGCCGCGCCTTCGAAACCCACCCCACCGTGGTCGACGCGGTGGCCAATGGGATGTCGGTGTCGCGCTACCGCGCGCTGTTGCTGGAGCTGTACCACGTGGTGTGGCACTTCAATCCCGTCAGTGCCGCCGCCGCCAGCCGCATGGGCGACCCCGCGCAGGACGCGCTGCAGCCCATCCGCCATTTCCTCTACGAGCACATGCACGAGGAAATGGGCCACGAGACCTGGGTGCTGAACGACCTGGAGGCCATCGGTGTGACCCCCGCCGATGCCCGCGCCCATGCGCCCAGCGCCTTCACGCTGGCGCTCACCGGCTACAACCACTGGTGCGCCGAACGCCGCCACCCAGCTTCGGTGCTTGGCATGCTGTACGCGCTGGAGGTCATCGCCTCGGTCTACGGCGGGCCGTTTGCCGCGGCGATCCGCGAATCGCTGCTGCTCGAAGGTGACCGCGGTGTTTCGTTCATCGCCTCGCATGCCTCGCTCGATGCGCAGCACATGGCCGAGCTGCGGCAGGTGATGAACCGGCTGAACGGCGACGACGCACTGGCCGCAGTGGTGGAATCGGTGCGCGTGAACTTCCACCACTTCACGCGCATCCTCGAATCGGTCTGAAGCTGTTGCCCTGATGTTCACCCCTGCGATTGGCGTGGCCGGCATCCTGGGCCGGACCTACAAGACGATACGGCTCGAATGGAGCTCGGAATTCCGCCTGCTGCGCGTGCGCACCAGCGTGCGGCCGATCCAGTGCTACAGCCTGGCGGCGATGAGCGAGCTGCAGCTGATGCTCAGCGACATCAGCGCCAATCCCGGCCTGGTGCGGCACTTCGTGATGACCTCCGATGTGCCCAGTGTCTTCAGCTTCGGCGGCGACCTGGCCTTGTTCGTGCTGCTGGTGCGCGCCGGCGACAAGGAATCGCTGCAGCTGTATGGCCGCCGCTGCATCGAGCTGGTGTGGTGGATGGAGAACGCCGCCAACCTGGGCGTGCACACCACCGTGCTGTCGCAGGGCGACACGCTGGGCGGCGGGCTGGAATCGGTGCTGCCCTTCCACAAGGTGATCTTCGAGCGCCGCGCGCAAGGCGGCTTTCCGGAGGTGCTGTTCAACCTGTTCCCCGGCATGGGCGCCTGGGACTTCACGATCCGCCGCGCCGGCTTCGACGTGGCCAACGAGATGATCCTGTCCGGCCGCCTGTACAGCGCCGAAGAGCTGCATGTGCGCCACATGGTCGACGTGGTGGCCGACGATGGCCAGGGCGAAGCGGCCATCGATCGGGTGATCCGCGACGTCGATCCGCGCCACCGCGGCACGCTGGCCGCGCTGCGTGCGCAGCGCCTGGCCGCACCGATCCGCTACGAGACCTTGCTGGCCATCGTCGATCAATGGGCCGAGGCCGCACTGGGCCTGACCGACCGCGACCTGCGCCTGATGGAGCGCCTGGCCCGTGCGCAGGCGCGCAAGGCTGGCGGCGCCGAGGAAGGCGCGGTCGAGGAGATCAAGCGCATGGAGCTGGAGAACGCCTGGGGCGAAGGCCATCGCCGCACCGGCGTGGACCGCCGCGGCCCGATCAGCGAGCCGCTGGAACCCACGCAGGACCGGCGCGCGCAGGAAGACCGGCGCGGCCATGGTCCGACCCCAGGAACCTGAATCGGGACCTGAACAGCGACCTGAGCCGGGCACCTGAATTCGGCACCCGCACCGGGCGCGCCGGCAAGCCACGGCCCGGCCATTGCATCCGCGCCCTTTGCGCTTTATCGTCGATACCGAATTCACTTCGGAGTCGGCGATGAGCCAAGACAGCATTCCCCCCGCCGCCGGCTTCGGCTGGCCCTGGACCGTGAGCTGGCCGATGCCCGGCGGCGGCAGCGCACCGCAATTCACCTTCGCGCCCGAACGGCTGTGGCAGCCGATCAACCCGGGCTGGAGCTTCGGCAACCTGATCGTCAACCAGCAGAACTCGTCGGCGCCCGAGGTCGAGCAGGCGGTCGTCAGCCAGGTCAGTTATGGCAAACAGATCGGCAAGTTGATCGATGCCATCGAAGTGCTCATCGAAGCCGCGCCGGCAGTGTCGAAGGTGCCGGCCATCGAGGAGTTCGGCAAGCTGGTCGACAAGATCAAGGACATCAAGAAAGCCTCGATGCACCAGCGCCTGGACCGGCTGCGCGAGGAGCTCGAAGCGCTGAAGGCGCATGACCAGAGCGCCTGGCAGCAGCTGGCGGCGGCCTTGAAGTAGCGCCAGTTCAAGTCGAGCGGAACACCGGCTCGACGCCCTCCGGCACATCGCCCATGCGGGCGCGGAACAGCAGTTCGTCGGTGACGCGCAGGCGGCGGCTCATCTCGCGGGCGATGTTCATCTGGATCAGCGCGAACTGCTCCAGGTCGCGCTCGTACAGGCGCATCAGGTGGTCCGGCAGCAACTCGATCGCCGTGCAGTCTTCCACCGCACGCACCGAGGCGCTGCGCGGAAACAGGTCCAGCAGCGCCATCTCGCCGAAGCAGTCGCCCTGCTCCAGGTGGCGCAGCATCAACTCGCGGCCCTCCCAGGCCTTCAGCACCGCCACGCGGCCGGCCTCCAGCACATACATGCTCTGCGCCGGATCCCGCTCGCGGAAGAAGAACTGCCCGGCCTCGATGTGCACCGACGGCGCCGGTTCCAGCAGGAACTCCAGCGCATCGTCGCGGATGGCGCCAAAGATCGGCATCTGCTGCAACAGCTCGATGCGCATCGTGTGCATGGCCCGCCTCCTGCGCGCTTGCCGCGCGGCTTGAAGTCCTGCGCGCTTGCCGCGCGCCTCGAAAACCAGTGTACGGCTCGGCGTCGGGCCGTGCTACCGGGTCCTCGCTACACGATGTAGAGTGCAGCAGCGGCAACAGGAGACCAGCATGCCGACGACAACAACAGACAGCGGCCCGAACTCGGAACCCCTGGACAAGGTGATCGCGCTGGTGGCCAGCCGCCTGCCGCCCGAACAGCGCGAGACGATCGCAGCGTTCACCCGGCAGTACTTCGGCCAGGTCGACCCCGAGGACATTGCCGAGCAGGAGGTCGGCGACCTGTACGGCGCCGCGCTGTCGCACTGGCAGTTCGCACGCCGCCGGGAAGCGGGCCAGGCCAAGCTGCGGGTGTTCAACCCGAGCATCGCCGAACACGGCTGGCAGTCCACCCACACCATCGTCGAGATCGTCAACGACGACATGCCCTTCCTGGTCGATTCGGTGACGATGGAAGTCAACCGCCACGGCCTGACGCTGCACCTGATCATCCACCCGCTGCTCAACGTGCAGCGTGATGCCGGCGGCCTGCTGCAAGGCCTGGACGGCGATACCCGCGAATCCTTCATCCACGTCGAGGTCGACCGCGTGCCCGAGCCCGCGCAGTTGGAGGCGCTGGCCGCCGACCTGAGCCGCGTGCTGGCCGATGTGCGCGTGGCGGTGGGCGACTGGCAGCCGATGCGCCAGTGCGTGCAAGGCATCATCGCGGCGATAGACCAGCAACCGCCGCAGCTGCCGCCGCAGGAACTGGCCGAGGGCCAGGCCTTCCTGCACTGGCTGCTGGACAACCACTTCACCTTCCTCGGCCACCGCAGCCATGCGCTGGCCAGCATCGACGGCCAGGACCTGCTCAGCGTGGTGCCCGGCTCCAGCCACGGCATCCTGCGCGAAGTGAAGGCGCTCGACGCGGTGGCCGCCTTCTCGGCCCTACCACCTGAAGTACGCGCCTATGCCCGCCGCCCCGAACTGCTGGTGGTGACCAAGTCCACCGCACGCTCCACCGTGCACCGCCCGGGTTATCTGGACTACATCGCGATCAAGCGCTTCGACGCGCAAGGCCAGGTCAGCGGCGAAGACCGCTTCCTCGGCCTCTTCACCTCCACCGCTTACAGCGCCAACCCGGCCGACATTCCGCTGCTGCGCCGCAAGGTGGCCGATGTGCAGGCGCGTGCCGGCCTGGCCCCCGGCAGCCATGCCGGCAAGGCGCTGATCAACATCCTCGACACCTACCCGCGCGACGAGCTGTTCCAGACCTCGACCGACGAGCTGCTGCACACCGCCACCGGCATCCTGCACCTGGGCGAGCGGCAACGCTTTCGCCTGTTCGTGCGGCGCGACCCCTTCGAGCGCTTCCTGTCCTGCCTGATCTTCGCGCCGCGCGAGAACTACACCACCGAACTGCGCCAGAAGTGGCAGGCCATCCTGCTGAAGGCCTTCCAGGGCACCAGCTCGGAGTTCAACGTCAGCCTGTCCGAATCGGTGCTGGCGCGCATCCAGATCACCGTGCGCACCGAGCCCGGCCACATCCCGGCCTTCGACGAGCGCGAGATCGAAACCCGGCTGATCGCCGCCGCCCGCCGCTGGGACGATGATCTGAAAGCCGCGCTGGTCGACGCCGCCGGCGAAGCGCGCGGCATCACATTGCTGCGCCAGTTCGGCGGTGCGTTCCCGGCCGGCTACCGCGAGGAGTTCGCCGCCCGCGCCGCCGTGCCCGACATCGAACTGATGGCCGCGCTGACGCCCGAGCAGCCGGTGGCGATGAGCCTGTACCGCCCGCTCGAGGCGCCGGCCGGCACACTGCGCTTCAAGCTGATGCACCTGGCCAGGCCGCTCACTTTGTCGGTCAGCCTGCCGATGCTCGAGCACATGGGCATGAAGGTGCTGGACGAACACCCGTACAAGGTGCAGCCGCAGGACGGCGCGCCGGTGTGGATCCATGACTTCGGGCTGCAGTGCGCCGACGCGCAAGGCGATGTCGAGGTCGATGCGCTGCACGCGGTGTTCGAAGAAGCCTTTGCCGCGGTGCTGCGCGGCGAGGTCGACAACGACGATTTCAACCGCCTGGTGGTCGCCGCGCGCCTGCCGGCGCAGCAGATCGTGGTGCTGCGGGCCTATGCCAAGTACATGCGGCAGATCGGTTTTGCGCTGTCGCAGAGCTTCATCGAAGCCACGCTGGTGGCGCATGCCGGCGTCGCCCGTCACCTGGTCGAGCTGTTCATGCAGCGCTTCCGCCCGGCCGGCGGTGCCGAGGCCGATGCCCGCGCCAGCGCCACCGTGCAGGCCATCGAAGCAGCGCTGGAAGACGTGGCCAACCTGTCGGAAGACCGCGTGCTGCGCCAGTACCTGGGCCTGATCCTGGCCACCACGCGCAGCAATTTCTGGCGCCGCGATGCGGCGGGCCAGCGCCGCGACTTCGTGTCCTTCAAGTTCGACTCGTCCAAGGTGCCTGGCCTGCCGGCGCCCAAGCCGATGTTCGAGATCTTTGTCTACGCCACGCGCTTCGAAGGCGTGCACCTGCGCGGTGGCCGCGTGGCGCGCGGCGGCCTGCGCTGGTCAGACCGGCCGGAAGACTTCCGCACCGAGGTGCTGGGCCTGGTCAAGGCGCAGATGGTAAAGAACACCGTCATCGTGCCGGTGGGCTCCAAGGGCGGCTTCGTGCTCAAACGCGCACCGGCGGCCAGCGACCGCGAAGCCTTCATGAAAGAAGGTGTGGCCTGCTACCAGAACTACCTGCGCGGCCTGCTCGATGTCACCGACAACCGCGTCGGCAACGACATCGTGCCGCCGCCCGATGTGCGCCGCCACGACGACGACGACCCCTACCTGGTGGTGGCCGCAGACAAGGGCACCGCCACCTTCTCGGACCACGCCAACGCCATCAGCAAGGAATACGGCTTCTGGCTCGGCGACGCCTTTGCCTCCGGCGGCTCGGTGGGTTATGACCACAAGGCCATGGGCATCACCGCGCGCGGTGCCTGGGAATCGGTGAAGCGGCACTTCCGCGAACAAGGCGTCGACACGCAGACGCAGGACTTCAGCGTCGCCGGCATCGGCGACATGTCGGGCGACGTGTTCGGCAACGGCATGCTGCTGTCGCGCCACATCCGCCTGGTGGCGGCCTTCGACCATCGCCACATCTTCCTCGACCCCAGCCCCGATGCGGCGTCGAGTTTTGCCGAGCGGGAGCGGCTCTTCGCGCTGCCCCGCTCGTCCTGGGCCGACTATGACAGCGCGCTGATCTCGGCCGGCGGCGGCGTGTTTGCGCGCACGGCCAAGGCGATCGCGTTGACACCGCAGGTACAAGAAGTCCTGGGCCTGGCGGTCGATTCCCTGACGCCGACCGAGCTGGTCAACGCGATCCTGAAAGCCCCGGTCGACCTGCTCTACAACGGTGGCATCGGCACCTATGTCAAGGCCAGCAGCGAGAGCCACGCGCAGGTGGGCGACCGCGCCAACGATGCGCTGCGCGTCAACGGCAGCGATCTGCGCTGCAAGGTCTTTGCCGAAGGCGGCAACCTGGGCTGCACACAGCTGGGCCGCATCGAATTCGCACTGGCCGGTGGCCGCATCAACACCGACGCGATCGACAACTCGGCCGGCGTCGACACCTCCGATCACGAGGTCAACATCAAGATCCTGCTCGGCCTGGCGGTGGCCGAGGGCGAGCTCACCGAGAAGCAGCGCAATGCCCAGCTGCCGGCGATGACCGACGAGGTGGCCGCGCTGGTGCTGCGCGACAACATCTTCCAGACCCAGGTGCTGTCGCTGACCGGCCGCGTGGCCATCCAGCTGCTCGATGCGCAGACCCGCTTCATGCACTTCCTGGAGAAGGCCGGGCGCCTGGACCGCGCCATCGAGTACCTGCCCGACGACGATCAGATCGCCGAGCGCCGCGGCCGCGGCATCGGCCTGTCCAGCCCCGAACGCGCGGTGATGCTGGCCTACAGCAAGATGTGGCTGTACGACGAACTGCTGGCCTCGCCGCTGCCCGACGACCTGTGGGTGGCCACGGCCCTGGAGCGCTATTTCCCGCGCCAGCTGAAGACCCACTTCGGCGGCTACATGTCGCGCCACCCGCTCAAGCGCGAGATCATCGCCACGCATGTCACCAACAGCATGCTCAACCGTGTCGGCAGCACCTTCGTGCACCGGCTGTGCGAAACCACCGGCGCGCGGCCCTTCGAGATCGTGCGCGCCTACCTGATCAGCCGCGAAGTCTTCGGCGTGGTGGCGCTGTGGCCGCAGATCGAGGCGCTGGACAACCAGGTCGCCGACGCGGTGCAGGCGCAGATGCTGATCGACATCACGCTGCACCTGGAGCGCGGCACCAAGTGGTTCCTGCGCTCGCGGCGCCTGAACGACGACATGGCCGCAACGATCGCGCACTTCGCGCCCGGCGCGATGGCCTTGTCGGCACGCCTGTCCAGCCTGCTGGAGCCCGAAGAACGGGCCCGCGAAACCGCCGCCGTCGCGCAGTACCAGGCCAGCGGCGTGCCGCGCGACACCGCCGAACGCGTGGTGCAGCTGCATGCGCTGTACGCCACGCTGGACATCGCCGAAGTGGCCACGCTGGCGCAGCGCAACGTCGAGACCGTGGCCGCGGTGTACTTCGAGCTCTCCAGCCGCCTGGGCATCCCCTGGCTGCGCGACAAGATCGCCGCGCTGCCGGCCGACCAGCACTGGCGCCTGCTGGCCCGCGGCGCGATGGCCGACGACCTGTCCGGCCTGCAGCGCGCGATCACCACCGCGGTGTTCGCCGACGCCATGCCCGACGCCGGCCCGGCCGAGCTGGTCAGCCGCTGGGCGACGCAGAACCAGCGCGCGCTGGAACGCGCGGCGCAGCTGCTGGGTGAGCTGCGGGCCGTCGCAGCGCCGGATGCGGCGATGTTGTCGGTGGCGTTGCGGGAGTTGCGGGGCTTGGGTTGACGGGTCGATGAAGTTCGCCGCGTTCTTCCGCAACCTCAACCTCGGCCGAGCCAGGGCTCCGACCAAAGCGCAATTCGAAGACGCCTTCCGCGCGGCCGGCGCGGCCAATGCCGCGTCCTTCCTGGTCAACGGCACGATGGCCTTCGAGGCCACTTCACGCCGCCGCGCGCTGCAGATCGTGCGCGCGGCCTGCACGGCGATGCACGCGTCCTGCGGACTCGTCGAGCCGGCCTTCATCCGCTCACTCGACGCGCTGGCGGCGCTGGTGGCCAGCGATCCCTTCCAGGCCGTGGATCGCAGCACCGTCTACGCGTGCTGCGTGACCTTCCTGCATGACGATCTCGTGCTGCCGGACGAGCCGCCGCTGGCGAACTCGCGCAAGAACGTCGAGGTCATCGCCTACACGGCCGCCGAGATGCTGAGCGTCGCGCACCAGTTCGGCAGCAGCCCGGGCAGCCCGAACCTGTTTGCCGAGAAGGCCTTCGGCTTGCCGGCGACGACGCGGGCCTGGAGCACCGTCTGCCGGCTGGTGCAGCGGCACGGCTGAGGTGCAGGCGGGTACGTGCTCAGGCCGGCACGCGGTCGAGGAAGCCGATCACGCGGCTGACCCGGCCGTCGCGCAGCTGCAGCACATCGCTGCCCAGGATCGCCGTGTCGGCATCGCCGGTGCCCAGCGCCCACGAAAAGCGCACATGATCGCCATGGCCGTCGGGCTGGTTCGCCAGGCTGAAGCGGTAGCCGGGAAAGCGCTGATGCACCGCGGCGATCAGCTGGCTGATCTGCTCCAGGCCCTGGCCGCTCATCAGCGGGTCGACGTAGTGCGCGTCCTCGGACCAGGTTTCGCGCAGCATCGATGCGCGACGTGCGGCGTCGGTTTCGTTCCAGATGCGCAGGTAGCTCTCGGCAATGGCGCCGGCGTTGTGGGCTGACATGGTGGTTCCTTGCGGTGTGGCGCCGGGCGATTCCGGCAGTCGTCACCATAAGAAGTGCAGCGCCATGCGTCGATGACGTGCCAGGTCATCGACCTGCCGACTCCGACAGCACATATGGTGGCATTCTTGCTACCATGTTCAGGTGCTGATCGTTGTCGACACCAATGTCTTTGTTGGAGCATGCCTGGGAACAGGGGCTGCCAATGCGGTGGTAGCGTCTTGTCTTGAAGGCAGACATCAGGCCTTGATGGCATCGGCCCTCTTTGCAGAGTATGAAGATGTGTTGTCACGTGAAGCGTTGTTCACCAAGTGCCGGCTGAATCTTGGCGAGCGCCAGGAGTTGTGGAACATCTTTCTTGCGAGTTGCCGCTGGACCCGCATCTACTTCGGATGGCGACCGAACCTTCCGGACGAGGGCGACAACCACCTGATCGAACTGGCCGTCGCCGGTGGCGCCAGCCACATCGTCACCCGCAATACCAAGGATCTGAAATCCAAGGAACTGCGATTCCCGAACTTGACCGCCATCACGCCGGCGCAGTTCCTGCAACTGGAGAGACATTTATGAGCGCGCTCACCATTCGCCTGCCGGATGACAAGTACGAGCGACTGAAAGAACTGTCGAAGCGGCGGGGCACCAGCGTCAACCGATTGATCGACGAGATGGCCACTTTGCTGATCGCAGAATTCGATGCCGAGGCGCGCTTTCTGCTGCGAGCCGAACAAGGCAGCGGCAAGGCACAACGCGGATTGGAATTGCTCGCCAAGGCCAAGGGGCGCTGACTAGCGGCCGATCCTCGTCAACGGCGTCCTTGTCGCTGGTCCAAGCTAACATGGGCTTGGGTTCCCCCATCAATGCAGGTATGACGTGATGAGACAAGTGGGCTCGAGATGCGCGCAACCTGTTGTGTCAAAGGCCAGCGGGCAACTGCTCGCCGAAGGCGCCCGCTTCAATGAAGCGGTTTCACGGCTGGCACCCACAACCTTCATCCCCAAGGGCGTCTATCGCTTCAAGTCGCATGAGGACGCCAACCGCCAAGCGCAGGACTGCCTCGTGCAAGGCATGGGCTTGTTGGCTGCAGAGCGGGCGTGATGGACGAGTTCAGTCGGCCGGCAACGCTGGAAGACTTGAAGCTGCTGTTGCGCTCGCTGAACGAGCAAGGCGTCGACTACCTGCTGATCGGCGGCTACGCGCTCGCCGCCCATGGCTACCAGCGCGCCACCACCGATATCGATCTGCTGGTTCCGGCCACGGCCGAAGCCGGCGAGCGCATCAAGAATGCCTTGATGGTCTTGCCCGACCAAGCCGCCCGTGAACTGCAGCCGGAATGGTTCGAGGAGGGCGACAACATCCGCGTGGCCGACGCCTTTGTTGTCGACCTGATGCTGAACGCCAATGGCCAGTCCTTTGACTCGCTGCGCCAGTATGCCCAGACCGTGGACCTCGAAGGCATCCCCGTCAAGACGATCAGCCTGGAAGGCCTGCTGCTGACAAAGCAGACGATGCGCGACAAGGATGTCGGCGACCGCATCATCATCGAGCGGGCGCTGGAGGTCCTGCGAGCCCAGGCCCGACGCAAACCCCTCAAGGACTGACGCCTTACAGCGCCCGCCGCAGCGGGAATTGCGCTTCAGCGACGTCCCAAGCCCTGCGCCCGCTCCAGCAGCAGCGCCCGCTCGCGCGAATTGCGCGTCAGCCCGGCCGCGCGCTCGAACTCGGCGCGCGCCTCGGCCGCCCGGCCCAGCTTGGCCAGCAGGTCGCCGCGCACGCTGGGCAGCCAGTGATAACTCGCCAATGACTCGTCCTGGTGCAGCCGGTCGACGATCTCCAGCGCCGCCGCCGGGCCGAAGGCCATGCCGACGGCCACCGCGCGGTTGAGTTCGATCACCGGCGACGGGCTCAAGCGTGCCAGCGCGTCGTACAGCGCGACGATCTGCGGCCAGTCGGTGGCTTCAGGCTGCGGGGCGCGCGCATGGCAGGCGGCGATGGCGGCCTGCAGCGCATACGGTCCCAGCGGCCCCATCGACCCGCCCAGGCCGCGCTGGCCCTGGCCGCCGCCCAGCGCCTCGGCGCGCTGCAGCGCCGCCAGGCCGCGCCGGATCAGCAGCCGGTCCCAGCGCGAACGATCCTGTTCCATCAGCAGCACCGGCCGGCCTTGCGCGTCGGTGCGGGCGCGGGTGCGCGAGGCCTGGATCTCCATCAGCGCGACCAGGCCGTGCACCTCCGGCTCGTTCGGCGCCAGGCCGGCCAGCACGCGGCCCAGGCGCAGCGCCTCTTCGCACAGCGCGGGGCGCATCCAGTCGTCTCCGGCGGTGGCCGAGTAACCTTCGTTGAAGACCAGGTAGATCACTTCCAGCACCGAGCCCAGGCGCTGCGCACGCTCGGCGGCCTGCGGCACCTCGAAGGGCACGCGCGCGGCGGCCAGTGTGCGCTTGGCGCGCACGATGCGCTGCGCGATCGTCGCTTCGCTGGCCAGGAAGGCGCGGGCGATCTCGTCGGTGGACAAGCCGCCCAGCAGCCGCAAGGTCAGTGCCACGCGGGCATCGGTCGACAGCACCGGGTGGCAGGCGGTGAAGATCAGGCGCAGCAGGTCGTCGCCGATGTCGTCGGCACGCGCCGCGTCCAGGCCGTCGACGAAGTCGGGCACCACATGGGCCTGCAGCGCGTCCATGTCGGCGCCCAGCTCTTCCTGTTTGCGCCGGTGCAGCTGGTCCTGGCGCAGGTGGTCCAGCGCGCGGCGCTTGGCCGTGGTCATCAGCCAGGCCCCCGGGTTGTCGGGCAGGCCCTCGCCCGGCCAGTGCTCGAGCGCGGCGACCAGTGCGTCCTGCGCCAGTTCTTCGGCCAGTCCGACATCGCGCACCAGGCGCGCGACGCCGGCGATGATCTTGGCCGCTTCGATGCGCCAGACGGCCTGGATCGCGGCATGGGTCGCGGCTTCGCTCATCGCCGGATCAGGGCTTTTCGGCCAGCGCCTTCAGCGTGTTCAGGCCGTCCTCGAAGTCCTGTCCGACCATGCGGTCCATGTTGACGAACACGCCCATCAGCTTGGACATGAACGGCGACGGGCCCTGCATCGCCCAGGTCACCTGGGTGCCGCCGCCCTCGGCCTTCAGCGTGAAGTCGACGGTGTTGTGCGCCTCGAAGGGCTTGACGAAATCCAGCTTCAAGCTCACCTGCGAAGGCGACTGCACGGTGGTGATCTCCATGCTGCCGACACCGACCTTGTCGCTGTCCCACCCGTAGCGGGCGCCAGGGCCGGCGCTGAGGCTGCCGTAGGTTTCCTTCAGCGCCGGGTCCTTCTTGCGCCAGGGGTTCCAGGTGTTGAAGCCTTTCAGGTCGTTGATCAGGCCGTAGACCCGTTCGGGCGGCGCCTGGATGCGCTGGCTGCGCTCGATGCGGAACGTATCCGGCCGCGTCGCCGCATAGATCAGCAGCAGCACCAGCGCGGCGAGCACGACGAGGGCAAGGGACTTGAGCATGGTCGGGGCCTCCTGTGGCGTGATGATCGCTGATCAGGCATGAGCCGCTCGGCGACCCATGCCACCACGACGCGCCACCGGGCACCGGATCGACAAGGCCGCAGTGCTCCTCGGGAAAACCCCAGACCGGAATCTCGGATCAATCCAGCGCGATGTCGTAGCGCAGGAAACCGCGCCACTGCCCCACGCGGTCGTACAGCGCGCGGGCGCGGGCATTGTCCTGGTGCGTCAGCCAGTACAGCCGCGGTGCGCCCTGCGCGCGTGCCAGCGCCGCGAGGTGGGCAATCAGCGCCGCGGCCAGGCCCTGGCCGCGGGCTTCTTCGGAGACGAACAAGTCCTGCAGGTAGACCGCATCGGTCGACCACAGCGAGGTATGCTGCATCCAGTGCGCGATGCCCAGCACCCGGCCGCCCTGGCGTGCCGCGAGGCCATGCACGTCGCGGTTGGCGAGCAGGCGCTGCCAGGCCGCTTCGTAGCCGGCGTCGCTGACGTCCGTCTTGTAGAAGGCCTTGTAGCCGCGCGCCAGCGGCTCCCAGCCGGCGCGGTCGCCGGCCTGCAGCGGGCTGATGTGCAGCGTCGTCATCGCGCGGCCCCCGCCATCGTCGCTTCGGCCTGCAGCATGCTGTCGGCGGTCGCGTGCTGTGCCGCCTCACCACTTGCCCGCAGGCCCTGCACCACGCCGGCGCGGTCGGCCGCCGGGCGGTTCTGGCTGAGCTTGAACTTGCCGACCAGCGAGACCAGCGGAATGCGGATGCCGACGATGGTGCGCAGCAAGGCCTCGGTGAACTCGGGCGGCGCGTCGTCCGGGGTCCAGGGCCTCGGCTGCGTGGCCTCATGCCGCGCGGTCAGGCGCGTGACGATGTCGCGCACCGATGCCGGATCGTCCAGCACCTGCAGTGGGCCGCGGGCCTGCACCATCGCGTAGTTCCAGGTCGGCACCACCTTGCCGTGCTCGGCCTTGCTGGGGTACCAGTTCGGGCTGACGTAGGCCTGCGCGCCCTGGAAGACGATCAGCACGTTCGCATCACGTGCCTCGCGCCACAGCGGGTTGGCGCGCGCCACATGGCCGACCAGCGTGCCCAGCGGCTGATCGGGCAAGGGCCCGGGCTCGACGACGAACGGCAGCGCATTGGCCACCGGGCCGGCCGATGCGTCAGCGCCGGGCGTGACCAGCAGGCCCAGCGGATGGGCACGCAAAAACTCGTGCAGCGGTTCAGGCCGGGTCTCTTCAAAATGCTTGGGCAGGTACATCGGGGTCACTCCACGAGTGAAGGTTCGCACAGCACTTCGCTGCGCACGGAGTTGGCGATGTAGCAGGCTTCGTGGGCGGCATGGTGCAGCCGCTCATGTTCGGCGCTATCGGGGCGTTTGTCGCCGGCAAAGCGCACGCGTGGCCGCAGGGTCACGCGGGTCATCGCCATGCGGCCCTGGGCGTTGGGGGCCATCACGCCGACGGCATCGTCGACATAGTCGTCGACCAGCCAGCCGGCCTGCGAGGCGTAATCCAGGAACCACAGCAGGTGGCAGCTGGACAGCGCGGCAACGAAGGCCTCCTCGGGGTCGACCGCCGAGGCGTCCGACAACGGCACCCGCACCACGTGGGGCGACGACGAAGCCGGCACCCGCGCGCCGCCGTCGAACAGCCAGTCGTGGCGACGGCTGTAGCGCTTGTCGACAAAGGCTTCGCCCTGGCGCTGCCAGGTGATGCGGGCGGTGTACTCGGCCATCGTGGGGTTCCAGGTCGGGGTGAATTGGCCCTCAACCTTAACGCGCTATGCTGCCGATCAAGGAACCAATTCAGGGCCGGCGACGGAACCAATATGCAGCGCGTGAACCTGCGCCAACGCGTCTACCTGCAGCTGCGCAGCGCCATCGAGCAGGGCACGCTGGGCGCCGGCACGCGGCTGCCGCCTTCGCGTGAACATGCGCAGGCGCTGGGCGTGGCGCGCAACACCGTGCTGTGGGCGCTGGAGCGGCTGCGCGTGGAAGGCTTCGTGCAGGCCCGGGTGGGCGACGGCACCTATGTGGCGCAGGGCCTGGCGGCGCTGGCGCCGCCCTCCGCGCGCTCGGGGCCGCGTGCCGCGCTGATCGGCGAGGCCTGGCTGTCGCAGCGCGGCCGGCTGATGGCGGATACCGCGCTGCGCTGGCGCCCGCCGCTGCAGGCGGCGGCGCCGTTTCGCATCGGCGCGCCGGAAATCGCGAGCTTTCCGTTTGCGCTGTGGGACCGGCTGGCGCGCAGCATCGCGCCCCAGGCGCGCCACGCCACCGCGCAGTACCTGGACCCGGCGGGGCTGCCGGCGCTGCGCGAGGCCATCGCGCACTGGCTGCTGGTCTCGCGGGGCCTGAGCTGCACGGCAGAGCAGGTGCTGGTGACTTCCGGCTCGCAACAGGCCATCGACTTGATCGGGCGACTGCTGCTGGATGTCGGCGACGAAGTGATGGTCGAAGACCCCGGCTACCCCGGCATCCGCGCCTGCCTGCTGGGCCATGGTGCGCAGGTGCGGCCGGTGGCGGTGGACGGCGAAGGGCTGGACATCGCCGACGGCGCTGCACGCTGGCCCGCGGCGCGCCTGGTGGTGGTGACGCCGACGCACCAGTTCCCGCTGGGCCTGCGCATGAGCCTGACGCGCCGGCTGGCGCTGATCGACTGGGCCCGGCAGCACGGCGGCTGGATCGTCGAGGACGACTACGACGGCGAATTCCAGTTCGGCACGCACCGCATCGCCGCGCTGGCCAGCCTGCCACATGCCGAGCGCGTGCTCTATGTCGGCACCTTCTCGAAGACGCTGCACCCGGGCCTGCGCCTGGGCTTCATCGTGCTGCCGCCCGGGCTGGCGCCGGCCTTTGCCGCGGCCAAGGCGCTGGCCGACCGGCACAGCCCCGGCGAGCAGCAGGCCGTGCTGGCGCGCTTCATCAGCGAAGGCCACTTGCTGCGCCACCTGCGCCGCATGCGAGAGCTGTACCCGCAGCGCCAGGCGCTGCTGATTGAAGCGCTGGCGCGCGCCAGCGGCGGCGCGCTGCGGCTGGCGGCGAGCGAACAAGGCATGCACCTGATGCATGAAGTGAGCGGCCGCCGCAGCGACGTGGCCTTGTCGGCCCGCGCGCGGGAGGCCGGTGTGTTCCTGGCGCCGCTGTCGGGCTATGCGATCGAATCGGGCCGGCGCGGCTGGCTGTTCGGCTATGCCGGCTACGACAGCGCGGCGCTGCGTGATGCGGCACGGCGGGTCGGGCCGCTGTTCGCCCGGGGCTAGGCCCTCAGCTGGGCCCTCAGCTAGGCCTTTTGCGAGGCCTTCAGCAAACGGTGCAGCTTTGCCAGGAAGGCATCGAAGTCCAGCGGCTTGGTCCAGTAATCGGTGGCGCCGGCCTCCCGCGCCTGCGCCACTTCGTCCGGCATCGCGCTGGCCGACAACGCGACGATGGCCAGCCCCTGCGTCGCCGGGTCGGCGCGCAGCGTGCGCAGCACCTGCAGGCCATCGATGTCGGGCAGGTGCATGTCCAGCAGCACGACATCCGGCTGCAGCGAACGGGCCAGCGCGATGCCGTTGCCGCCGTCTTCTGCCTGCAGCAGGCGCACGTCGGGCCAGCGTGCCAGCAGTTGCTCCACCAGCAGCAGGTTGACGGGGTTGTCCTCGATGTAGAGCACCACGCCCGCGGCGCTGCTGTCGTGCGCGGCGGCGGCCACGGGTGGCGGCGCCGGCGCGGCGGGCGCCATGGGCAGCTGCAGGCTCACACGCGTGCCCTGGCCCAGCTGGCTGTCCAGCGCCAGCCGCCCGTGCATCAGGCGCACCAGTTGGCGGGTCAGCGACAGGCCGATGCCGGTGCCTTCGATGTCGCCACGTTCGCGGCCCAGGCGGTTGAAAGGCTCGTACAAATGCGCCAACTGCTCCGCGCTCATGCCCAGGCCGTTGTCGATGACCTCGATCTGCACCGCCGCGTCCTCGGTCCGCCACAGCAGCCGCACCGTGCCATCGGGCCGGTTGTACTTGACGGCGTTGGACAGCAGGTTGATCAGCACCTGGCGCAGCCGGATCGGATCGGCCAGCACCCAGGTGGGCGCCGCGCCGGCCGGTGCCTGCAAGTGCATGCTGACGCCGTGCTCGCTGGCCAGCGCTTCGGTCATGCGCAGCGCTTCGTCCAGCAGGGGTTCCAGCGCCAGTGCACGCGGCTCGATCTGCAGGCGGCCGGCCTCGATGCGCGCGACATCGAGCACGTCGTTGATCAGTGCCAGCAGATGACTGCCGGCCTGGCCGATGTGGTCCAGCTGCGCCTGCTGGCGCTCGCTGAGCCGCTCCACCACGTCCTCCTGCAGCAGCTTGGAAAAGCCCAGCACCGCGTTCAGCGGCGTGCGCAGTTCATGGCTCATGCGCGACAGGAATTCGGTCTTGGCCCGGCTGGCGGCCTCGGCCTCGGCCTGGGCCTGCCTCGCCTGTTCGGCGCTGCGCAGCTCGGTCACGTCCAGGCTCATCGCCAGCAGGCAGGGCTCGCCGAGGTAGTCGATCACCTCGCCGTTGAGCAGCGCATCACGCAACTCGCCCGGGCGCGTGCGCACGCGCACCGGCAGGTTGTGAACGCGGCGGTTCAGGCGCAGTTCTTCGTACATGCGCTGGCGGTCGGCTTCGAGCAGGCCGATGCCCAGGTCGAGCATGGCATGGCCGATGATCTCTTCCCGCGCCACGCCATAACGGGCACAACCGATGTCGTTGATGTCGAACACCCGCTGGTCAGCCAGGGCCACGATGACGGTGGTGATCGGTGCGCGGTGGAACAGCTGGCTGAAGCGCGCATAACCGGCCTCGGCCTCGCGCAGTGCCTGTACGCGCGCGGCTTCTCGGTCGATGCCGTCCAGCGCGAACGAGAGGTCGCCGCACATCTGCTGCACCAGCTGCACCACGGCTTCGTCGAAGAAACCGCTGACATCGGCGTACAGCCCTAGCGCGCCAATGACTCGGCCGCCGCGGCAGAGCGGAAACACCGCCATCGTGCGCAGCCCCTGCGCCAGCGCGCGGCTGCGCCAGGCGGCGGCGCGCGGGTCGTTCGGGTAGTCCGCGCTGAGCGCCGGCACGCCTTGCTGCAGCGCCTGCAGCGTGATCGGGCAGGCGGTGTCGCCGCTGGCGAGGTCCCGGCGCTCGGGCAGGCCGGCGAAGAAGGCCGCGGCCGGCCCGGCGCTGGCCGCCTGCCGCACGAACGACCCGTCTTCCACCAGGTTCACGCAGCTCAAGCGGGCATGGCCGGTCTCGACGCAGATGCGGCAGATCTCGTCGAACAGGCGCTGCGCATCGGTTTCGCGCACCACCCGCTGGTGGGTCTGCGACAAGGCCGTGTAGAAATGCTGCAGCCGCTGCGCGCGGGCCTGCGTGATGCGCCGTTCGGCCGCCTGGCGCGCCATCACGGTCCAGCCCAGCGCCAGGCCCACCAACACCGCGAGCAGGCTCAAGACACCCAGGCTCCACACGCTGCTCGGGCGCTGCACGGCCAGGCCGCCGGCCAGCCCGATCAGCAGCAGCACCGCCAGCAGGGCGCCGAGTCGTGCCCTGAGCCGCCCAGGGGTGTTCATGGCCTGCATCCTGCCCCAGCTGGGAGGGACGCGCAATTCATCGGCCGGCGCCCGCTCAATCGACTTCGCGCCGCCAGACGTTGGCAATCGCCTTGATCTTGGTCCAGCCCGACAAGCGCTCGTCGGACAGCGCATCGAGGTAGTCCGACAAGCGCTTGGACTTGACCATCGTGAACACCGTCAGCGCCGTGGTCAGGCCGAACACCAGCGAGAAGAACGCCACGCGGCGCGACAGCGGTGCATCGGCCTCGGCCAGCAGGTTCATGCCGAGGAAACCGGTGGTCACGGTGCCGATCAGGCCGAAGATCGTCACCACCGTCAGCCGGACCACGGTGTTGGCCTGGCGGCGCAGGCTGTCGGCATCGAGGTAGGCATTCATGTCGGCGATGCGTTCCTTGACCTCGACATACAGCGGCGCCAGCCCGAGGTGGTCCGACGCCAGGCGGAACAGCGCGCGGGACTGCGCCTGCTCGGCGATCTCGCGGAACCAGTAGCGGTGGGTGAAGCGCAGAAAGCCTTCGAAGCTGGAGCGGATGGCACGCTTGAAACGCTTGACGCTGCCGGCATCACGCACGTTCAGCCGCTTCAGCGCCTCGACCAGGCGGTTGCTGTACATCAGCAGCGCGGCCTTCTGGAAATGCACGATCAGGAACAGCAGGAAGTGCTGGTGGCGGAACTGCGCCAGCACGCCGCGGTCGGCGCAGCGGTAGAACTGCGACTCGGCGCGGCCGACCACCACCAGCGCGTGGCCGCTGCACATGTAGCGCGTGTCCGGCGCGTCCCCGCCGGGGGCCCAGAAGCGGTCGTAGCAGTAGCGGGCTTCGAAGTCGGCGACGTGGCGCTCGCCATAAGGCAGTGCGTCGGCGCCAGCGCCGGCCGCACCGGTCACCAGGCCCAGGCGCACGAAATCGTTGCGGCTCAGGGCGCAGGGATCGTCCAGCGCCAGGTAGGCCATCATCGGCATGCGGTGGTATTCGATCTGGCGGTAGCGCAGCACGCCATCGTCGGCGGCTTCGGGCGAGTGGTCGGCGGCCAGCGGCTCGAGCATCCAGGCCCAGTGCGCGGCGATGCGGGGCGCACGGTGTTCGGCCACATGGGCCAGGAAGGCGTCGCGCTGGCGCGCATCGGACGCGGCCAGCACCTGGCCCTCGGCGCCCAGCCATTCCACTTCGCTGAGGCAGTGCATCGGCTGGCCCAGCGCGTCCCAGCCCGGCGGGTAGGCGCGGCCGAAGCGATACAGCAGGTCTTGCGCCAGCGCCAGCGGCAGGTCGTCGGTCTCGACCTCGACATTCAGCAGCACGATGTCGACATCGAGGAAGAAGTACAGGTCCACGTGCACGACACGCAGCGTCAGCGGCGCGCTGCCGGGCCGGGTGACCACGCGCACGGCCTTCACGTCGCGGCGGCGGAACACCCGCATCGGCGCAGCGCCCGAACCATCGTCGCTGTTCCGCCCGGCGCGGCCTTCGCCATACAGGAAGCGCTGCACGTAAGGCAGGAAGGTCACGAACTCGTTGTAGTGCCGCTCGTGGAACTGGCTGGCGTCGCCGGTGTACTCATCCACCTGCTCCTGCCACGGCGAGGCCGTGCCCAGGTCGCGCAGCACCTGCCAGGGTGGGCCGGCGTCGTCCCCGGCGGCGCCGCGCGCCGGCAGCAGCTGCAGCGGCCACAACAGCACCTGGCGCAGGTGGCGCACCGGTGTGGCGCGGGTGTCCGTGGGGGAGGCAGGGCTCATGGTGCGATCGAGTGTAGGGCGCCGTTCGCCGCGGCCGCACTGGGCATTGCCCCGGGGGAGAAAGGCCTGCGCGGGCAAGCCCCGATCGGGTGCGCGCTGGCGGCATGGGAACATTGCACGGCGCGGCGCCGTGCATGAATCTTGCGGAGCGCCCTGAGCCATCGATGCCAGCCTGCCCCTTGCCCAACCTGAGGAGTTCTTTCATGTCCTTGCCGACCCTTGCCCGCCGTGCCCTGCTGGCGGGCGCCGCGGCCACCACGCTGCTGAGCGGCCTGCTGAGTGCCACACCGGCAGTTGCCCAGGAAACCCCGATCAAGTTCCAGCTCGACTGGCGCTTCGAAGGCCCGGCCGCCTTCTTCCTGCTGCCCGTCGCCAAGGGCTACTTCAAGGACGAGAAGCTCAACGTCACGGTGGACGCCGGCAACGGCTCGGGCAATGCGGTGAACCGCGTGGCCTCGGGCACCTACGACATGGGCTTTGCCGACCTGGCCGCGCTGATGGAGTTCCATGCCAACAACCCCACGGCGCCGAACAAGCCGGTGGCGGTGATGGTGGTCTACAACAACACGCCCTCGGCGGTGATCTCGCTGAAGAAGAGCGGCATCAAGACCCCGGCGGACCTGGCTGGCAAGAAGCTGGGCGCGCCGGTGTTCGACGCCGGCCGCCGCGCCTTCCCGGTGTTCCAGAAGGCCAACGGCGTGGGCGCCGTCAACTGGATCAGCATGGACCCGCCGCTGCGCGAAACCATGCTGGCCAAGGGCGACGTCGACGCCATCACCGGCTTCTACTTCACCAGCGTGCTGAACCTGGAGGCGCGCGGCGTGAAGGCCGAGGACGTGGCGGTGATGCTGTACCCGAACCACGGCGTGAAGCTGTACGGCAACGTGATCATCGCCTCCGAAGAGATGGTCAAGAAGCGACCGGAACAGGTCAAGGCCTTCCTGCGCGCCTTCACCAAGGGCGCACGCGACGTGCTGGCCAACCCGAAGGCGGCCACGGCCATCGTCAAGGACCGCGACGGCATCGTCAACAGCGAGCTGGAAGAGCGCCGGCTGCGCCTGGCCATCGATTCGTCGATCGCCACCGCCGATGCACGGGCCGAAGGCTTCGGCGCCATCAGCGGCCCGCGCCTGGCGCTGATGGCCAGCCAGGTGGCCGATGCCTACACCACCAAGAGCCGCATCGACCCGGACGTGATCTGGAACGGCAGCTTCCTGCCGACGGCCGCCGAACGGAACATCCTCGGCGCGCCGAAGAAGTGACGCGGGCCGAGCGCCGGGCCGCTCCCAAGCCGGCCCGCATTCCCTCGGGGGATCGACTGAGGTACTCCTCGGGCGAGGGGCAGACATGAGCTTCGTCGACTTCAACGGGGTCTGGCTGGCCTACAACGACGAACTGGCCGCGGCAGGCCACTACGCCGTCGAAGACATCAGCTTGCAGGTGGACGAAGGCGAGTTCATCGCCATCGTCGGCCCGTCGGGCTGCGGCAAGTCGACCTTCATGAAGCTGGCCACCGGCCTGAAGCGGCCGACAAAAGGCAGCATCCACATCGGCGGCCAGCCGGTGACCGGGCCGCTGAAGATCACCGGCATGGCCTTCCAGGCGCCCAGCCTCTTGCCCTGGCGCACGACGGTGCAGAACGTGATGCTGCCGCTGGAGATCGTCGAGCCCTACCGCTCCAGCTTCAAGCAAAAGCGCGCCGAGTACGAAGCCAAGGCCCGCGCGCTGCTGCAGAGCGTGGGGCTGGGCGGCTACGAGGACAAGTTCCCATGGCAGCTCTCGGGCGGCATGCAGCAGCGCGCCAGCATCTGCCGCGCGCTGGTGCACGAGCCGAAGATGCTGCTGCTCGATGAGCCCTTCGGCGCGCTGGACGCCTTCACCCGCGAAGAGCTGTGGTGCACGCTGCGCGACCTGCAGGCGCTGCAGCAATTCAACGTGATCCTGGTGACGCACGACCTGCGCGAAAGCGTGTTCCTGGCCGACACGGTGTATGTGATGAGCAAGAGCCCCGGCCGCTTCGTCGTGCGGCGACAGATCGACCTGCCGCGCCCGCGCGACCTGGAGGTGACCTACACCCCGGCCTTCACCGACATCGTTCACGAGCTGCGCGGCCACATCGGCGCCGTGCGCAACCCATTCGGCAACACCTTCGGCAAGGCCGCTGCAGAGGCGGCCAAGCCATGAAGCCGAAGACACTGGAATCCTGGTCGCCCTGGGTGCTGCTGATCGCCGTGCTGCTGCTGTGGCAGCTGATCTGCAGCGTTTTCAGCGTCAGCGAGTTCATCTTCCCCAGCCCCGTGCGCATCTGGCAGCAGCTGCTCGAATTCAAGGGCGAGATCGCCAAGCATGCCTGGCGCACCTACTGGGTCACGATGCTCGGCTTCGGCATCGCGATCGTCGTGGGTGTGCTGCTGGGCTTCCTGATCGGCAGCTCACGCCTGGCCTACGCGGCGATCTACCCGCTGATGACCGGCTTCAATGCCTTGCCCAAGGCGGCTTTCGTGCCGATCCTGGTGGTCTGGCTGGGCATCGGCGCCGGCCCGGCGGTGCTGACGGCCTTCCTGATCTCGTTCTTCCCGATCACCGTGAACATCGCCACCGGGCTGGCGACGCTGGAGCCCGAACTGGAAGACGTGCTGCGCGTGCTCGGCGCCAAGCGCTGGGACGTGCTGGTCAAGGTCGGCCTGCCGCGCTCGATGCCCTACTTCTTCGGCTCGCTGAAGGTGGCCATCACGCTGGCCTTCGTCGGCACCACGGTCAGCGAGATGACCGCGTCGAACGATGGCATCGGCTACCTGCTGGTCTCGGCCGGCAGCTCGATGCAGATGGGCCTGGCCTTCGCCGGCCTGGTGGTGGTGGGCGCGATGGCGATGGGCATGTACGAGTTCTTCTCGGTGCTGGAAAAGCGCATCACCGGATGGGCGCATCGGGGCTCGCAGGGCGCTTGACGCCGCCGCCCCGCCGCCACGGGGCGCAGCGTCAAGGCACCGGGCAGGACTTGGTGTCCGGCGCGGCGCAGCGCTGGTAATCCTTGCCGAACGGACCGTCGAAGGTGGCGCAACTCATGCCGCTGTCGCACTGCGGCGAACTCGATCGGCAGGGTTGGCATTCGTCCCCTTCGCCATCGCCGACGTCCTTGCAGGACATCAGCAGCGGCAGCAGCAAGGCCGCGGCGACACAGTGGCGCCAGATGTGCTTCGACATGGATCCCCTCCTCCCTGATGAACAACGGAGTGTCCTCACCGGGCCTCCGCGCTGGCGGTGCAAGCCGCGTGCAGCGCGTTGATTGTGGCGCAGGCCGGCGTCGCTCGGCAATCCCGCTCAGCGGACCACTCGCAGCTCGGCCATCACTTGCTGCGCCAGCGCCAGCCGCGACACGGCCGGGCCGGCGCCGTCGCGCGACAGCGCGATCACGAATTCACCGCCGTTCTCGACGAAGCGCTGCTCGCGCAGCCCGAAGCTGCCGATCTCGTGCAGGTCGTTGACGATCAGCCGAAAGCTCGACGGCGTGAACTGCCAGGCATGGATGTCGTGGAAGTCGTCGCTGTGGCGCACCTGGTCGTAGATCGCCTTGGCATCGGCCAGCGGGCGGAA
>NZ_DATILJ010000204.1:0-3490 GCF_035476535.1 Aquabacterium sp.
GCAACGCTTCCTGGACACGCCGCGCAGCGTGCTGGTCGGCTCGCAGAGTTTCTGGGAGGGCATCGATGTGCCTGGCGACGCACTGCAGTGCGTGATCATCGACAAGCTGCCCTTCCCGCCGCCGAACGACCCGCTGGTGCAAGCGCGTTCAAAGGAGCTGGAGCGCCTGGGCCGCGATCCTTTCAACGACTATTTCGTCGCCGAAGCCGCGATCTCGCTGAAGCAAGGCGCCGGCCGTCTGATCCGCAGTGAGAGCGACCGCGGCCTGCTGGTGATCACCGATCCGCGGCTGCGGCAGATGCCCTATGGCCGCAAGCTGCGCCAGGCCCTGCCACCGATGGGCACGCTGGACACCGAGGCCGACGCGTTGGCCTGGCTGGAAGAGCTGGCCTCAGCGCACCAGGCCGTGTAGCGGCACGGGCCGCCTCGGCATCACCAGAACTGCCACCAAGCGCGCTCGGGTACGCGCACGCCGTCCTTCAGGTAGCGGCTGTCGGGGAAGTTCTTCTTCAGCACGCGGTCGGCGTCGGTGCTCAGGTCCTTCAGGCCCAGGCGGTCGTAGCTGACGGCCAGGATGTACAGCGCTTCTTCGGATGCCGGCGTCTGCTGGTAGTCGCGCACCGCCTGCTGCGCACGATTGGCCGCCGCGAGGTAGGCGCCGCGCCGGTAGTAGTAGCGAGCCACGTGGACTTCGTACTCGGCCAGCGAATTGACGATGTAGTCCATGCGCAGCCGGGCATCGGGCGTGTATTTCGACGCGGGGAATTGCTCGACGAGCTGGCGGAAGGCCTGGTAGGAATCGCGCGAGGCCTGCTGGTCGCGCTCCGAGACGTTCTGGCGCGAGATGCCGCTGAGGATGCCGACGTTGTCGATGAAATTGACCAGGCCCTTCAGGTAAAGCGCATAGTCCATTGCCGGGCTGGACGGATGAACCTTGATGAAGCGGTCCAGCGTGGCCACGGCCTGCACACGTTCACCCATGCGCCATTGTGCATAGGCCATGTCGACCAGTGCCTGCTGTGCCAGCAGTGTGCCGGCGGCGCGGCCCTCGATGCGCTCCAGCGCCTTGATGGCCCGCTCGTAGCTGCCGGCGTTCAGGTCTTCCTTGGCGTCTGCATACAATTTATCGACGTCGCCCTTGGCATCGTCGAACTTCGGATCCGAGCTGCAACCCGCCAGCAGCGCGAGCATCAGCGGTACAACAAGCGCCCACGGGCGCACAGGCTTGAACAGGCTCATCGGTCCCGGCGGTGGCGTCGCGGCCACCGTCCTTCCTGGCATAGAAGCAAAGCACACGATTCTAATGGTCCCTTCCCAGATGCCGGATCCTGCCGCCGACGCGGCCGAGACCCAGACCGATACTGAAACCGACGAAGCCGAAGAAGCGGGCGTTGAATGCCGCGAGCAGGCAGTGGATGCAGCCGCCCACGCGCGGCGGCTGGACCTGATGCTGGTCGCCATGGCGCCGGAGTTCTCGCGCAGCCACCTGCAGGGCCTGATAGCGGCCGGTCACGTGCAGGTCGACGGGGTCGTGCAGCAGACCGCTTCGCGCAAGCTGCGCGTCGGCCAGCGGGTGCGTGTCGAGTTGGTGCCCACCGCCGCCAGCCAGGCCTTCCGCCCTGAGCCGATGGCGCTGGCGATCGTGTTCGAGGACGAGCACCTGCTGGTGCTGGACAAACCGGTGGGCCTGGTGGTGCACCCGGCACCCGGCAACTGGTCAGGCACCTTGCTCAATGGCCTGCTGGCCCACCATGCCGGTGCCGCAGCGCTGCCGCGCGCCGGCATCGTGCACCGGCTCGACAAGGACACCAGTGGCCTGATGGTGGTGGCCAAGACCTTGCCGGCGATGACCGCGCTGGTGCGCAGCATCGCGGCGCGGGAGGTGCGGCGCATCTACCTCGCGCTGGCGCATGGCGTGCCGGTCTGGCAGCAGACCCGCATCGAAGCGCCGATCGGCCGCGACCCGGTGTCGCGCGTCCGCATGGCCGTGCTTTCGCAGGGCAAGCCGGCGCGCACCGATGTCGAATGCCTGGCCTCACGCGCGAGCATCAGTGCGCTGCGCTGCAAGCTGCACACCGGCCGCACGCACCAGATCCGCGTGCACCTGGCGCATGCCGGCCACCCGCTGGTCAGCGATGCGGTGTATGGCGGCCGCCCGGCACTGGGGCTGACGCGCCAGGCCCTGCATGCTGCCGAGCTGGCTTTCGCCCATCCGATCGATGCCCGCCCCCTGAGTTTTGTGGCGTCCTTGCCGACGGACTTGGCCGCCGCGTGGCATCAAGTCGTCGAAGCTTGATGCGCGCATCGCGCATGGGGCTACAATCGCTGCGCAAGCCGGCACCAGGCGTTGGAGTTTCAAGACTCCCGCCGACAAAGCCAGGCCGCCCGACAAGCGCCAGATTGGCGGCGGGCCACCCGGGTCTTCAGCAAAGCTGCCACCCGACAAGCCGAACCCGATGCAACAGCAGTGCACGACCCGCGAGGGCTGCACCCCAGTCGTCCAGCCACATGCGATGCCGTCGCCGCACCCTGCCGGCGACCCAGATGAACAGAGGTTCATGAACACCTTGGAGGCCAAGCGCGTCCTCGAGACCGCCTTGATCTGTGCGCAGCAGCCGATGCCGCTGCGCGACATGCGCAGCTTGTTCGACGATCAGGTCGGCCCCGACACCTTGCGCAGCCTGCTCGATGAGTTGATGCGCGAATGGGAAGACCGCGGCGTCGAACTGGTGGCGCTGGCCACCGGCTGGCGCTTCCAGAGCCGGCCGGAGATGCGCCAGTACCTGGACCGGCTGCACCCCGAGAAGCCGCCACGTTATTCCCGCGCGACGATGGAGACGCTGGCGATCATTGCCTACCGCCAACCGGTGACGCGGGGCGACATCGAGGACATCCGGGGTGTCATGGTGAGCGCCCAGATCGTCAAGCAGCTCGAGGATCGCGGCTGGATCGAAGCCATCGGCTACCGCGAAGCGCCAGGCCGCCCGGCGCTCTTCGCCACGACACGCCAGTTCCTCGACGACCTGGGGCTGGCCAGCCTGGATCAGTTGCCCACCATCGATGGCACGCCGAATGCCGCAACGCTGGAAGCCCTCGGCGCCGAGCAGCCGTCCTTGCTGCCCGAAGGGGCGGACGGCCAGTCGCAATTGCCGCTGGATGAAGCGGCCAACGATCAGGCCGTCGGCGATGAGGCACCTGCCGCAGAACCGGGCCCCGACATGGCCATCGATGCCGAACCGGCCGAGGTCGCCGTTGAAGCCCTTGCCGAAACCGTTTCCGAAGAACCTGTGCGCAGCGAAGCCGTCGCGCACGAGCCGCCGGCCGAAGCGCCGGTGCCCGCAGAGTCGCCCACCCCGGATGCTCTGCCCGACGAATCAACCCCCGCAGCGCCCGTATGAACCCGCAAGACACTGATCAGCCCGACTCCGATTCACGGAGCGGCGAAGCGCTCAACGAGCCCATTCCGGCGCCCAAGCCACGCCGACGCCGC
>NZ_DATILJ010000205.1:0-33222 GCF_035476535.1 Aquabacterium sp.
GCCGGCCTGATTCGCAAGACCCTGGTCCTGCTGGCGGACCACGAGATCACGAGCTCGGCGTTTTCCGCGCGCATCACGGCATCGACCGGGGCCTCGCTGCCCGCCTGCCTGCTGGCCGGCCTGACGACCTTCTCGGGTCCACTTCACGGCGATGCGACGGGCCGGGTGCGCACGCTGTTCGACGACACCGAACGCCGCGGCGCCGATGAGGTGGTGGACCGCCACTTGTCCTCGGCGATACCGATTCCCGGCTTCGGTCACCCCATCTATCCCGATGGGGATCCCCGGGCGGCCGCGCTGATGGCCGACTTCGAACCACCGAAGCACATCGCCCGCTTGATCGAACGCGTCGTGTCCTTGACCGGGCAACTGCCCAACATGGACGTGGCACTCGCCGCGCTGGTCGCGCGCTACCGGCTGCGTGGGGATGCGGCGTTCGCGCTGTTCGCCGTCGCGCGCAGTGTCGGCCTGCTCGCGCACGCCATGGAGCAGCTCAGCGTCGACTCGGTGATACGCCCTCGGGGCCGCTACACCGGGCCGAGCACCGAGCTGCCGCCGAGTGCACGGCGCCACCAGCGCAAGGGCCAGGCCGCGGAAGGCGCACGTGTGAAGGCCGACAAGGGGCGTCGCTGACGATCGCAGCGGCTGCCGAACGAGGACACAGAGCTCACACCTTGGCGCTGCGCGTTGCCGGGGCAGCAGGCCGGGCCCAGTGGACTTTGCTGCAGTCCCAGTGATAAAAAAATGTTCCGACCATGAGAAACTGACAAAAAACCAGGCCGAATGAGGAAAGAGTGAGCGTTGTCGGCTACGAGTTCCTGCGCCAATCGCTGGGCTTGACGGGCTTTGCCCCGACGCGGCCGGCCCAGGTGCGGCCTGTCACGCGTGTGATGCCGGCCGATGGCCTGTTGGCGGTTCCGACCCACGTGGCGCCCCAGGCGAATGATCCCCTTGACCACGTGTTGTTCGCGCTCAAGCACGAGGGTGTCCATTTGCAGCTGCTGGCGCAGGCGATGCCAGCCCTCCCGGCGCAGCGCTTGCTGGCCGCGCTGAAGCAGACGCCCAATGGGCAGTACCTGCGGATCGCATGCTTCCTCTGGGAGAACTTCACTGGTCAGCAGCTGGCCGAGCGCCCCGACATTGCGGTGGGGTACGTGGATGTCTTCGATCCCACCCGGTATGTCATTGGGCCTGCGCAGCGCGACGCCCGTTGGCGCGTGAATTTCAATGGCCTCGGTTCGCTGCGCTACTGCGCCACCGTCGAGCGCACGCCCGCCATTGAAGCGGGCATCGCCTCCGACATCCTGGGCCGTGCTGCCGCGTTCGCACAGACCCTGGGTCCCGCCATGCTCGATCGCGCCCTGGCCTGGGCCTACCTGCACGAGACCGAGGATTCGTACGCGATCGAGCACGAGAAGCCAAGCGAGGACAAGGCCCGCGCCTTTGTTCAGCTGCTGCATCAAGCGCACGATGGTCGCTCGCTGACCGAGGACTACCTCGCCGAGCTGCAGTCTTCCACGGTGAGCAATCCGCTCGACAAGGCCGTGCAGTTCCGCACCGAGCAGAACTGGCTGCGCGGGCCGGGCCGCGGCTCGGCCGGTGTGACCTATGTGCCACCCTGGCCCGAGTTGGCCCTGCAGCTGATGGACGAGTGGATGGCGTTTGCCAACGGCGCGCCGGGCCAGATCGACCCCATCGTGGCGGCGAGCGTCGCCTCGTTCGGTTTCGTCTTCCTCCATCCGTTCATGGACGGCAATGGGCGCTTGTCGCGCTTTCTGTTCCATCAGGCCCTTTGCACGTCCGGCAAGCTCGGCAAGGGGCTGCTGCTGCCGGTGTCCGTGGCCATGAAGCGCAATGAGGCGGACTACCTGACCGTGCTGCAAGGCTATTCGAAGCAGGTGCGCGAGCGCGTGCAGGTCACCTGGATCGATGAAGGCGAGTACCGGTTCGAGTTCAAGGCCGACGACGCGATCTTTCGGTACTGGGACGCGACGGCCTGCGTGGAGTTCGGGTTCCGCATGGCGGCGCAGGCGCTGGACGTGGAGTTGCGCCAGGAAACACAGTTCCTGGCGCGCTACGACCGCGTGCTTCGGGAGGTCGATGCCCGGGTGGACATCCGCGGCAGCGATCTGGCGACACTGGTGGTCATTGGCCTGGACAACGACGGCGTGATCTCAAGGAAGAAGCGCAAGCGCTTTGCGGACCGCGTACCAGAAGCGGTCTTCGACCTGATCGAGGCCACGGTGCGCGCCACACTGAGCGATGAGGCGCAGGCCGCACGAGCCGCACGCGGCGATCAAGGCCGCCAGACGTAGTTGACCGGCGCCGTCACCTCGGCCGGGCGCGCCGTCAGGTTGGCGCCCTGCAGGCTGTCGGTGGCCGAGGCCGGTTCCACCAGCCCGGTGAACGCGCCGCGGCTCAGCGATGCACCGCGCAGCTCCACATCGCCATACAGCTGCGCGGTGCCCGACAGCGTGATGCCGGTCTCGAAGGCCCCGGGGCCCTTGAACACCGTGCGGACGCGGGCGTTGTCGCGTACCACCGTGTCCCCCGTCAACACCGTCAAGCCGCCGACGATGGCCTGGCCGCTGACCGTGCCGCTCTGGATCACGGCATGGTCCTCGATGCGCGCCTGGCCGCTCACGGTGCCGCCCAGCACCCGGGCCTGCGGGCCGACATAGGCCGTGGCGGCCACGCTGGCCTCTTGCGCCACCCAGCCGCCGCCGTTGGCATGCCAGCGGCCCGATGCGGTGGGCGTGGGTGCATCGGGCTGGAAGCCCTCAGGCCATGCGCCGCGGAACTGCGCCATCCACGGAAAGCGGTAGATCGCGTAGTAGGCCTGGTCCCAGGCGATCTTGTGCATCGTCCTGGGCGTGCCCATCACCACCATCCACACCGCCTGGTCGCCCGGCTGCAGGCAGAACGACAGTTCGCCGTCGGCGCCGCGCTGCAGCGCGCTGTAGCGTGAGCTGCCGTCGGCGCCTATCGCCACCAGCCCCCAGCGCCAGTCCGAATCCGGGTTGGGCACGGTGGCCGGCTCGTTGATCAGCCCGGCCAGGGTGGTGGTGGCGGGGGCCGACTGCACCACGCCGCGGAAGCTCACGGCTATGCTGGCGGCGCCGGCGTCGGGCATCAGGCGCACCAGGTTGTAGCCCCAGCGCTGCGGCGCCCAGTCGGACGGCACGGCAAAGCGCCGGTTGTTCCTGTCCAGCGGGTCGAGCTGGGTCACGCGCAGTGCGCGCTCGCCCTCGCGCGAGGCATAGCTGCCGTAGTTGGCGCGGTAGACCACGCCCTGGTCGCTGCCGTCCAGGTTGCGGTAGTCCCAGTTGGCGTTGTGCATCGCCCATTCGGCGAACACGTCGTTGAGCTGGCTGACGGTCCAGCCCATGTTGCGGGCCAGCACCGTGAACGGGTCCTCATCGATGTAGCCGACATCGTTGGGGCGCCGGGCCTTGAGCCAGATGTCGTTGACGGCCTGGTAGCAGTACTTGTCCTTGAGGTATTCCCAGAACTGCCAGTTGCAGTAGCGGTCGCGGGTGGAGCCGTAGTACAGGTGCGGGTGGTTGACCTGGATTTCGGAGCAGTGGGTCTCGCCGCGGTACTCGGTGAGCTGGTGGGCCATCCAGTTGGCGTGGCTCTCCCACAGCCAGCCGCTGTAGGGTGAGTCGCGCAGGCCGCGGCTGGAGCCTTGCAGCGCGTGGGCGAATTCGTGGGCCAGGCCCCAATGGTCGGCCAGTGCGCCGGGGCCGATCCACATGCCCATGTCGCGCTCGCCGGTGGGGCCACCGGTCAGGCCGAAGCTGGGGTCGATGTGGACGTTGGCCTTGAACTTGGTGGCGGTGTCGCAGTAGGGCTCGGTGAAGGACACCTTGTTCATGTAGGTGTCCCAGATCATCTCCAGCGTCCTGCCGGCTTCGGCGGCCTGGGCGGCGGTGACGTCCGAGTTCTTCCAGCGCAGCGCGAAGTGCGCCGTCTGGTACTGCACTGCCGGCAGGCCTTCGACCTCCACGATGGCCCAGCTGCCGGCCACGCAGGCGGCCTTGGGCAGGGTGCAGTTGCCGGCCCAGGCGGTGCTGGTGCTGCCGGGGGTGCAGGCGCTGGGCTCGGGGGCGGGCGGGGGTGCCGGGGCCGGAGGGGGAGCCGGCGCAGGAGCCGGTGCAGGAGCCGGTGCAGGTGCTGGCGCAGGTGCGGGTGCGGGTGCGGGCGTCCCGCCGACGCTGCTGTCGTCTCCCGAGCCGCCGCAGGCCGCAACTGCTACTGACAGCAGCAGCGCGTTGATCGTTTTCGCTCGGTACATGCTTCGCTCGGCCTTCATGTCGTGGTCGGTGGCAAGACCCGTATTGTCGCGGCCGGCGCCGCGCATACGGGCCGAGCGCTCACTGGAGTACCTTCGTGCTGCGCACTCCGGAATTCGCCCTTGGGGCGGCCCGGCGTGCTCATGCCCTGGCCACGGGGATCTCGTCGATGCGGGTGGTGTAGCGCGGCGAACGCCGCTCATGCTTGCCGGCGTGGGCGCCGCCGCCGACCTGGTTGTGCGGGCTGCCGATGCTGACGGCGCCGCGGCCGAAGCGGCGGTTGAGGGCATCCACCGTCGCCATCAAAGCGGCGGTGTCGTGAGGCGCCGCTGCCGATGCCGGGGTGGCGTCGGCCGAAAAGAGGTCCAGTTCGCCCTGCTGCTGCCCCTTGGGCTGCAGGTCGACCAGCATCACGCCGGCCTTGACGTAGTTGAAGCCGGGCCGAAACATCGCGCGCAAGGCCTGCACCGCGGCGCCGATGAGGGCGCGTGTGTCGTCGGTGGGGCGCAGCAGCGGCAGCGTGACGCTGGGGCTGTGCTGGCGGTCGTGCGTGCGGAACGGGCTGGTGCTGATGAACACCTGCACCGCACCGGCGGCGGCCCGCTGCTGCCGCAGCTTTTCAGCCACCCGCGCGGCGAACTGGCTGATCACCTCGACCAGGCCCGGCAGTGCGGTGGCCGGCGCGCCGAACGAGCGTGAACACATGATCTGCTGCTGGGCCGCGGGCTCGTCGTCCAGGCTCAGGCAGGCGGTGCCGCGCAGTTCCAGCACGGTTTTTTCGAGCAGCACGCTGAACTGCTTGCGCAGCGTGCTGAGGTCGGCGCGCAGCAGCTCGGCCACCGTGCGGATGCCGCCTTCGTTGAGCCGCGCCGTCATGCGCCGGCCGATGCCCCAGACGCTGCCGACCTCGGTGGCGGCGAACAGCCGCTCACGTTGCGCGTCATTCATCTCACCCAGATGGCAGACCTGGGCCAGTTCGGCGGGGTAGTTGCCGCGCTGGCGATCGGCCATCTTCGCGATGTGATTGGCCAGTTTGGCCAGCGTCTTGGTCGGCCCGAAGCCCACGCTGGTGGGCAGGCCCGTCCACTGCAGCACGCGGGCCCGCATTTCGCGCCCGAGGGTCGTCAGGTCGCCGCGCACGCCGTCGAAATCCAGGAAGGATTCATCGATGCTGTACACCTCCTGCCGCGGCGCGTACTGGGCCACGACCGTCATCATGCGGCCGGACATGTCGCCATACAGCTCGAAATTGGCCGACAGCGCGATCAGCCCGGCCGTGCGCTCCAGGTGGCGCACCTGGAACCAGGGCTGTGCCATCGTCACGCCCAGGTCCTTGGCCTCGTTGCTGCGCGCGATGCAGGCACCGTCGTTGTTGGACAGCACCACCACCGGCTTGCCCTGCAGCGCGGGCCGGAACACGCGCTCGCAGCTCACGTACATGTTGTTCACGTCGACCAGCGCGAACATGGCTCAGGCCGTCAGATGGGCATGGCCTTGATGACCTGCGTGACCACGCCCCAGACCTGCAGGTCGCGGCCTTCGTCGGGCACGATGTCCGCCACGCCGGCGCGGCTGGCCTGCAGGCGCAGATCGGGGCCTTGCTTGACCAGTCGCCGGCAGCTGAAGCCCTCGTCGACGACGGCGATCACCACCTGGCCATGCGCCGGCGTGATGGCGCGGTCGACCAGCAGCAGGTCACCCGACGCGATGCCGGCCTCCTGCATCGCGTCGCCGGCCGCGCGCATCATGAACGTGGCCTGCGGGTGCCGGATCAGCAGGTGGTTCAGGTCCAGCCGCGTGACGCCGGAATCGTCGGCCGGCGAACCGAAGCCGATCGCCACGCTGGCGCGCGGCGCAGCGGCCTCGCCGGTGGTGTCCTGCCCGACCGGTATCGCTTCTCCGGGCTCGAGGCGAGAGCTGTTCATTTATCCAGTATAGCCAGCCCGGGCGCCTCTGAACTCGTCAGTGCCCCGGTGCCGGACGAAAAAGCGCCCGCTGCGTTCGGCAGCGCACAGACCTTGCCGGGAACCGTGCGCACCGTGTCACACCAGCGCAGCCGCCGAATCCTTGGGCTGCCCCTTACTCGGCCTCTTTCGACATCCTGCCCCATGACTGCCACGACTCCCAGGGCCCCACATCCGGTGGGCAGCGTCTGATGGACAGCGCGCTGCTGAGCCTGCTCGGCGCCTTCGTGCTGTCGCTGATCGGGCTGTTCGCCTTCATCGGCTCGCTGCGCCGGGGCCTGCTGGTCGAGAACCCGCAGGCGGCATCGGTCATCTTTGCCCGCGGCGAGATCGGGCAGGTCGACGACCCGGCGCTGCCGCTGCCGGTGCAAGGGGCGATGCAGCAGGCGGTCGTGCCGCGTCGTGATCCTGTTGTGCCGGCCGACCTGACCGAGACCGAAGAGCGCGTCGCCGCCGACCGCTCCAGCGCCTTTCCGGTCTTCACCTTCCTGGCCTTTGCGTGCTTCTGGCTGCTGGTGGGCTCGGCGGCCGGGCTGGTGGCCTCGCTCAAGCTGCACTACCCGGACTGGCTGACCGGCGATGCCTGGCTCACCTTCGGCCGCATCCGCACCGTGCACCTGAATGCCGTGATCTACGGCTGGTCCACCAATGGCAGCCTGGGCATCATCGTCTGGCTGCTGCCGCGCTTGCTGCGCACGCCGCTGCACGGCGCCATCTGGGCCATGCTGGGCGGCACGTTGATCAATGTCGGCGTGGCGGCGGGCATCGGCGCCATCGCGATCGGCTGGACCGACGGCATGGAGTACCTGGAGATCCCGTGGCAGATCGGCATCTTCATCGCGGTGGGTTTCGTGATGGTCATTGCCACCGCGCTGTTCACGCTGGTCAACCGCAAGGTCGAGCACCTGTACGTCAGCGTCTGGTACTTCATGGCCGCGCTGTTGTGGATCGCGCTGTTGTACGTGGTGGCCAAGCTGCCGGGCGTGCACTACGGCGTGCAGCAGGCCACCACCAACTGGTGGTTCGGCCACAACGCGCTGGGCCTGTGGTTCACGCCGGTGGCGGTGGGCGCCATCTACTACTTCCTGCCGAAGATCATCGGCCGGCCCATCCGGTCCTACAACCTGTCCCTGCTGGGTTTCTGGACCCTGGCCTTCTTCTACGGCCAGGTCGGCGGCCATCACCTGATCGGCGGCCCGGTGCCGGGCTGGCTGACCACCTTGTCGATCGTGCAGAGCGTGATGATGGTGATTCCGGTGGTCGCCTTCAGCGTCAACCAGTTCGGCACCATGCAGGGCCAGATGCACCTGGCGCGCTACTCGCCGACCTTGCGCTTCATGATGCTGGGCGGCCTGATGTACCTGGCCTCGTCGGTGCAGGGCTCGCTGGAAGCGCTGCGCAGCATCAACACCATCACCCATTTCACGCACTTCACGGTGGCCCATGCCCACCTGGGCATGTATGCCTTCGTGTCGATGGTGCTGTTCGGCGCCATCTACTTCATGCTGCCGCGCGTGCTGAACTGGGAGTGGCCGTACCCGAAGCTGATCACGCTGCACTTCTGGCTGGTCGTGCTGGGCATCACGATCTACTTCGTCGGCCTGTCGATCGGCGGCTGGCTGCAAGGCCTGGCGATGCTGGATGCGGCGCGGCCCTTCATGGACTCGGTGGCCGTCACGCTGCCGTATCTGCAGGCGCGCAGCCTGGGCGGCGCGCTGATGACGATCGGCCACTTCGTCTTCGTCGGCCACTTCATGGCGATGGCCTTGCGCTTCGGGCCGCAGCGCGCCGGCGCCGCGCTGTTCTGGCAGACGCGGACGGCCTGACCCATGGACAGCGACCTGCAACTCGTCAGCGGTGCGATGGTGTCGCTGGGCCTGGCCACCGCCGCGCTGGTGGTGATGCCCTACATCCAGGTGCGCGACATCACGCCGCCGCCCGAACTCAAGCCCTACACCGACCAGCAGCTGCGCGGCCGTGCGGTCTACATCGCCCATGGCTGCGTCTACTGCCACAGCCAGCAGCCGCGCGACCGCAAGGTCGGGCCCGACATCACCCGCGGCTGGGGCCGGCCCTCGGTGCCGGCCGATTACTCCTACGACCGACCGCACCTGCTGGGCTCGATGCGCACCGGCCCCGACCTGTTCAACATCGGCGCCCGCCAGCCCAGCCGCGATTGGCATCTGGGCCACCTGTACCAGCCGCGGGCCTACGTGCCGGGCTCCATCATGCCGGCCTTCGGCTACCTGTTCCGCGTCAAGGCCAAGGCCGATGAAGGCGAACACGTGCTGAACCTGCCGCCGGGCCTGGTGCCGGGCGGCCAGGTGGTGGTGGCCTCGCCGGATGCACTGGACCTGGTGAAGTATCTGCAGGGCCTGGACCACACCTATGCGGTGTTGCCGGCCGCAGCAAAACCCTGATGCGCACCGGCGGCGAACGATGAGCACCGACACCACCTCCGAAGCCCCGGCCAGCGTCAGCGCCCAGCAGCGCGAGCATGCCGACCCCACCGAGCACAGCCGGCCGATCCCGCTGCTGGCGGCCGTGGTGACCGCGGGGGCCTTGCTGTTCGGCGTCGGCTACCTCCTGCTGGCCGAGCCGCCCGGCGCACCGGCTCTGGGCGACCGCCGCACGCTGGCCGACTTGCGGCCGCCGGCCGCCGACCCGTCCAAGCCCGCCGGCGCGGCCGATGGCAAGCAACTCTTCGCGGCCCAGTGCGTCGCCTGCCACCAGGCCAGCGGCAAGGGGCTGCCCGGTGTCTTTCCGCCGCTGGATGGTTCGGAATGGGTGCTGGGCGACGTGCGCGTGCTCGCCAACATCCTGCTGCACGGCGTCGATGGCGAGATCAGCGTGGCCGGCACGGCCTACAAAGGCAGCATGCCGGCCTTCAAGCAGTTCAATGACGCCGAACTGGCGGCGCTGGCCAGCCATGTGCGATCGCAGTGGTCGAACAAGGCCGCGCCTGTCCAGGCCGAGCTGTTTGCGCAGCAGCGCAAGGCCAGCACGCGCAGCACGCCCTTCGCCGGCGGCGCCGAGTTGAAGGCGCTGGGCGGCACGCCGCCCTGAACGGCGACGGCACGGAGCCCGCATGCTGCGCACGGTCCTGGCGAGTGCCGTCCTCGTATCGCTGGCCGGCCTGAGCGCCGCCTGGTTGACCGAGGGCTTCGAGGTGTGGACCGCTGAAGCTGCGCGCCGGCGTGCGGTGAGCCAGGCGCCGGTGGCCGCACCGCATGCCGTGCTGCTAGGTGATGAGATGAGCGGCGAGCCTCTGCAGGACATGCTGGCCGTTCCCGGCCGGGTGACCATCGCCAGCTTCATCTACACACGCTGTTTCGGTGTCTGCCTGGCGCTGGGCAGCAGCTTCCAGCAGCTGCAGCAGGCCATCGCATCGCACCCGGCCGATCGCTCCGGTGACAGCATCGACGACAACGTGAAGCTGCTGTCGATCAGCTTCGATCCGGCGCATGACGATGAGGCGCAGTTGCGCCGCTATGCCGCGCTGTGGCGCGTCGATCCGCGGCACTGGCGCATGAGCACCGTGCCGGATGCCGGGGAGCTGCAGCGCTTGTTGAACGCCTGGCAGGTGGTGGTGATCGCCGATGGCCTGGGCGGCTACGAGCACAACGCGGCCTTGCTGGTGATCGATCAGCGCGGCCGCCTGGTGCGCATCTTCGATGAGTCCGACGCCGGCACGGCGCTGGTGTTTGCCCGCCGGCTGCAGCAGCCGGGCAGCGTGGCGGCCTTGCGGTGATCCGCGACATGCGCTCACGCTGGTGGCGCGCTGGCGGGACGGCCTGGCTGGGCCTGATGCTGCTGGCCATCGGCCTGCTGCCGGCGCTGCGGCGCGCCGTGGAATCCGGCATGGCCACCCACATGCTGCTGCAGTACCCGGCCTTGCTGCTGGCCGGTGCGCTGCTGATCGGGCCGGTGCCGCGGCGCTGGCAGCGCCACTTGCAAGCCTGGAACGAACTGGGCATCGCCGGCTTGCTGGCCAGCGCGCTGGCGATGGCGGTGCTGATGGTGCCGCGTGTGCTCGACCTGGCGCTGGTGGACCCGCGCGTGGAGAACATCAAGTTGCTGGCGCTGGTGTTGAGCGGCGCGGCGATCCGGCTGTCGTGGCATCGCGCCGGCACGGTCGTGCAGGCTTTCTACCTCGGCAATGTGCTGCCCATGCTGGTGGTGGTGGGCATGCTGTACCAGGAATCGACCACGCGGGTCTGCAACGCCTATCGCCTGGATGAACAGCAGACCGTCGGCATCGGTCTGGTCTGGCTGTCGGCCGCCATCGCGGCGACGTGGCTCTTTGCCCTGCGCCCTGGCTTGGCGCCGGGCGCCAGCGAGCCGCAGTGACCCCCTTCAAGCCCGCAGCGGACTCATTGCACGAGAGTGAAGCGGCCCTGTGCCGCGCGCAGACGCTGGCCAAGCTCGCACACGTGATCGCGCGGCCCGACGGCTCCTTCGAGCGTTGGTCGCAAACCCTGACACACGGCCAGCTGCGCTGGTTCGGCATGCTCCAGGACATCACCGAACGTCGTGAAGCCGAGGCGCCGCTGCGCGAAGCGGCAGCGCGCTATCGCCAGCTGTTCGATGCGAACCCGCACCCGATGTGGATCCACGATTCCAGGACGCTGGCCTTCCTGGCCGTCAACGACGCGGCCGTGTCCCACTACGGATACCGGCGCGACGAGTGGCTGTCGATGACGGTGGACGATGTGCGCGTGACGCGGGAGCCGGCATCGGCCGCGCCCGCCACTGCCGTCGGCGAGGTGAAGCCGCCCTCGCAACAGCAGCATCGGGTGAAGGACGAGCGGCTCATCGACGTCGAGGTGACGGCCCAGCCCATCGACTTCCAGGGCCGCTCGGCCTGTGTCGTGCTGGCGCACGACGTGACGGAACAACGCCGCGACGCGTGGCAGGTGCTGGCTTCGCGCGAGGCCTTGCGTGCCTTGGTGCGGCGCCTGCAGCACGCCCAGGAGGAAGAACGCACGCGGGTGGCACGCGAGATCCACGACGAACTGGGCCAGTTGCTGACCGGCCTGAAGATGGATCTGCGCTGGCTCGAACGCAAGCTTTCCTCCCCCGGCCTGCCGCCGGCGATGAACGCGCTGCTCGATCGCACGGTGGCCGCGTCGGTGCTCAACGAGCAGACCATCACCACGGTGCAGAAGCTCGCCGCCGAGTTGCGCCCGGCGTCGCTGGACCAACTCGGCCTGGCCGCCGCGCTGGCCCAACGAGCACGCCAGTTTCAGCAGCGCACCGGCGTGCTATGCAGCGTGCACTGGTCGGAGGCGGTGCAGGACCTGGCGCCGGCCGTGGCCACCGAACTGTTCTACATCTGCCAGGAGGCGCTGACCAATGTGACGCGTCACGCCCAGGCTACGCGGGTGGCCATCCGGCTGGCCGCGGAGGACGGCGGCCTGCGCATGGAGGTCGAGGACGATGGCCGCGGCATCGACCCCCAGGTGCTGCTGGAGCCCCGCTCGCTCGGGCTGCTGGGCATGCGTGAGCGGGCCGCCCATTGCGGCGGCACCGTGCTGCTGGAGGCCGGTGCGCAGGGCGGCACGCGGGTGGTGGTGCGGATTCCGTTCGCACCGCCGGCTGAAGAGGCCGCCTGATGCGCATCCTGCTGGTCGACGACCATGAGATCGTGCGCCGCGGCTTGCGGCAGCTGCTCGCCGAGGCCTGGCCGGAGGCCTCGTTCGGCACGGCCGGCACCGTGTCGGCCGCGCGTGAGGCGATGACCCGTGAGCCCTGGCAACTCATCGTGCTCGACATCAACCTGCCGGAAGGCAGTGGCCTCGACCTGCTGGCTCAGGCGCGGCAGCTGTCCCCGCGGGTGCCGGTGCTGGTGCTGAGCGCGTATCCCGAAGAAGAGTTCGCGGTGCGCGCATTCAAGCTCGGCGCGGCCGGCTACCTGACCAAGGCCAGCGTGGCAGACGAAATGCTGCTGGCCGTCCAGCGTGTGCTGGCCGGCGGAAAGTACGTCAGCTCGGCGCTGGCCGATCACCTGGCCGAGGCGCTCGGCAGCCCGCGGCCGGAGTCGCCGCACGACACCTTGTCGCCGCGCGAGCTGGAGGTGCTGTGCAAGGTGGCCACCGGCAGCACGATCAAGGAGATCGCCGCCGCGCTGCAGTTGAGCGACAGCACCATCGCCACCTATCGCAGCCGGATCTCGGAAAAACTCGGCTTGACCAGCAACGTGGACTTGGCGCGTTACGCGCTGCAGCACAACCTGGTCGCGTGAAGCGCGGCCTTGAGCGGTGGGCATGTGCGTGGCCGCATCGAACGAGCGACGGCGCGTGTAGTCAAAAACATCGACACGCTGTGGTCGGAATCACCGTCAACCGAACCAGCCCGCGCCGACTGGGCCGCGGCCGCGTGCCGGCCTACAGTCGCCGATCCATTTGGAAGTCATGACACAACCGGCGACCCGCACGCCTTGAAAGGACGCCCGATGTCATCGCGTGAGGTTCGGCTGCTGCTGGTCGATGACGATCCCGGTGCGATCCAGGTCATGGGCCGCATGCTGGCGCAATACCCCGATCAACGCTTCGCCACGTCGGGCGAAGTGGCGCTTCGGCTCGCCCGCGAGCAGACCCCCGACCTCATCCTGCTGGACGTCGACATGCCCGGCATGACCGGGCTTGACGTGTGCGAGGCGCTGAAGCTCGATCCGGTGCTGGCGCAGGTGCCCGTGATCTTCGCGACGAGCCACGACGCCGCCGGGCTGCAGGTGGCTGCCTTGCGCAAGGGCGCGGCAGACTTCATCACCAAGCCGCTGGTCGCGGCACAGCTGAAAGCCCGCGTGCGGGCCCAGTTGCGGGCCAGGCAGCTGGCGGACGACCTGAAGCGGGAAATTCTCGCCTGTGAGGGCCCCGCCCGGCAGCCGAGCCGGCAGATACCGCGCGTGTTGATCGTCGACGATGACATCGCCTCCATCCACATCCTGCGCCACACGCTGGCCACGATGGGTGACTTTCACTTCGCGGTGACCGGTGAGCAGGCGCTGCAGCTCGCGCGGCGCCTGGTGCCTGACCTGATCGTGCTCGACGCGCACATGCCGGGCGTGGACGGCTTCGATGTGTGCCGATCGCTCAAGGCCGAAAGGGCGTTCCGGCAGGTGCCGATCGTCTTCGTCACGCGCTTCTCCGACCCGGTCTACGAGATGCGCGCACTCGACCTCGGCGCCGCCGACTTCATTGCCAAGCCCTACACGCCGGCCGTGCTGCAGGCCCGTGTGCGCAACCTGCTGGACCTGAAACGGCGCACCGACGCCGATCTCGAGGCCGTCGGCGAACACTGGCGCCGCGTGAGTGACGCGCGCATCACCGACATCGTCGATGCGGCCTCGGACGCCGTCGTGACCCACGGCGCGCACGACCGCGAACGGCTCGAGGCGGAATCGCATTCGCGCGTCCAGGCCGAAGCGGCAAGCCGCACGAAGACGCAGATGATGTCCTACATCGCCCATGAGATGGGCAACCCCTTGAACGGCTTGCTGGGCTTCGCCCAGCTGATGAGCACCGATGCCGGCAACCCCCTGGCGCCGGAGCAGGCCAGCCGGCTGGCCCGCGTCGTGGCCAGCGGCCGGGACCTGCAAAGCCTGATGCGCGATGTGACCGATCTCGGCCGCTTCGAGGCCGGCAAGTTGCGCATCGACATGCGGCAGGTCGATGCCGTCGCTTGCGCGCAGGACGCCGTGGCCGCTGTCTCGGCAGTGGCCGAGCAAGCCGGCGTGAGCGTGTCGTGCGCGTCCGCCTGGCCGTCGATCGGCGTCGGCGCCGACGCCGATCGGCTGCACCAGTGCCTGGTGAACCTGCTGACCAACGCCATCAAGTACAACCGCTGCGGTGGCTGGGTCCGCATCGAGCTGAGCAGCGATTCGCGGGCCTGCAGCATCGCCGTGCGCGACAACGGTCTGGGCCTGGACGCACTGCAGCGCCAACACCTGTTCGAGCCGTTCAACCGCCTGGGCCGGCAGCGCGCAGAGTCGCCGGGCGCGGGCCTGGGGCTGGTCATCACGCGTCAACTCGTTGAAGCGATGAACGGGCAACTGCAGGTCGAGAGCGAAGCGGGTTCGGGCAGCTGCTTCAGCATCGTGCTGGGCCTCGCAGCCAACACCGCGGGCGCACGTGCCGACAGCAATTCACCGGAAGGGCCGACGCCATCATGAACGACAACATCCTGCTCGTCGACGACGACCCCGGCACGATCCAGCTGCTGGGTCGCATCCTCTCGGGGCTGGGCACCTTGCGCTTTGCCACCAGCGGGGAGGATGCGTTGCGGCTGGCGCACGAGTCGGCGCCCGATGTCATCCTGCTCGACGCTGAAATGCCCGGCATCAGCGGCTTCGAGGTGTGCGAGACGCTCAAGGCCGACCCGTCGCTGGCCGATGTGCCGGTGATCTTCGTCACCAGCCACAGCGGACTTGAATTCGAAGTCTCGGGCTTCGACCTCGGCGCTGCCGACTTTATCGCCAAGCCCATCAGCCCGCCGCTGGTGCTGGCCCGGGTTGCGACGCAATTGCGCTTGAAGCACACGGCCGACGAGTTGCGCCGCATCGCCACGATCGACGTGCTGACCGGCATTGCCAACCGCCGCTGCTTCGACCAGGCGCTCGATCGGGAATGGCGCCGCGCCCGGCGGTCCGGCAATGCGCTGGCGCTGCTGATGGTCGATGTCGACCACTTCAAGCCCTTCAACGACCGCTATGGCCATCCGGCAGGCGATGTCTGCCTGCACGCCGTCGCGCAGGCCCTGACGGGCGCCAGCCTGCGTCCGGCCGATCTGGTTGCGCGTTATGGCGGCGAGGAGTTCGTCGTGCTGCTGCCGCAGACGCCACGCGAAGGGGCCGAGCACGTGGCACGCGGGGTGCTCGATGCGATCGAGAAGCTCGACATCGCGCATGAAACGTCGCCAACGGCGCGGCATGTCACGGTGAGCGTCGGTGCCGGCTGTTACGACGAGCACAGCGCTTGCTGGGTGCCCCCGTCGGCCGACTCCCGCTACGGCGACACCCTGCGTTCGCGCTGCTCGCCGGGCGATCTGATCCAGGCCGCCGACAAGGCCTTGTATGGCGCCAAGCATGCCGGCCGCGCCCAGGCCCGGTTGATGGACATCGCCGACTGCAAGCGCTGAGGCTGCGCACGCCCGCCGCCTGACCCGCCAGACCGATCTGCTCTCTCACGGAAGTGACCATGCCCCACAGAACTTTCGACTCCGCTCTGCTCAGCCCGGCTTCCAGCACGGGGGAACCCCTCGACGAGCTTCGGCGCCAGGAGGCCTTGCTGCAGACCGGCGCTCTGCAGACCGGCGCCTTGCAGAACGCGATCTTCAACAGCGCCAATTTCTCCTCCATCGCCACCGACGCGAAGGGGGTGATCCAGATCTTCAACGTCGGCGCCGAGCGCATGCTGGGCTACACCGCTGCCGATGTGATGAACAAGATCACGCCGGCCGACATCTCCGATCCACAGGAAGTGATCGCGCGCGCCGAAGCCCTCAGCGTCGAGCTCGGCACGCCCATCACGCCGGGCTTCGAAGCGCTGGTGTTCAAGGCCTCGCGCGGCATCGAGGACATCTACGAGCTGACCTACATCCGCAAGGACGGCAGCCGCTTCCCGGCGGTGGTCTCGGTCACGGCCTTGCGCGATGCGCAGGACGGCATCATCGGCTACCTGCTGATCGGCACCGACAACACCGCGCGCAAGCAGGCCGAAGAGGCGCTGCGCGAGAACTACGCCTTGCTGCGCACGATCCACCTGCACTCCATCGTGTCGGTCACCGACCGGACGGGCCGCATCGTCGACGTCAACGACGGCTTCTGCAAGATATCCGGCTACGACCGGGACGAGCTGCTGGGCCAGACCCACCGCGTCGTCAACTCCGGTGTGCAGACCCCCGCGTTCTGGACCGAGATGTGGCACAGCATCACCGCCGGCCGGTCGTGGCGCGGCGAGATCTGCAACCGCACCAAGAATGGCGCGCTGTACTGGGTGGACAGCATCATCGCGCCGTTCATGGGCGAGGATGGGCACACCAAGAAGTTCATCTCGGTGCGCACCGACATCACCGCGCGCAAGCAGGCCGAGGAGGCGCTGCAGAAGGCGGGCGCGCTGCAGAACGCGATTTTCAACAGCGCCAATTTTTCGTCCATTGCCACCGACGCGAGGGGCGTGATCCAGATCTTCAACGTCGGCGCCGAACGCATGCTGGGCTACACCGCCGCCGATGTGATGAACAAGATCACGCCGGCCGACATCTCCGACCCGCAGGAAGTGATCGTGCGCGCCAGGGCGCTCAGCGTCGAACTCGAAACGCCGATTGCGCCGGGCTTCGAGGCGCTGGTGTTCAAGGCCTCGCGCGGCATCGAGGACATGTACGAGCTGACCTACATCCGCAAGGACGGCAGCCGCTTCCCGGCGGTGGTGTCGGTCACTGCCTTGCGCGACGCGCATGGCGAAATCATCGGCTACCTGCTGATCGGCACCGACAACACCGCACGCAAGCAGGCCGAAGCGGCGCTGCTGAAGGCCGGCGCACTGCAGAGCGCCATCTTCAACAGCGCCAATTTCTCCTCGATCGCCACCGATGCCAAGGGCGTGATCCAGATTTTCAACGTCGGTGCCGAACGCATGCTGGGTTATGCCGCCGCCGACGTGATGAACAAGATCACGCCGGCCGACATCTCCGATCCGCAGGAAGTGATCGCCCGCGCCAAGGCGCTGAGCGTGGAGCTCGAAACGCCGATTGCGCCGGGCTTCGAGGCGCTGGTGTTCAAGGCCTCGCGCGGCATCGAGGACATCTACGAGCTGACCTACATCCGCAAGGACGGCAGCCGCTTCCCGGCGGTGGTCTCGGTCACGGCGCTGCGTGATGCGCAGGGCGGCATCATCGGCTACCTGCTGATCGGCACCGACAACACCGCGCGCAAGCAGATCGAGGCCGAGCAGCGCCAACTCGGCCAGCGCCTGCGCGACCATCAGTTCTACACACGCTCGCTGTTCGAGGCCAATGCCGACGCGCTGATGACCACCGACCCCTCCGGCATCATCACCGACGTCAACAAGCCGATGGAGGCCCTGACCGGCTGCACGCGCGACGAGTTGATGGGCGCGCCTTTCAAGAACTACTTCACCGACCCGGACCGCGCCGAGGCCGGCATCAGCCTGGTGTTGAGCAAGAAGAAGGTCACCAACTACGAGCTCACCGCGCGTGACCGCGACGGCAAGGAAACCGTGGTGTCGTACAACGCCACGACCTTCTACGACCGCGACCGCCGGCTGCAGGGCGTGTTCGCCGCGGCGCGCGACATCACCGAGCGCAAGCAGTACGAAGAGTCGCTGCGCGAAGCCACGCACAAGGCCGAGCAGGCCAACCGCGCCAAGAGCGAATTCCTGGCCAACATGAGCCACGAGATCCGCACGCCGATGAACGCGGTGATCGGTCTGTCCTACCTGCTCGGCCAGACCGCGCTGGACGAGCAGCAGCAGGCCTTTCTCGACAAGGTCAAGCTGGCCAGCAAATCGCTGCTGGTGGTGCTGAACAACGTGCTCGACCTGTCGAAGATCGAGGCCGGCGAGTTGATCGTCGAGCGCGCCGCGTTCAGCCTGCGCAGCCTGCTCAACGAGCTGCCCGAGGTGATGGCGGTACAGGCCGAGGCCAAGGGCATCAGCTTCCAGATCGACGCGCCCGAGGACCTGCCCGTGGCGCTGGAGGGCGATGCCACGCGGCTGAACCAGATCCTGACCAACCTGCTCTCCAATGCGATCAAGTTCACCGAGCGCGGCGGCGTCAAGCTGCGGGTCCACCGGCTCGCCGCCACGTCCAAGCGTGTGACGCTGTGCTTCGTCGTGCAGGACACCGGCATCGGCATTGCGCCCGAAGTGCAGGCCCGGCTCTTTGCGCCGTTTGCCCAGGCCGATGCCTCGATCACCCGGCGCTTCGGCGGCACCGGGCTGGGCCTGTCGATCGTCAAGCGCCTGGTCAACCTGATGGGCGGCGAGGTGGGGCTGGACAGCACGCCCGGTGTCGGCAGCGAGTTCAGGGTGATGCTCGACTTTGCGCTGGCCTCGCCGGAGGCGCTGGCCCGGCTGGAGGCACCCGCCGCAGCGCCCGGCGAACGCGCCTTGCTCGGCATGCGCGTGCTGGTCGTCGACGACAGCGACATCAACCTCGACGTGACCAAGCGCATCCTGGAGCTGGAAGGCGCGCAGGTCTGGCTGGCCGGCAATGGGCAGGAGGCTTTCGAGCTGCTGCAGGCCGAGCCCCGCGCCGTCGACGTGGTGCTGATGGATGTGCAGATGCCGGTGCTCGACGGTCACGATGCGACACGGCGCATCCGCCTCGAGCTGCGGCTGGCCGATCTGCCGATCATCGCGCTGACCGCCGGCGCCTTGAGCAGCGAACGCCAGCGCGCCACCGCGGCCGGCATGGACGACTACATCGTCAAGCCCTTCGATGCCAAGGCCTTGGTGGCCAGCATCCTGCGCCGGGTCAAGCCGACGGAGGAGTCCTGGCTGCGGCGGTCCGTGCCCACGACGCCGGTCTCGCTGGAGACACGCGTGCATGCGGCGATGCCGTGGCTGGAGATCGAAGGCATCGATTCGAACGACGCGCGTGAGCGCCTGGGGGGCGACTTCGACCTGTTCCGGTCCTTGCTGGAACACCTGCTCGATGAGTTTTCCAACCTGGCGATGCCGGCGCAGTTGCAGGACCCCGCAGCGCTGGCCTTTCACGCCGGACGCATGCACAAGCTGCGGGGCAGCGCGGGCATGCTGGGGGCCAGGAACATTCAGAAGCTTGCCGGCGAAGCGGAGGCGGCCTGCGTCGCGGGCGAGGGGGAACGGGCCTGGCATCTCGCGACGCGCCTGACCAGCGCTTTGTCAGCCCTGCATCAAGAGGCCGGGCCGGTGCTGGCGGCGGCGCGGGCCCAGGCCGAAGCGGCCGTGCTGATCAGCGGCGAAACGCTCGATCCCCGCGGACTGTCTGATTTCATCGACTTGCTGCGCCAGCAAAGCCTGTCCGCGATGGACCGCTTTCACGTCATGTCGCCGCAGCTGCGACGGCTGCTGAGCAAGGACTCGTTCGAAAGGCTGCGCGAGCACATGGAGAAATTGCAGTTCAATGACGCGGCCAAGGTCCTGGAGGACAGCCCGCCGCAGGGCAGGGTCGCGGGGGCCGTGTCGTAGAAATCGCTGACACCGTCTGCCACCATCTCCTGACTGCTGTTCCTGGGAAATACCCGTAGTCTGCAGGGCCGGGCCACCGTTCCGGCAGGGAGTGGGCCATGCCCTCGAAGTCAATCGTCGTGCGAAGCAAGTTCATCTTGCCGCTGGTGGTACTTGTCCTGGGCGCAGCCTTGTCGATCGCGCTGGGCCTGGCGGCCCACCAGGAGATCGGGCAGGCGGCCCAACAGCGTTTCGACGCGGTGTCCCGCGATGTGGCCCACAAGGTGGAAGGCCGCTTCGACAACTACGTCGAGGTCCTGGCGGGGCTGCGGGCACGCTTCAACACCGCCGCGCCGCTCACGCGCGACGAGTTCAAGGCCTATGTCGACGGGCTGCGTCTGGCCAGGAACTTCCCCGGCTTCCAGGTCGTCAACTACGCGCCCCACGTCAAGGCCGCGGACAAGCAGCGCTTCGAAGCGCAGATGCGCAGCGATGCCGGCCTGAGTGCCGCGACGGCCGCCGGTTTCGCCATCAAGCCGCCCGGCGAGCGGGCCGACTACTACCCGCTGGCCTTCATCGAACCGATGAGCGGCAAGGAGATCTTCCTCGGCACCGACCTGGGCGCGATGCCCGACCGGGGCCGTGCGCTGGAACTGGCGCGCGACGCCGACGGGCTGGTCTCGTCCGGGCGCAAGATCCGCGTCCCGGGCCGCGAATCGGATCTGGGGCTGGCGATTCGGCTGCCGGTCTATCGCCCGAACCTGCCGCTGGACACCGTGGCGCAGCGGCGTGAGGCCTACCTCGGTTCGGTGGGCGCGGGCTTCAGCATCGCCGGCATGATGCGCGACGTGGTCGGCAGCGACGCCGCCGCCGCGCCGCTGAGGTTCCGGCTGCTGGACGGCGGGCCGAGCCTGGAGACGATCGGCACGCGCGTCGAAAGCGCATTCGTCGCACCGAGCGCCGTGGCCGAGGGCCAACTGCTCTACGACAACGCGGCCGTGGCCGGCAGCGCGGCGCGTGTCGAGACCGCCGAATCGCCGCCGCGCTTCGAGCGCACGCTGGCCTTCAAACTGGGCGGCCATGCCTGGCGGGTCGAGGTCAGTCAGGACAAGCGTCACGTTGTCGGCGGGCTCGACATGGCGATTCCATGGCTGATCGCCTTCGGTGGCCTGGCCATCAGCACGCTGCTTGCCGGCATCAGCTATTCGTTGACCACGGCCCGCGGCCGCGCGCAGGCGCTGGCCATCGTCATGACCAGCCAGCTGCGCAAGGGCGCCATGCGCTTGAAACTCGAACACGAGATCGCTCGCCTGCTGGTGGGCGACGGCGCGGCGGCGGGTGTCATCGGCCGGGCGCTGGCCACGGTGTGCGCCCACCTGCACTGGGACTGCGCCGCGCTGTGGTCGCTGGACGATGACGGCCGTGTGCGCTGCAGCGCCGCCTGGCATGTCGGCGACGATGCCGACATAGCGCGGTTCGTGCGCGTCAGCCGCTCGCTCGACTACCGTGCGGACGAGGGTTCGCTGGGCCGGGCCTGGGCGCTGGGCGACGCCGTGCGCATCGCCCCGCTGACAGCGGGCCCGGACTTCACGCGCGACGCGTTGGCCGGCCGGGCGGGCTTGACGGTGGGTCTCATCGTGCCGATGAGCCGTGCCACGGCGCGCCGCACCACGGCGCTGGAATTCTTCAGCCGGGAGCCGCATCCTGCCGACGCCGATGCACTGGAATCGCTGCGGGTGATCGCCTTGCAGATCGCCCAGTATGAGCAACGCAAGCGCGCCGAGCGTGACCTGCTGTACATGGCCAACCACGACGCCTTGACCGGCTTGCCCAACCGCGCCGCACTGCAGCGCGATCTGAACCGTGCCGTCCAGCGCAACACGCGCCACCGCAAGCGCTTCGCCGTGATGTTCATCGACCTGGACCGCTTCAAGCACATCAATGACACGCTGGGTCACGGTGCCGGCGACGCGATGATCAAGGCCTGCAGCGAACGCCTGGTCGGCCTGCTGCGCGGCGAGGACGTGGTGGCGCGGTTCGGCGGCGACGAGTTCGTGTTGCTGCTGGAAGACCTGGCCAACGCCGGCGACGCGGCTGCGCTCGCCGACAAGGTTCTGGCCTGCTGCGCCGAACCCTTCGTGGTCGACGGGCGCGAACTGCAGCTCACCGCCAGCATCGGTGTCAGCCTCTTTCCCGAAGACGGCCGTGACGCCGAGACGCTGCTGAAGAACGCCGACACGGCGATGTACCGGGCCAAGGACAAGGGCTGCGGCACCTACGGCTTCTACACGGCGCAGATGAATGCCCAGGGCAGCGAACGGCTGGCGCTGGAGAGCGGGCTGCGCCACGCGCTGGAACGCGGCGAGCTGGACTTGCACTACCAGCCCCGGATGAACCTGCAGACGCAGGTCATCGTCGGCGTCGAGGCGCTGATGCGCTGGCACCACCCGGTGCTGGGCAAGGTGCCGCCGGTGCAGTTCATCCCGATCGCCGAAGAGATCGGCCTGATCGAGGCCTTCGGCAAGTGGGCCCTGCAGAAGGCCTGCATCGACGCACGCACCTGGCAGGACTGCGGCCTGCCGGCGGTGCAGATGAGCGTCAATCTGTCGCCACGCCAACTCAACAGCCGCACGCTGATCGCCGACATCCGATCGACCCTGGAGACCACGGGGCTGGCGCCTTCGCTGCTGGAGCTGGAGATCACCGAAGGCGCGATGATGAAGAACCCCGAACAGGCGGTGGCCCTGCTGCAGGAGATTCGTGACATGGGCGTCGGCCTGGCGATCGACGACTTCGGCACCGGGTACTCCTCCCTGTCCTACCTGAAGCGGTTTCCGCTCTCGACGGTGAAGATCGATCGTTCCTTCGTCAACGACCTGCCGCTGGACGCCGATGCCCAGGCGCTCACCAACGGCATCATCACGCTGGCGCATGGCCTGCGCATGAAGGTGGTGGCCGAAGGCGTCGAGTCGGCAGCCCAGCTCGCCTACTTGCGCAGCCGCGGTTGCGACGAGATTCAGGGCTACTGGCTGTGCAGGCCCCTGCCGGCCGACGAGGTTTGCCAATTCATGGCGCGTCACATGCGCGCCGTGTTTGCTTCTCCGGTCGCGGCCTGAGGGCCGCGGCAACTCCTTCCATGGACCGAATGATGAGACTCCCCGAAAGACAGTGCGCCCCACGACCCCTCTCCGATGCCGACCGGTACCGCTGGATCCGAGGCAACCGAGGCAACTTCGACATCCTGGACGCGCTGAAGGAAGCCGATCGCGACGCCGATTTCGACGCACGCATCGATGCCGTGATCCAGCGGTCGTTGGCGGGCCGCCGCCACGCCTGCGGACTGGACACACTGGCCACGCAGAGCGCGTCCGGCCCCTACGTCTTTGCGCGTGAGGCCAGCGTCGACGATCCCGCTTGATCGCGAGATGCAAGGCAGCACGGCCTGGGTCGACGGCGAAGGGGTCAGCGCGGGGCGTCGATCCTGGGGCGGCTGACCTCGATGCAGCGGTCGACAAGGCCGCGCAGCTCGATCAGGGCGGGCTCGACCTCGAACTTGCCGGTGCTGACACGCGCTGCGTCGATCAGGTCTTCGACCAGCCGCGAGATGTGCGCCACCTGGCTGAGGATGGTGGCCTGGCCGTGGGCCTGCAACTGCTCCTGGGCTTCGCGCAGGGCCAGCAGCCGTGCAGCGTGCGTGGCCTGCGCCTCAGCTTCGCGGGAGGCTGCGTGGTGCGCCGGCTCCAGCCGGGAGGCAAACGTGTCCATGCCATCGGCGGACCGGTCCCAGTAGAACGCGTAGATGCCGCGCTGGTGGCGCTTGGCACGGTACATCGCCGCATCGGCGTGCCGGATCAGGGTGGCCGGGTCTTCGCCATGCTCGGGGTACACCGCCACGCCGACGCTGACCGACAAGCTCAGCGCATGCGCACCCACCACGCAAGGCGCCTCGATGGCGTGCAGAATCTTCTCGGCGATCAAGCCCGCGTCGCCCAGCTGGGTGACCTCGGACAGCAGCACCAGGAACTCGTCGCCACTGTGGCGGCCGACGGTGTCGGCATCGCGAACGATGGATTGCAGGCGGCGGGCCACCTGCTTCAGCACCTCGTCGCCGCAGCCGTGGCCCAGCGTGTCGTTGATCTGCTTGAAGTGATCGATGTCCAGGAACAGTACCGCCAGGTGCGTGCCATGACGCCGGCTGAGCGCGATGGCGTGCTCCATCCGGTCGAGCATCATCGCGCGGCCGGGCAGCTCGGTCAGCGGGTCCAGCCGGGCCAGGCGGGCCACTTCGTCGAGGTCGCTCACGGCCGTCTCGGCGATCTGCTGCGCCTGCAGCGAGGCCAGCACCAGCTGTTCATTGGCCTCGAGCAACTGGGCGGCGGGCAAGGCGCTGAACTCCGCTTTTGCCTGGGCCAGATCCCGCCGCAGGTGGGCCAGGTCGGCGCGCAGGCGGGCCGCTTCCGCGTTCAGCGCCGCCAGCGTCTGCGGCGTATCGGCGGGGGGAGCTTCGTCGGCCTTCATTCCGCTGCTGCCGTCCTCAGTCGCCGCGTCGGCTTGCCGCCGAGCAGGCCTTCGTGGTGGTCGAGCAATTCGCCGATGCGGATGCCCTCGTCGTCGATGTGGAACAGGTGCAGGCCGTTCGAATGCGCGCTGCCGCGCACCTTGGCCACGGCGATCACGCGCTGCAAGCGGCTGTCGACCTCGACATAGCGCTGCACGATGATGGCGTCGGTCAGGAATGCGGTGCCGTAGGGGCTGAAGCGCAGATCGGTGTAGCGGTCTTCGAGCTCCGAGGTCATCAGCACCGACACACCGGTGGCCGCCAGCGCCGACACCATGCGGGCCAGCGATTCCCTGAAGTCTTCACGGAAGCTGGGCGCCAGCGCCAGCTCGAAGCCGGACAGTGAATCGATGACCACCCGGGTGGCCTGCAGGCGCTGGATCTCGTCGACCAGCAGCGTGGCGATCTCGTCGACCGACAGGTCCGGCGAGCGGGTGTCGATCACGCCGATGCGGCCGCTCTCGATCAGCGTCAGCACGGGCAGCCCGCGCGAGCGGTTGGGGCGTTGTTCGAAGGCCGCGATGACGCCGGTTTCGCCCCGCCGGCCGCCTTCTGCCAGGAAGGCCGAGGCCAGGATGCTCTTGCCCGAGCCCGACGGCCCGGCCACCAGCAGCGAATAGCCGCGCGGCAGGCCGCCGCCCATCATGGCGTCCAGGCCCGGCACGCCCATGCTCAGCCGCGAATCGGTCGGCGAGCCGGCATCATCCGTGGCCGCCACATCGATGCGCGGCGGCGCGAACACCTGCACACCGGCGGCGCCGATGCGAAAGGTGTGCAGGCCGGGCAAGCTGGCCTGGCCGCGCATCTTCAGGATGTCGATCTTGCGCACCATGGAGTTGCGGTGCACGCTCTGGCGCAGCCAGATCAACCCGTCGGCCACCGTGAAGATCGGGCTGGGGTCGGTGTCGGCGAAATATTCACCGACCAGGAAGGTCGTGGCCAGCCAGCTCGTCATCAGTGTGCCCAGCCGCTGCAGGAACTGCTGCAGCGTGATGACCGGGCTCGCGGCGGCGAGGTTGGCCAGCACCACGGAACGGAAGGAGTCGATGAAGACCAGGCCCGGGTTGTGCTGCCGCACTTCGGCCACCACGCGGGCCAGCACCTGTTCCAGGTCGCCGGCGGTGGCCTCCTCGGCCAGGCTGATGAAGTGGATCGACTGGTTGAGCTTGTGCTTGTCGAAGAAGTCGAACTGCTGCATGTAGCGCAGCATCTTCAGCGGCGGTTCGCCGAGCACGGTGAAGTACAGCGCCGGTCGCTCCGGCGTGGCCAGCGCGAACATGATCTGGTGCGCCAGCGTGGTCTTGCCGCTGCCGGGCAGGCCGGCGATCAGGTTGAACGAATACTCGGGCAAGCCGCCGCCGAGCACTTCGTCGAGGCCGGGCACGCCGGTGGGCAATCGCTGGATGGTCGCGCGGTCTGAAGTCATGGCGATGGGTCCCGCTCCGGTGGGCTGTTGGCCTGGCCGCCCTGCGCGGATGTCAGGATGTGCGCTGTCAGGGACTGGCCGATCAGGCTGGCCAGCAGGTTGCGAAAGGCCGTGAGCAGCGCTGCGTTGGCGGGGTCGGCGCGCTCACTTGGCTGCTGAGCCAGCGCGGCATGCAGCGCCGCGTAGGCGTCGGCCTGCGACGCACCGTCCTGCGGGGCCGGCAGCCAGGCGTGCTCGGCCTGCACCCGCTGCAGGCTGCGCTGATAGAGCGCCGCAAAGCCGCGCGGGCCGATGATCGGCGACAGGCGCGTGTCGAGCGCGCGCCAGGTCTCGAGGGCCGCGTTCGCCGTCAAGGTGCACATGAACTGTCGTTGCAGGCTGGCCGGCACGGCGCGGTGCGTGCCGCCGGTCAACGGTAGTGCGTGAGGCCGTCGGCCGACTGCGGGTAGACCTGCGGTGTCGCGATCTCGCGGCCCACCATGGCCCGTGCGTACAGGTAGTTGTTGCGGGCGCGGTCGCTCAAGGCATTCATGTCGACATGGCCTTCGCCGTCGCAGGGAAAGCAATAGCCGCGGCCGGCGCGGTGAAACTCGGTGAATCGAACCTCGAACAACACGGGCGAGGGCGTCAAGGGGGTGCTGGGTGTGATGTTCATCATCGGCTCCACAGAGCTGAATGGTTCAGTTCTTGCATTCAAGTGTCGGTGCCGAGCATCCTGGGGGCTAGCAGAGCGCAGCGCATCGGGATGTCAGCGCTGGTCGCGTGCTGGCGGGCATGGTGTCCTACGTCTCACCCGCATGGCCCCGAACCTGATGCTCGAGAGGGCCCAGTGTGGGCCGCACGGCGGCAGCCATCAGTGCGCTAGCGCACATGGTGAGGGTCCGGCGCAACACAGGCAAGCGGCCGGGCACGCCATCTGCCGTCACGACATGCACTACCTTCGAAAGGATTGACCATGGCTGAAAAATCCGCCAGCGTGCATTGGGAAGGGCCCGGCAAGCAGGGCCAGGGTCAGATCAGCACCGAAACGGGTGCACTCAAGCGTTATCCCTACGGCTTCGCCAGCCGGTTCGAGGATGACCGGCGTGGCACCAACCCCGAAGAAATCCTCGGCGCGGCGCATGCCGCCTGCTTCACGATGGCGTTTTCCTTTGCCTGCGACAAGGCTGGTTTCGCCACCGCCACCGTCGATACCCAGGCCCAGGTGCGCCTGACCAAGCAGGGCGAGGGGTTCGTGATCGACCGCATCGCCTTGACGCTGAAGGCTTCGGTGCCCGGTCTCGATGAAGCGCGCTTCCAGCAGATTGCGCTGGCCGCCAAGCAGGATTGCCCGTTGTCCAAGGCCTTGGCCAGCGTGCCCGAGGTCACGCTGCAGGCGAACCTGCTGAACGCCGAGCGGCTCTGACGACCCGGTCAACGCGCCGGGTCGGCAGGCACGGCGTCGTCGGGCGCGTCCGTGGCGGATGCATCCGACGGCGCCCGGCGGCTGCGCGGATCGTGCTTGGCCAGCGCCGTGCCAACGGCCCGCTTGAGTTTGCGCACGGCGCCTTCGATGGCCTGATGGGCATTGCCGGCATGGTCCTTGACGACCACGGCTTCGAGCCCTACCAAGCGCGCTTCCAGCGTGCAGTGGATGTCGTCGGTGCTCGACCGGGTCTGGCTGTTCACGTCGGACAAATGCGCCTCGACGCGGGTGATGCGTTCGCCGAAGCGCTGCATGGCGTCCTGTACGACGGTCTTGATGTGCACCGCCATCAGGTCGCTGCCATCGGTGTGCGGGTCGGAGTGAAGCAGGATTTGCATGGGTTCCTTCCGGGGGCCTGCATCCATGGCAATCGACGGGCCGGGCGGACATCGGCGGCCAGGCGCTTGGCTGCAGACAGGTGGCACGACCCGGCGCGGGCCGACGTGCGCTGCGTGCGGTGTCCTACACGCGGCCGGTGCCGGTCTGACTAGACTGGCTGATGACCAACACCAGCGCCCTGCGAGTGATCACCGCCCCACTGAAGCTCGTCAAACCGGCCACCTCCGCCGAAGCCAGGATGGGTGCGGCACCTGACGCACGCAGCAATCACCTGCTGGCCGCCTTGGCGGACGATGTCTGGCAGCGCTGGCAGCCGCAACTGGAACGCGTGGAGATGCCGCTCGGCCATGTGATGTACGAGTCCGGCAGGACGCTCAGCCACGTGTACTTTCCGACCACGGCCATCGTCTCGCTGCTCTACGTCATGCGCGACGGTGCTTCGGCCGAGATCGCGGTGGTCGGCAACGAGGGTGTCGTGGGTATCTCGCTGTTCATGGGCGGTGAATCCACGCCCAGCCGAGCCGTGGTACAGAGTGCCGGGCACGGCGTTCGGCTCAGCGCGCAGGCGATCAAGGCGGAGTTCAAGCAGCCCGGTCCGGTGATGCACCTGATGCTGCGCTATACACAGGCGCTGATCACCCAGATGGCGCAAACGGCGGTGTGCAACCGGCACCACGCGCTGGACCAGCAGTTGTGCCGCTGGCTGCTGCTGAGCCTGGACCGGCTGCAGGGCAGTGACCTGGTCATGACCCAGGAGTTGATTGCCAACATGCTCGGCGTGCGCCGGGAAGGCGTGACCGAGGCGGCGCTCAAGCTGCAGTCGGCGGGGCTGATCCGCTATGCGCGCGGCCACATCACGGTGATCGACCGTCGCGGCCTGGAGCAGCGCACCTGCGAGTGTTATGCGGTGGTGAAGAAGGAATACGAGCGCCTGCTGCCCGGCCGCAGGCTGGATGAGGCCGCTCTCCATGTGCGATAGGGCGCGGCAAGCCGATTCGTGGCGCCGCGCCGCGGTTCGTCGGCTTCACGACGCGGGGCCTGGCGGTAAGCGCTTGCCGCCGCCGTGCCGGTGGTGCCGCATGCGCTGCAGTTCCCGATCGAACTGCCACAGCTCCAGCAGCGTCGGTGCCGCGCCCGGCGCGCGGGCCTGGCGGGGAACGGCCGGCTGCTCGAGGTTGGCCGACCAGCTCTCGCCGGCGCGCAACGGGGTGGGGGCGGGCAGCAGGTCGAGTTCGGCGGTGTCGAACCAGGGCGTCAGCGCCTGGGCGATGGCCCGCGCGCGGGGCTTGATGGCGGCCTCGCCGACGCGGCCGCGCTGGCCCCAGCGCACGATCGCGGTGGCTGACGAGGTGGCCTTGGCGTCGAAGGCATCGGTGATCGCGAAGTCGCGGCGGATGCCCAGGCGGCGCTGCATCAGCAGCTCTTCCAGCGTCATCGCCACATCCTCGAAGGGGGTGGAATAGCTGTAGTCGTCGGTGGCCAGGTCGGCGCTGAACTCGGCGGCCACCTGCGCGGCGGTGTAGGCCTTCTGCCCTGCGGTCGCGGTGGCACCGCGGAACAAGACCTGGCCCAGGCCGGCCATCACGGTGGATGTCAAGGGGTAGGCCGCCGGCACGGTGTCGGAGGTCAGCAGGTAGTTTTCATAGCGCGGGTAGATGTTGTCCCAGACGCTGCGGTTGCGCAGCAGGCCGCCATAGGCCGAAGGCGGCAGGTAGTCCAGCGCATGGCTCAGCTCGTGGTACATCAGCCAGGCCGATTCATTGCGCACGTCGTCCATCGTGCGGGTGATGCGCGCGCGCGGGTCGAAGTAGGCAAAGATGCTCTTGCCGTTCTGCACATAGCGCCACAGCGAGTCGAACTGCAGCCCGTTGCCGAAGTCGCTGCGGTAGTCCGGTGCCTCGTTCACCGTGTCGCGCTCTTCAGGCGTTAGCCAGAAGCTGTCGCCATCGAGGTAGATCGCCCCGGTGCCGGCGTAGTAGAACGACGGCCGCACCTGGGTCGACAGCACGATCGCCGTCACGCTGTTGAGCATGCGGCGGAAGTCGCCCTGCGTGTCCTGCGTGCGCAGGAAGGCCTCGAAGTTGCGGCCCAGCCAGTCGTGCGAGACCAGCACCCGGCTCATCACCCGCTCGACCGTGGGCGTGTCGCCGGCGGTGTCCTGGGCCAGCAGCGGCAGCATGCCCAGCGTGCACAGGTTGTAGCGCGGCCCCTCCATGTAGATGGCGGCGTCGTAGACGCAGCGCTTCAGCACGCCGCTGTACGGCCCGCTGGCCTGGTAGGGGTAGACGCGCGGCACATGTTCGCCGGCCCACATCGCCGCGGTGTCGGTGGCCGGCGCCTGCACGTGGTGCTCGACCAGCACCATCACCTCGTCGCTGGCGGACAGGCCGTTGGCCGTGTGCAGCGTGGCCCGCAGGCGGATCAGCGTGTCGCGGCCGACCTGTGGCGCGGTGAACAGCGCCAGGCGGCTGGTCTTGGTGTCCAGTTCAACCGCCGGGCCTTCGATCTGCGTCCAGGTCACCGCCTTGACGCTGTCGCCTTCGGGCAGCGTGGGCCAGGCCCGCACCGAGACCTTGCCGCCCATGCGCACCGAATGGCTGGCCCGCAGCGCGAGTTGCGCCGCGGCGGCCTCCGCTGCGGCCACCGCGAGGGGGACGGTCTCGCTGCGCAGCACGCCCGCGGGATCGGTGAAGCGGACCTGGAAGGCATAACTGCCCGGCTGCGGCGGGTCGAAGCTGAGGGTCTGCGTCTTGTCGGCCGCCAGCACCACCGCCGGGCCGGCGGTCTGCTGCCATTGCGGTGCGCCGATGGCCCCGGTGCAGCCCGCCACCGTGAGGCCGGCGTTCCTGCCAACGCTGGGCGCCGGCGTGGCGTAAGTGCTGTAGGCGGTGCCGGCGGCGCACAGCGCGGACAGCACGCGCGGCTGCGGCGTGATGAACTGCGTCAGCGGCCCGACGGCACGCACCTCGGTGCCGAAGCTGCCGCCCAGCACGTACACCTGGCCGTCGCGCACACCGAGGTAGATGCCGGTGGCTGGGTAGAAGCGGTAGAAGTAGCCCTGCGCCGTGGCGCTGGGCGCATGGGGCGGAAAGTAGTCGGGGTAGTAGGTCTCGGCAAAATCCATCAGCTGGTTGGCAGCATCGGCGGGGTCCACCGCCGCGGTGTCCGTCGCGGCCAGCGCGCGCTGCGGTGGTGTGGCGGTGGGCGCGGTGGTGGTCATGGCGCCGCGGCCTGCCGTCATCGCCGCGGCTGCGGCTGCGGCCGTGGACAGCGACGGGCTCGAGGAGCCGCCGCCGCAGGAGGCCAGCCACACCGTGCCGGCCAGGATCAGGGTGATGCAACGCGAGTTCAACTTCGCTCCCTCTGGTTTTTGTTGTCGATGCTTCAGCGCAGCACGCGCCAGCGTGTGTCGCTGCCCTGGCAGGCGGTGCCGCGCAGCCGGTCGGTGATGCCCTTGACCGTGGCGTCCACGCTGAACTCGCGGCAGGGGCCGTGTTCGCCGCCATGCCCGCGCATCGGCGTCAGCGTGAACTCGTTGCCGGTCTGGGCATTGCGCCAGGTCACGGTGGTGCTGCTGTTGCTGAGCTCGAGCACGTGCGCGAGCTTGAGCTTGTCCGCGTCGTCCATGACCCGCTCGATCGCCAGCGCCGCTTCGGCGCCGGTGCGGCTGCTGGCAAACAGCGGTTGTGGCCGACCGCCACGCTCGCTGACGGCGGTCGGCAGATCGGCGGTGGAGCCGCAGGCGGCAAGGGCGGCGGCCAGGGCCAGGCCACAGGCCGACCGCGTACGGGAAGGAAGTCGATTCATCAGGGCATGCTCCGAAAGGCATTCGCGCTGCAGGCAGCGCCATGCCGGGAGTGTCGCCGCAGATGGCTCACGGCCGGCTCATGCCGCCGGGCCAGGGCCTGGCCGGGTGGCCCGCACAAGTGAAACAGCCGCTGGTGCAGCGGCTGTTTCCAGGTATCGACGTGGCGGCCTGAGCGCCGCCTGCGGGTGCCTACGCGGGCCGGCGGCGCAAGCGGAACCACCCGGCCATGGCGGCCAGGCCTGCCAGGCCGAGCAAATAGCTTTCGGGCTCCGGCACCAGCGCGGCGCTGCTGGCGACGGCAAAGGTCTCGACACCCCCGGTCGCATCTGCCGCCGTGGCCGACAGCCCGATCAGGTTGCCGCCGAACCCCGCGCCGAAGGCCGCGGCCTGCGCTTGCGCGGCCTCTGCTGCATCCAGCGAAAACACGACGCCGGCTTTGCCGGTGCCGGCAAATGTGTCGGCAAAACTGACGGGGCTGAACCCGGCGCTCTGGTACAGCAGTTGGCCCGTCGGGCTGTAGATGCTCAGCGTCAGGTCCAGCAGCTGGATGCTGCGGGCGGCTGCGTTGCCCGGCTCGGCCGCGTTGAACACGATGCGCAGGTCGGCCGCCGAACTGACGCCCACGTCGGCGATGCTGCGCAGCGTGGTCTGCGACGCACCGGTCTTGGCGTCACCGGTGATGAGACCCTGGCCATCGCCGAAGCTCACCGCGCCTGATTCATCGCTCGAGCGCCCGGGGCTCTGCAGCGTCAGCACGGTGCTGACCGCTCCCAGGCCGGAGCCATCGAGTTCTTGTGTGCCTTGCACGACCAGCGCGTGTGCGGGCAGGGCGGACAAGCCGGTGAGCGTCGCCGCAGCGGCCAGACCGATTGTTAATCGAGTCATGTAGTGATCCTCCGAGGAAGGGAGTGGGAGATTGCTCTTGAAGGCAATTGTGGTTCCTCGATGCGCGAACGCACGTTGCATGGTGTGTCATTGTGCGTCGCATCAATTCCGGCGGCGATGGATCCCAGGCCGTCAGTTGGGCATGTCGCCGGGTGGCGACGGCTTGGACAGCAGCGCTTCGTACAACGCCAGATCAGCCGCGGAGAAGCAGCAGAAGATCACTTCACGAATCGAGCATGGTCCCATCAAGGTGCTGCGCACGGTTCGCGTGGCGATCTCGGCCGCGGCGGCGGCGGGGTAGCCGTAGACACCGGTGCTGATCGCCGGGAAGGCGATCGAGGCCAGCACCTGCGCGCTGGCAACGGCCAGGCTTTCGCGGTAGCACGAGGCCAGCAGCTCGGCCTCGCCGTTCTCACCGCCACGCCACACCGGGCCGACGGTGTGGATCACCCAGCGCGCGGGCAAACGGAATCCGGCAGTGAGCCTGGCCTGGCCGGTGGGGCAGCCGCCGAGCAGGCGGCAGGCCTGCAGCAATTCGGGGCCGGCGGCGCGGTGGATGGCGCCATCCACGCCGCCACCGCCCAGCAGTGAGCTGTTGGCGGCGTTGACGATGGCGTCGAGATCCAGCGTCGTGATGTCGGCGCGCAGGGCACGCAGGGTGTTCATCGGATTCTCCTGGGGAAAGGCATGCAGGTCCGTCAAGGTCGATCAGCTCACATCACCAACTGCCCACGTCGGTCCGCCACCCGGATGGTGGCGGTCATGCCTGCCGTGAAGCGCAGGAAATCGGCTTCCATGCCGTCGGAAAAGATCACGCCATGCTCGGGCATGCGGGAGCACAGCGTCAAGGGCTGCTGCGCGGTCACCGTGCCGTAGACCAGGCTGGCCTGCGAGCTGCGGGTCGGGAAGGGCTCGCGCACCACGAAGGTCAGCTGCGCCGAATCCCAGGGCTGCGTCGGGCACGCCGGCGCCCGCCCGGGCTGCAACGCCGCGGCCACGCCGATCGAGCCGGTGAGCACGCTCTTCAGCCAGGCGGTCGAGCCCAGGCCGGTGGAGACGATGACGCCGGAGGACGATTGCGTCTCGCGCTGCTCGCCCAGCGCGATGTCGTACCAGGCCGAGGTGTGGGAGCGCGGGCCGATGAACAAGTCGTTGACGCCGCGCAGCCGCTGGCCATCGGACAGCACGGCTTCGGCCATCGTGATGGCCTTGACGGGCCGGCGCTGCGCCGCCACCTCGGCCAGCAGCGTGGGCAAGTCCTGCGCCGCAAATGGCAGCAGCGCGCCGTCCCACCGGGTAGGCTCCGGGTTCAC
>NZ_DATILJ010000206.1:0-13056 GCF_035476535.1 Aquabacterium sp.
TGGCTCTCTTTCTTGGTGACTTCTTTCTGAGCCAGCAGAAAGAAGTTACCCGCCCGCCGGGGCGGAATCCCGGCCACTCCGCAGGACTCAACAATCGAATGTCGGCTCTCAGAACAACAACCGAACGACCGCAATGGGCCGCCAACAGTCATCAGCGAAGGGCACCGTCGCTCACCAGGCATCACAGCACACAACGATCGAAGTTTCATATCATCGCGCCAGCGTCGGCAGGCCCTGCAGGATGGCCAGCGTGTAATTGAACAGCTCGCCGCCCATCCAGCGTGCGGTGAGCGCCAGCACCAGGCCGACGGCGATCAGCTTGATGGCGAAGGCCAGCGTCTGGTCCTGCACCTGGGTCAACGCCTGCAGCAGCGAGACCAGCGTGCCGACCAGCGCCGCGACACCGATGACCGGCAGCGACAGCCACAGCGTCAGGTACAACGCCTGCGTGAGGTAGGCGGAGAGATCACTGGTGTTCATGCGTAGCTCAGCACCAGGCCCTGGATCAGCCGCGTCCAGCCGTCGACCATCACGAACAGGAAGAGCTTGAGCGGCAGCGAGACGGTGACCGGCGAGACCATCATCATGCCCATCGCCAGCAGGATGTTGGAGACGATGAGGTCGATCACGACGAAGGGCAGGTACAGCAGGAAGCCGACCTGGAAGGCGCGCGTCAGCTCCGAGACCATGAAGGCCGGCACCAGCACGATGAAGTCGGTGGCCTGCAGCGCGGCGGCCAGCTCCGGCCCCCACAGCTTGCGGGCGGTGTGCACGAAGAAGTCACGCTGCTGCGGCGTGGCGTTGCGCGTCATGAAGCTGCGCAGCGGCTCGGCGCCGCGCCGCACGGTGGCCACCAGCGTGCCCACGTCCCTGGCCGCGGCCGGCGTGGCCGTGAGTTCACGTTCGATCTGGTAGCCCACCGGCGCCATCACGTAGACCGTGAGGATCAGCGCCAGGCCATACAGCGCAATGTTCGGCGGGATCTGCTGCACGCCGAGCGCATTGCGCAGCAGTGACATCACGATGGCGATCTTCAGGAACGAGGTCGACACCACCACCACCGTGGGCAGCAGCGCCATCAGCGCCAGGACAATGGCCAGCGCGATCGGGTCCGAGGCGCTCATCACGCGCCTTTGGCTTCAGTGCCCAGTTGCGTCAGCGCCACGCCCAGCCGGCCGTCGATCTCCACCAGTTCACCCACGCCCACCAGCGCGCCGTTGGCCCGCACGCGCACGGCGCCGGCCAGGGGGCGGCCGAGCTCGAAGCTCTGGCCCGGCGCCAGCTGGCGCAGCGCGGACAAGGGCAGTGTCAGCTCACCGAGGTCGAAGCTCAGCGTGACGGGCACGGCGTCCAGCGGCACGGGCGTTTCACTCGTGCTCGGGTTGTCGGCGGCAAGGGTGGGCACGAGGGGACTCCAGGCTTCGATCAGGTGGACGCGGTCGCCGGCGAGTTGGATGCGCCAGCCGGCTTGCCCTTGTGTGGACAGCAACAGCCTCGCGGTTCCATCGCTGGCGTGTTCACACCAGCTGCTGTGGAAAAGTACGACGTCGCCGATGCGCAGGGCGGCGGCCTGGGCTTGCGTCAAGCTGCTGCAGCCGAGGGCCAGGCGGCAGGGCATCGGCAAGGCGGCCTGTGGCTCGCTGGGCAGCGCCGGGCGCTGGGCCAGCGCACCGGCGACCAGCAGCAGGCCCAGCGCATCGGTGGCGATCTCGGCGTCGAAGGCCGCGGGGCCGTCGATCGACAGGGCCGACGGCCCGTCGGCCCGCTGCAGCGCCACGGCGACGCGGTGCGGCAGGCCGGCCATCGCCGTGCCGGGCTGCACCGTGGACAGCCGTGCGTTGCCACGGCGCAGCGGGGCCAGCGCGGCAGCCAGCTGGCGCCAGGCCTGCTCCAGTGCCAGCGCCAGCAACTCGAACGGCAAGGCGTTCAATTCCAGCGCCGTGCCCGTGCCGGTGCCGGTGCCAGTCTCGGCCCAGGTGGTGAGCGCGGCTTCGGGCACGCGAATCGCGAAGCGTGCACCGCCCCATTCGGCCTGCAGCGTCCAGGCCGAGGCCCATTCGGCGGGCGCCTCGCTCAGCGGCAGCGGCTGCAGCGAGGCGAGCCAGGGCGCGCCGAGGTCCAGCGCCAGCCCGCTGCCGTGGCGCGCCAGCATCGCACGGGCGCGTGATTCGTTGAGGGTCAGGCGCGGCGGCTTCACGCGTCGCCCCGGGCTTCATGCACGGCGCCGGGCTGCGCCTGCACCGTCACGCGGCCGGGCTCGTCGCGCTGCGTGCCGCCGACCGAGACCGACACCACTTGCTGCAGACGCCGGGCCAGGGTGTCGGCCAATTGCGGCGCCTGCGCGGCCAGCGCCACGCGGCCTTCGGGCCGGCGGCAGAAGAAGACCACTTGCAACTCGCCGTGCTCGTGGCCCAGTTCGACTAGGGTGTCGGGCAGCGCGTTGTCGGCCACGCTCAGGCGCACGCGGCGGTGGCCGTCCTGCCCGGTGCTGATGGCCAGGGTCTCGATGCGCAGCGCCAATGTCGTGCCCGGGGATTCGGGCGGCGGTGCCGCGGGCTCTTGCGCCGGTGCGGGCTCAGGCAGACGGGAGAACAAGGCCATGGGTGACGGCAGGACCTCGGGCGGCCGGAGCTCGTCGCCGTCTTCCAGCAAGGCTTCGAACAGCGGAATGGCGGCCGCATCGGGCGTGGCTGCAGCCGGCACGGTGCCGTCATGGCCGCTGCGCTGCCGGGTCTGGGCATTGGTGCTGTCAGGCGTCGCGCTGCCCGGGCCATTGCCATCACGCGGGCTCACCGGAGGCGTGTTCATGGCAAGGCCTCGTCGCCGCTGTCCCAGTCATCGCGGTCGCGGCGCAGTGCAGCCACTTCCTCGAGCTCCAGGTCCTCGACGCGTTCGGCCTCACGCGCGGCTTCGTCGAAGTGCTGACCGGCCATCTGGTCGAACTTCTCCTTCACCCGTTCGGCGGCGCGATGGGCCTGCTGCGCCAGCGCGGCCTCGTTCTCATGGCGGCGCTCGTGAGCGGCCGCCGCCTCCTGGCGCGTGACCAGGTCCTGTTCGGTGCGCCGCAGATGCGCCACGGTGTGCTGCACATCCTCGATGTCGCGCAGCTTCACCCGCTTGCGCAACAGCTCGGCGTAGAGCGAATACTCGTGTTCCTGAGCCAGCCGTCGGTGGGCCTGCAGCGCCAGCTCGGCGGCCTCATGCGCGCGGCGCGCCACGGCCAGTTCGGACCGGTGCGCCAGCAAGGCGGTCTGCGCCTGCTGTTCGCGGAACTTCTTCACCTGCTGCAGTTCGCGCCACATCGTCATGCCAACGGTTGGGCCAGCTGGGCCAGCTGCGCGACCGCGTCCGGCAAAGTGGCCCGTTCATCGGTGCGCTGGCGCAGAAAGCTGCGGATGCGCTCGATCTTGTCGATCGCTTCGTCGGTGACGGCGTCACCGCCGCGCTTGTATTCACCGATGCGCAGCAGCAGCTCCACCTCGGCATGCCGGGCCATCAGCTCGCGCACGCGGCCGGCGCTGTGCTGGTGATCCCGCGGCGTCACCGCATTCATCACCCGGCTGGCCGAGGCCAGCACGTCGATGGCCGGGTAGTGGTTCATCGCCGCCAGCTTGCGCGACAGCACGATGTGGCCGTCGAGGATCGAACGTGTCTCGTCGGCGATGGGCTCAGTCATGTCATCGCCTTCGACCAGCACGGTGTACAGCGCAGTGATCGAGCCCTTGTCGTTCATGCCCACGCGTTCCATCAGCTTGGGCAGCGTGGCAAACACCGAGGGCGGATAACCGCGCCGTGTCGGTGGCTCACCAGCGGCAAGGCCGATCTCGCGCTGGGCGCGGGCGAAGCGTGTCACCGAGTCCATCAGGAACAGCACACGCTTGCCCTGGTCGCGAAAATACTCCGCAATGGCCGTGGCCACGTAGGCGGCCTTGGCGCGCTCCATGCTGCTCTTGTCGCTGGTGGCGCAGACGATCACGCTCTTGCGGCGGCCGGCTTCGCCGAGTTCATGCTCGATGAACTCACGCACTTCGCGGCCGCGTTCGCCGATGAGCGCGATCACCGTCACGTCCACCGCCGCGCCCTTGACCAGCATGCCCAGCAGCGTGCTCTTGCCGCCGCCGGCCGCCGCGAAGATGCCCATGCGCTGGCCTTCGCCGCAGGTCAGCAGGCCATCGAGCGCGCGCACGCCCAGCTCGATCGGCTGGTCGATGATGCGGCGCTTCAGCGGGTCGGGCGCGTTGGCGAACACCGGGTAGTAGGTGTCGGCCTCCAGCAGGCCGCGCTGGTCGGCGTCGAGCGGCCGGCCCAGGCCGTCGAGCACGCGGCCCAGCAGGGCGGGGCCGACGGCCACCCGGTGCGCGTGGCCGGTGGGGGTGACCTCGGTGGCGGCCGACAGGCCGATCATGTCGCCCAGCGGTGTGAGCAGCGCGGCGTCGCGCTGGAAGCCGACCACCTCGGCCTTCATCTCGAAGGCTTCGCCGGGGTTGCGCAGCAGGCAGACCTCGCCCACTTTCACCGTCGGCACCACGGCCTTGATGATGGTGCCGGTGACCTGGATCACGCGGCCGCGGATGCTGAGCGTGGGCGTGGCGTTCAGCGCCAGCGTCAGCATTTCGGGGATGTAGTCGAAGCTTTTCATGTCCTGCTGCCCAACACCGCCGTGAAAGCCTGATGCAATGCCTGCAACTGCCCGGCGATCGATGCTTCGACGATGCCGATCTCGGTTTCCAGGATGCAGGCGTCGGCGCTCAGGCGAGCGTCGGGCACCACGTCGAGGTAGCCCACGCCGGGAAAGGCGGCCAGCAGTTCGTTCTGCGCCTCCTGCACCGCGCCCATCTGGTCCGGCGCCACCCGCAGCGTGACCTGCTTCTGGTGGCGCACGACCGCCAGCGCCGACTTGACGACCGCGACCACGCGCTCGCGGTCGCCGAAGTCGCCGATCACACGCTGCACGGCCTGCATCACCAGCTCGACCATGCGCTGCTCGACGCGGCTGAAGTAGTCCACCGCGCGGCCGACCTGCTCGATCATGCGTTCGGCCTGCTCGAGCTGGGCTTGCTCGCGGCCTTCTGCATAACCTCGCAAGCGCTCGGCCTCGAAGGCCTGGGCGGCGGCGACGGTGATGGCTGCGGCTTCGTCCCGCGCGGCCTGCACGGCCTCGGCGGCGTCGCGCCAGACCAGCCAGTCCTCGCGCTTGAGCACGGTGGTGCCGGGCGCCAGGCGCAGGCCGAAGCGCGCCGGGCGCAAGGGGTCGCTCAGCGGCTGCCGGGGAAGGACGAACGCCATGAGGGCTCCAGATCGTCGAGCAGGGTCAGGGTCAGCGCCCAGGCGGCGCGGGTGGCACCGACATCGGGCCGGTACGGCGCCGGCACCGGTGCACGCAGGGCCAGGCGTTGGCGCATGGCCACCGGCGCGGCGGCGGTGCCCTGGGCCAGCAGGCCGGCGGACAGCTGCGGCAGCCGCGCCGCCAGCAGCGTCAGCGCCGGCAGCTCGGCGAATTCTTCCAGCGCCGAGGGCAAGCGCGGCGCGCGCTGGCGGGCCCAGGCCAGGTCGTCGTCGCCCAGTTCGGCGGCCGCCGCGCGCAGCTGCTCGCCGCGGATGGCCTGGCGCAGCACCGGCTGCACCAGCATCAGGCCCAGCCGCCGCAGCAACTGCGCCCACTGCGGCGCGGGCAACACCGCCAGCGGCCACTCGGGACGCTGCCAATCAGTGATAGGCGCGGCGCCGGCGCCCAGCTGGCGCAGGATCAGCGCAGAACAGTGACGATGGCCCGGGCCGTTGTCAGCGGCAGGCACGGGCCAGCCGGGGGGCAACAGAGAGGTCCATCGGCTGGCATGCAGCCAGCGCGAGGGCAGTTGGTTGAAGCTGAGCATCGCCGCTGCGTGCGGGCCGTAGGGCCAGGTGCCGGTCTGCGCGTCGGCCCGGGGGCCAGCCAGAGTGCCGGTGCGAGCGCCGACTTGAGTGCCCGCAAGAGCGCCGGTCCGGCTGCCCGTCAGCGTGCGCGCGGTGTTCATGCCGCGGGCGTGCGGAGCAGCCGCCGCAGCAGGCCCTGCTGCCAGGCCAGCGCGCCCAGGCCCGCCAGCAACAGCACGGCCAGCACGCCCAACAGCAGCGCAGCCGTGCGCCACATGTCGCCGCGTTCGGCGGCGGCCGCCACCGGTGCGGCAGCTTGCGGCTCGGCCGCGGCCGGCACCAGCACCAGCGAGACGCGGTCGCCGGTCAAACCGGGGATCGCATGGCTGACCAGGCGGCGGATCTGCGGCTGCACGGTGTCGAGGTTGGCATCGGGCTGGTGCTTGATGAAGACGGCCGCCGACGAGGGCGTGGTCTCCTCGCCGGCCGGCGAGCGTTCGGGCAGCACCACGTGCACGCGCGCGACGAGCACGCCGTCCAGCCGCGACAGCGTGCCCGAGAGTTCCTGGGATAACGCGAAAACGTAGCGGGCACGTTCTTCGAGCGGGCTGGAGATCAGGCCTTCCTTGCGGAACACTTCGCCCATGCCGGCATGGCGCTCGCGCGGCAGGCCACGCGCCTTCAGCACGTCCACCGCCTGCGCCACCTGGCCCTGGGCGACGCGGATGCCGACCATGCCTTCTTTGCCTGGCACCTTCTCGGCCTGCACGTTGGCGGCCAGCAGCGCGGCCAGGGCTTCGTTGGCCTCGGCCTCGGCCACCGAGGCCACCAGATCGACGCGGCCGCTGCAGGCCGCCAGCAGGACCAACAGGGCGGCGAACAGCAGCGCGACCCGCGCCCGGCCGGCGTTGTGGCGCCGTGGGTCGCTCATTGCATGCGCACCAGCTGGTCGATGTTCTGCGTGCTGCGGCCGATGGCCTTGCCCACCACCTCGACCTGCACCGCCAGCTGGGCCATGCCCAGCTGCAAACGCAGCAGCTCGGGCACGCCGAGCGGCGCGGCGCCGGGCGCCAGCATGCGGCCGACGGCGGCCACATGGCCCTGGAAGTCGTTTTGCACCTGGTGCAGGCCCTGCAGCACCTGGTCGCCCAGCGTCGCCGGGCGCGGCGGGTAGATGCCGGCGATCGATTCGGCGACCGGGGACAGCGCGGGCGATGCGGGTGCTTGTGCGGGTGCTTGTGCTGGCGCAACTGCGTGCAAGCTCGCGGCCGGCGCAGCGTCCTGCGCCATCAGCTCGGCAAAGCGCGCGGCCGCGTCCGGTGCGGCCGCGCGCTTCAGCGGCACCGGGTCCGCCGCAACGGCAGCCACCGTTTGCGCCAGCGTGCTGATCTCGATCATCAAAGGCTCCGGTTGAGGTCTGGCTGGCCCAGCATCGCGCGCGCCAGGCCGGCGGCAGGATGAGCGGCCACGGCCTGCAGCACACGCTGGCTGTCTCTTGTGCGGCCGGCCAGCTGCAAAGCCAGGCCGAGGAACGATTGCTGTACCGCCTGTTCGTGACCGTCCGCCCCGTCCAGTTCCCGTTGCAGGTAAATAACGGCCTCGTCGGCCTGGCCGGCATTCAAGCGGGCCAGTGCACGCGCGACCGCCGGGCCGGCCTGGGCCGGCCGCAGCAGCGCCAGGCCGGCGGCGATGGCATCGGCTTCGGTCACCGCGGCCTGGCCAGCGGCCACGAAGGCCAGGTCCTGCAGCAGCTGCAGATCCGGGGCTTCGAAGGGCTGCGAGGTCGCTCTCACGCCGCGCGCTGCTGCAAGAGTGACAGCATCTGCGCCGCCTGGCCGCGCAGCGCCGGATCGGCCCGCTCGTCGTGGCTGACCAGCTCGAAGCCCTCGCAGGCCTCGGTCAGGTCGCCCAATTGCGCCTGGCAGCGCGCGGCGTAGAAGCTGGCGTCGGGCGGGCCGTTTTCGAGCAGGGTCACCAGCGTCCAGTACAGCCAGGCGCTGCGGTAATCCTCCTGAGCATGCGCGCTGGCGGCGGCGCCGCGCCAGGCGCGGGCGTCCGAGCCGCTGTAGACCGCCAGGCCTTCGTAATAACGCCGCGCCAGTGCGTAGTCGCCACTGGCCAATGCGGTGTAGGCCAGGCGGTGCATGCTCTCGCGCTGGACAGCCGTGAAACGTTTGGCGCCGGGCAGGCCGTCCAGTGATTTGGCCAGCACGGCGGCGGCGGAAGCGGAAGCGGCCCGGGCGCCAGCAGCGCTGGCGGCGCTGTCGGGAGTAGCGGTGGCTTGCATGACGGCGGCCCCTTCAGATGTTGCGGGCCATGCCGCGGTTGGTTTCGATGTTCGACTGACTCATGGCGCGCAACTGCTCGCGGATGTCCTTGATCAGATCGGACATGTTCTGCGCGATCTCTTGCGAAGACTCGCGACGGGCCTGCGCGGCGGTGCCGTCGGCCTCCAGCCGCTTGGCCTCGGCGTCGTCCAGCGAAGCTGACATTTCGATGCCGCCCGAGACGATGCTGCCCAGGCCGGAGAGCACCTGGCCACTGCCGGAGGCAATGCCCTGCTTGGCGCCCAGCTGGGTGAGGAACTTCGAACCGGTCTCCAGGTCTGCGCCGGACGCGCTCTTGGCTGCGCGGAACGTGCCCACGCCCGAGCCGATGCTGATCGCCCCGCCCACTGCCTGCACGGTCCCCTGCACCACCGCCGCGGCGAAGCGTTTCTCGGCGGCGTCGACCATCTTGTCGGCAGCGCTGTTGATGGCCGAGACCTGCGCTTGCAGCTCCGTCTGGCGCTGCTCCTTGGCGGTCTTGCGCATCTCCTGGGCCATCTTCGTGAACAAGGCCATGAAGGCATAGATGTCGGTGCTGACGTCGGACTCGGCGCTGTCCAGTGCCGCGTGCAGCGCTACGGGGTCGACCCGCTCGCCCTCCCTGGGGCTGGCGACGCCGCGCGTGGCCTGCAGGTCCGGCCCGCCGTCGATGGCCGACAGCGCCAGCTGCAGCTCGGCGATCTGTTCAGGGCTCAGGCCAGGCGCCGCAGGACGCAGGCCCTCGATCAGCGGTTCTTCGGCACCGTAGCTGACGCCACCGGTGCTGCCTAGGTCAATGGCTTTGGGTCCCATGCTCGTTTCCTTGTGGGGTGGGCGAAAGTGCGCTTCAGGCGCGCACGAGATTGCGGATCTGGTTGGCGCGCTGGTCGCCGGCGGCGGCGACCATCTGGCTGAACTGGGTCATGCCTTCTTCGAGCGCGGCGATGATGTCCTTCAGGCGCTGCAGCTGTTCCTCGGACTGCGCCTGCAGGCCCAGCACCACGGCGTCGAGCTTCTTGGCATCGGCGCGCGCCTCTTCGGCGGCCTTCAGGTCCTCGGCCGTCTGGATGCTCACCACGGCCGAGCCGATCGCCGCACTGCCTTGGACCACCGAGGCGCTGCCCTGGATGAGCTTGGCCGCCTTGTTGATCTTGGCCGCCATGTCGACGGCCTTGGTGGCCTTGCTGGCCATGTCGGCGGTCTTGGTCGCCATCGTGGCGGCGTCGCTGGCGGTGTCAGCCGCCTGCACCCCGGTCTTGGCGGCGCTGTTGGCCAGGTTGCTCGAACTGGCGCCGCCGCTGGCAATGGTGACGACGATCATCGCCACCAGCGTGGTCACCACGCCGGCGATCATCACCCCCATGCGCAGGTTGGCCGCGAAGTCGGGCGATCGGCCGTCGGCAATCGCCGAGTCCTCGGCCATCTGGCCGGCCAGGTCGGGCTGCATCAGCATGAAGCCCAGCGCTGCCGCCGCGCCCGACAAGCCGGCGCGCTGCTCGCCGCCCATGCCGGCCTTGTCCATCGCGCCGATGATGGCGTCGCCGATCAACGAGCCCAGTGTGAAGGCTGCGGCATCGGGGTAGATCTCCTGGTTGATGGCACTGGCCAGGTCGACCGTCGCGGCCACCAGTCCGACGACGGCCAGAGCCAGCAAGGGGGCGGCCGCTGCACCGGTGACGACGGCGGCCGCCGCGGTGGTGATCACGGCCACGACGGCGCCGATGACGGCGGCGATCTTGCCGATCCAGCCCCAGATCTTCTGCTGCTTTTCCTTGCCTTCGGCGTCCTTCTGCTCGTCGATGGCGTCCTTCAGCTTGCTCTGGATTTCCTTGTTGGCCGACTCGGTGCGCGCGCGCGCCGCCTCGATGCCCTCCTTGGCCGTCTTGGCCTGCGAATCCTTCATCCTGGTGTCGATGGCGGCCAGGATCAGCGCCAGCTGGTCACCCGAGAAGTCGTTCAGCGGCATGGGCAAGGCCGGGGCGCCGTTGTCGTCGACGACACCATCATCGGTGCTCTGTTGGTTGAGCGCGAGGGTCGCGGCCACCAGGTCGCGCACCCAGCCGATCTGCTGTCCCACGGTGCCCAGCGGCGTGCTGCTGGCCAGCGACAGCGGGTCGTCGGTGAAGGGCAGGTTCAGCGCCGGGCCGCTGCCATGGGGGGTGGTGATCAAGGTCATGGCGATCTCCGTGTCGATCAGGCTTCGGCAGCGGCCGTGCCGGCCGAGGCCTTGCTGCGCACCAGGGCGTACAGCGTTTCGGCACGCACGGCCAGCTTGCCGTGGCGTTGCTGGCGCTCGCACTGGCGCAGCACCAGGTCCAGCGCTTCCATCGCTTCATTCACCAGTCCCAGCGCCAGCAGGCTTTGCGCGGTGTGGAAGGTGGGCACCGGATCGCTGGTGTCCAGCAGTTGCGACACGCCCCAGTAGTGCACGGCGCGTTCGTGGTGGCCCAGCATCTGGTGGGCCGAGGCCAGCGCGTTCAGATAGCGCGGCTCGGCATGGCTGTAGCTGACCAGGCGCGAGAAGACCTTCATCGCGTCGGTGTAGCGGGCCTGGCCGTAGTAGCCCAGGCCCAGGGCGTACAGCGCATCCAGGTCGTCGGCGCCCAGGCCCATCAAGCTGCCCAGCGTGCCGCCCTCGGCCAGCAGGCGCAGCAGGGCTTCGGTGTCTTCGTTGACGCGCTGCTGGCGCGGGCCGGCGCTGGTGGCGTGCGTGCTCATGGTCGTGATCCCCATGCTCAGCGCAGGTTGCCGATGATGGACGAGCGGTTGTCCTGCAACTTCTTGATGAAGTTGGTCATGATGTCGAAGGACTCGTTGCGCTTGTTGGTCAGGCTCTGCAGGCGCAGCATGTCCATCTGCTGCGAGCTGTTGAGCCCGTCGATGCGGCTGGTGATGTTGTTGATCAGCTGATCGAACTCGCTCTGCGTCAGCGTGCCGGAGGTGAAGCCGTAGGTCGCCAGCGCCGAGTTCAGGCCGATCGAGGTCGTGGCGCCCGCGCCGGGGCTCATCGCGTTGTTGAGGTTGATCGTGGCCGCGTTGAGGCTGGCTTGCGAATTGATCAGCAGCTTCTCCGCCGTGGCGTAGCCTTCACTGCCGGGGCTCATGCCGTCGAGCGTGCTTTGGTTCGCGTTGCGCATCGAGGTCAGCAGCTCGACATAGTCTTGCTGGGCGGCGATGTAGTCCTCGGTCGGGATTTGCACCGCGCCGCCGTCGCTGGTGTCTGCTTCCTCGGTGGCGTCACCGCTGGGCCGCACCTCACGCACGGCCGCCAGGATGTTGTTGAGCGTCATGATCGTCGTGTTGCGCTGCTGGACCGCCAGCATCTGGTCCTTCAACTGGTCCTCCAGCATGTTGGCGCGCTGCGTCTGCACGGCCATCAGGGCGGATTCGATGTCCATCGACGCCAGATCGACGGAGTACAGGCTGACGCTGTTGGTATTGACGGTGGGCATGGTGGGCTCCTGGGGAGGGGGTGGGAGGCTCAGATGAATCGACGCGCTTTGCTGGGCCCGCCGGCCGCAGGCTCGGCGGCCCGCAGGCGAGCCTGCGCTTCGGCCACCTCCTGGTCCACGGCGGCCAGGTCCTGGCGCACGGCGTTGTCGGCTTGCTGCTGCTGGGCCGGCGTCAGCGCCTGTCCCAGCGCCCGCACCTTGGCCGGATCCAGCCCCATCGAGCGCAGCTGTTGCTGGCCCTCGGCCAGCGTGCGTTCGACTTCGGCAATCAGGGCCGCGGCTTGTTCGGTGGTGGGTGTCGAGTGACTGGCTGGGCGATGCGACATCGGCGTTCTCCGGTGGGTTGGTGCTCGGCAGTGGCGGGCGACGGTCGGTGTGTGGCAGCCGGTCCTGCGGCAGTTCCAGCGGCCGTCCGAAATATTCACGTGGCGTCGCGTGCATCGGCGGGAACCGGAATCGCGCTGCTGTCACTACATCCGCATGAACGAGATGCGCATCCACTCGCCGCAGCCGCAGCCGGCGTCCGGCCGCCCGGCTGACGCGGCGAGCGCGCGCGGCAATGAATCCGGCCGCTTCCGCGGCGAGATCGTGCAGCTGCTGACGGCGCAGGATGCCGGCCCCTCCACGGATGCAGCCGAAGAGATGTCGATGCACTTCGCCGAGTCGGTCGAAGAAGAAGCCTTCGACCAGGAATCGATCGAGGCCCGCGACGATCTGCAGGTGATGAGCGCCGAGCAGGTGATGGGTTACCTGCGGGCCGCCCACCAGGGCGCCGAGGCCGACAAGCTGGTGGCCCAGGCCAAGCGCCTGGTGGAGAGCAGTGGCCACCCGGGTGTGATGGCGCGTCAGGGCTTTCCGGATCCGACGCAGCAGTTTCTGGCCTTGCAGTACGCGCTGCAACAAGGCCAGCGCGACGGCGCCCCGGCCGACCGGCTGCAGGCCTTACGCGATGCACTGGCCGACCTGGACGACGACCACGGTGCGCAGATCCGCACGCGGTTGAACACCGTGGCGGTGATCGGTGCACAAGGCACCGACAGCGCCGCCGTCGCCGAGCTGCAGCAGACCTATGAAGACCTGGTGCTGGGCGCGCCCACGCTGGCCAAGACGCTGGACCTGGCCTTGGCGCGCTTCGGCAGCCAGGCCTATGCCAGTGGCCTGAAGATGCTGGTGGCCGCGCTGGGTGCTGACCTGGCTGCGGCGCGGCCATCGACTTCGATGGTGCGCCTGCAGTCCTTGCTGCAGGACCTGTACCAATTGGAAGTGGTGCAGACCGTGCTGGACGGCGCGGACGAGCTGTCCCGCGCGCTGGCCCAGCGCCATGGCCACGAGGGCCTGGACGCACAAGCCTTGGTGCGTGAACTGGTGTCGCTGACGACAGAGCGCTGGGTCAACAGTGCACGCTTTGAATCATGGGCCGGATTGCTGGGCGTGCCCGAGGGTCC
>NZ_DATILJ010000207.1:0-2959 GCF_035476535.1 Aquabacterium sp.
GGACGGCCTTGTGCTGCAAGGCGGCAACGACGTGGCGCCCGAGAGTTATGACGAAACACCGCTGCATGGCGACTGGGCCGGCGACCGCATCCGCGACCGCTACGAGATCGAGCTGATCGACGCCTTCGTGCAGGCCGGCAAGCCGGTGTTCGGCATCTGCCGCGGCTTGCAGTTGCTCAACGTGATGTTCGGCGGCACGCTGCTGCAAGACATCGCGACCCAGCGCCCCGCGTCACGCGCGCACCGCGAACTCGGCAAGTACGAGCGCCACTACCACGAGGTGGAACTGGTGCCGGGCACGCATCTCGCCCGGCTGTACCCCGGCGTGCAGCGCGGCGTGACCAACAGCATCCACCACCAGGCGATCAAGGACCTGGCACCCGGCTTCGTGATCGAAGCACGCTGCCCGGACGACGGCATGGTCGAGGCCATTCGCCGCACCGACGGCAGCAGCTACGTCGCCGCGGTGCAATGGCACCCCGAGTTCCACGACCCCGGCGACCCGGCGAACTTCGACGACACGCCGCTGCTCAACGACTTTCTCGCCGCGGCGCGCGCCGCGCGGCGCTAACCGGCAAACACCATGGCCACCTTGCAGATCCACAACCCCACCACCGGCGCGCCACTCGCCGAACTGCCCGCCGACGATGCCGCCTCCGTCGCCACCAAAGCCGTGGCCGCGCGCGCCGCGCTGACAACCTGGGCGCGCGTGCCGATCAACGACAAGCTGGCGATGATCCAGCGCTTTCGCGCGGCGCTGGTCGAAGAGATCGACACGCTGGCGAGCACGCTGACCCAGGAGATGGGCAAGCCGATCTCGCAGGCGCGCAACGAGATCAACGGCTTGCTGCCCCGCATCGACTTCTTCCTCGAACAGACCGAAGGCGCGCTGCGCGACGAGCATGTGTTCGACGGCGGCGGCATGCACGAGCAGATCTCGCACAGCCCGCTGGGCGTGGTGGCCAACATCTCGGCCTGGAACTACCCGTACTTCGTCGGCTGCAATGTCATCGTGCCGGCGCTGCTGACCGGCAATGTCGTGCTCTACAAACCGTCGGAACACGCCACGCTCAGCGGCCAGCACATCACCCGGCTGCTGCATGCGGCCGGCGTGCCGGCCGACGTGATGCAGTGCCTGGTGGGTGCCGGCGATGTCGGCGCGGCACTGCTAACCCAGAAGATCGATGGCCTGTTCTTCACCGGTAGCCACGCCACCGGCCTGCGCATCGCGCAGGCGCTGGCCGGCCGGCTGGTAAAGCTGCAACTGGAGCTCGGCGGCAAGGACCCGAGTTATGTGCGCGCCGATGCCGACGTGAAGGCCGCCGCGGCCAGCCTCGCCGACGGCGCGATGTACAACACCGGCCAGAGCTGCTGCTCGGTCGAACGCATCTATGTGCACGAAAGCGTGCACGACGCCTTCGTCGACCATTTCCTCGGCGCGGTGGCCTCGTTCCAGCAGGGTGATCCGATGGCGCCCGGCACCTACATCGGCGCGATCACCCGCGCCGCGCAACTGGATGTGCTGGACGCGCAAGTGGCCGATGCGCTGGCCAAGGGCGCCACGCTGCGCTGCGGCGGCAAGCGCGGTCCCGGGCCCGGCAACCACTATGCGCCCACCGTTTTCACCGAGGTGAACCACACGATGGTGCTGATGCAGGAAGAAAGCTTCGGCCCGATCATCGGCATCCAGAAGGTCGGCGGCGACCAAGAAGCGCTGGGGCTGATGAACGACACCCGCTACGGCCTGACCGCCGGCGTCTTCACCCTGGACGAGACGGTGGCGCGCACATTGCTGGCGCAGGTGAATGCCGGCAGCGTCTACTGGAACTGCTGCGACCGTGTGAGCCCGCGCCTGCCATGGTCAGGCCACGGTGATTCGGGCATCGGCCTCACGCTGTCCCGCCAGGGCATAGCAAGCTTCACGCGGCCCAAAGCATGGCACTTGCGGCACCCGTGAGATTGACGCTGTTCGACCTGGACCACACGCTGCTCGATGGCGACAGCGATGTGTTGTGGTGCGAGTTCCTCATGGACCAGGGCGTGCTGGAGCGCGCCGCGTTCGCCGAACGCAACGCCGCGATGGAGCGCGACTACCAGACCGGCACCGTCAGCGCCGAGGACTTCTGCGCGTTCTACGTCTCGACGCTGAGCGGGCGCAGCCGTGCCGCCTGGCAGCCGCTGCGCCGCCGCTTCCTGGACGAGGTGATCGCGCCGCGCATTTCAGTCGCCGCGCATGTGCTGGTGCAGAAACACAGCGGCGCCGGCGAACTGGTGGTGATGACCACCGCGACCAACCGCTTCATCACCGAGCTGACCGCGGCCCACCTGGGCATCGCGCACCTGATCGCCACCGAATGCGAAACCAGCGCCGATGGTTTCAGCGGCCGGCCCAGCGGCACGCTGAACATGCGCGAAGGCAAGGTCACGCGGCTGCACGACTGGCTGGCCGTGCGCCGCATCGACTTGCATGAGTGCGACTCGACGCTGTACAGCGATTCGATCAACGACCTGCCGCTGCTGTGCGCGGTGCGCAAGCCGGTGGCGGTGGACCCCGATGCGCGGCTGGCCGCCGAAGCGGCCGAACGTGGCTGGCCGGTGATATCACTGCGCAGGCCGACTCCCGCAGCACGACTTGGCTGATTTTTGCATCGGCGGGCACTTGACCGTGCCGTACGAGCAAAAGACACAGCAGTCGCCGGCCTTCGGGCGAAGCAGCAAGCCGCAGTTCTCGCACTCGTAGAACCATTGGCAGGCGTCCTTCGGCATGGTCTCGTCCTTCTCATGGCCGCAGGCGGGGCACTTGATGGTCGATCGATCTACGGCTGTTTCCATCGGCACCGGCCCGTTGGCTGCCACCTCGTCAGTTGGCCACCGCGTGGCAGGCGCAGGCGTGATCCTGCGCCGCCGTCATGAACGACTCGAGGATGGCGCAGGCATGCGAGGTGTCCCCGTCGCAGGT
>NZ_DATILJ010000208.1:0-45544 GCF_035476535.1 Aquabacterium sp.
TCGGGCGCGCTGTAGTCCGGAAAGTCCAGGTGGTGCGCAATGCGCGAACTCATGCCGGGGTTGGACTGGAAGAAGGTGTCCATGCGGTTCTTGTAGCCGGCCAGGATCACCACCAGGTCGTCGCGCTGGTTCTCCATCACCTGCAGCAGGATCTCGATGGCTTCCTGGCCGTAGTCGCGCTCGTTCTCGGGGCGGTACAGGTAGTAGGCCTCGTCGATGAACAGCACACCGCCCATCGCCTTCTTCAGCACCTCCTTGGTCTTGGGCGCCGTGTGGCCGATGTACTGGCCCACGAGGTCGTCACGCGTGACGCTGACCACATGGCCTTTGCGCACATAGCCCAGGCGGTGCAGGATCTGCGCCATGCGCAGCGCCACCGTGGTCTTTCCGGTGCCGGGATTGCCGGTGAAGCACATGTGCAGCGAAGGCGCCTGCGCGGCCAGGCCATGCTGGGCGCGCAGCTTGTCGATCACCAGCAGCGCGGCGATGTCGCGGATGCGGGTCTTCACCGGTGCCAGGCCGACCAGGTCGTGGTCCAGCTCGTCCATCACCGATTCGACCTGGCTTTGTGCCAGCACCTCGGCCACGGTGCGTGCCGGTTCGGCGGCCGGCACGGGCCGCGGCGCCGCGGCTGCGGCCGGTGCCGAGGCACCGGGAATCGAATACAGCGGAGTGCTCACGAGACGCGCCTGTTGAACGTTAGAGAATGACGCAGTTCATGCGCCACCGCGCTCGGCTTCGGGCCGGTCGGTGGCATAGCTGTGCGTGGTGTAACGCATCGAGCGGCCGTTCACCTCTTGCCGCACCAGCTTGAAGCCGGGCTCGCGGGCGGGCCGGTTGACGATGAAGCTCATCGTGATGGTCTCGACACCGCGCGTCGAGTCGAAGGCCATCAGCCGGATGTAGTGCTCCGGAAAAGTCTTGCGGCAGGTGTTCAGTTCCAGCATCACGCCGGCGGCGTCCTGCAGGTCGAACATCGGCATGCCGAACATCTCCCAGTAGGTGTTGCGCGGATGCGGGTCGTCGGTGTATTCCACGCTCCAGGCATAGCCCTTGGCCAGGCCGTAGTCGATCTGCAGCGCGATCTCGGCGTCGTTGAGTTCGGGCAGGAAGCTGAACTGGCCTTGCGTGAGCCGGCCGGTGGGGTTGGTCATCATGATCGGGGTTCCTTCAGGCCGCTTCAGGCCAGCGATGGCGTGACGGCAAAGTCCGAGGTGTCGGTGGACGCGTAGTTGAAGGTGATGTCGCCCCAGGTGTCCAGGGCCTGCTTCAGCGGGCTGCAGAACTGAGCAGCCTGACGCAGGATGTCGAGGCCTTCATGCTTGATGTCGCGCCCTTCATTGCGCGCTTTCACCATGCACTCCAGCGCCACGCGATTGGCCACGGCGCCCGCCTGAATACCCGCCGGATGCCCAATGGTGCCGCCGCCGAACTGCAGGATCACGTCGTCGCCGAACAGGTCCAGCAACTGGTGCATCTGGCCGGCATGGATGCCGCCACTGGCCACCGGCATCACCTTCTTCAGGTCAGCCCAGTCCTGGTCGAAGAACAGGCCGCGCGGCAGGTCTTGCTTGGTGACGCTGTCGCGGCAGCAGTTGTAGTAGCCCTGCACCGTCATCGGGTCGCCTTCGAGCTTGCCGACTGCCGTGCCGGTGTGCAGGTGATCGACGCCGGCCAGCCGCAGCCACTTGGCGATGACGCGGAAGCTCACGCCGTGGTTCTTCTGCCGCGTGTAGGTGCCATGGCCGGCGCGGTGCATGTGCACGATCATGTCGTTCTTGCGCGCCCAGTTGGCCATGCTCTGGATCGCCGACCAGCCGATCACCAGGTCCAGCATGATGATCACCGAGCCCAGTTCCTTGGCGAATTCGGCGCGCTCGTAGATGTCTTCCATCGTCGCGCCGGTCACGTTCAGGTAGCTGCCCTTGACCTCGCCGGTGGCGGCACTGGCCTTGTTGACGCCGTCCATCACGTAGAGAAAGCGGTCGCGCCAGTGCATGAAGGGCTGCGAGTTGATGTTCTCGTCGTCCTTCATGAAGTCCAGCCCGCCCTTCAGGCCTTCATAGACCACGCGGCCGTAGTTGCGGCCCGACAGGCCCAGCTTGGGCTTGGTGGTGGCGCCCAGCAGCGGGCGGCCGAACTTGTCCAGCCGCTCCCGTTCGACCACCAGGCCGGTCGGCGGGCCCTTGAAGGTCTTGACGTAGGCCACCGGGATGCGGATGTCTTCGAGCCGCGCGGCCTTCAGCGGCTTGAACGAAAACACGTTGCCGATCAGGCTGGCCGTCATGTTGGCGATCGAGCCCTCTTCGAAGAGGATCAGGTCGTAGGCCACCCAGGCGAAATATTGGCCCGGCTGTCCCGGCACCGGCTCCACCTTGTAGGCCTTGGCGCGGTAGCTGTCGCAGGCCGTGAGCCGGTCGGTCCACACCACCGTCCAGGTCGCGGTGCTCGATTCACCGGCCACCGCCGCGGCGGCCTCGATCGCATCGACGCCCTCTTGCGGCGTGATGCGGAACAGGCACAGCACATCGGTGTCCTTGGGCTGGTAGTCGGGGTCCCAGTAACCCATCTGCCGGTATTTCAGGACGCCGGCGCTGTAGCGTTTCTTGGCATCGGTGATCACGCCTTGTTCGACGGGTAGGTTCACGGTGGGCTCCAGATCAGGGGATGAATGCGTCGGTGAAGCCACTGTAGGAAGCCAGGCAAATAAGGTAAATTCAATTCTTCTTTGGTTTGACCTAAGCTTTTCCTTAAGCATGAACATCACCTTCCGTCAGCTGCGCGTGTTTGCGGAGGTGGTGCGCCAGGGCAGCGTGCAGCGCGCGGCCGAGCAGCTGCACCTGACGCCGCCGGCGGTGTCGATGCAGATCAAGGAGCTGGAGTCGCAGGTCGGCCTGCCGCTGTTCGACCGCACCGGGCGCCGGCTCTCGCTGTCCACCGCGGGCGAGTACTTCGTGGTTTATGCGCGGCGCCTGCTGGGCACGCTGAAGGAGGCCGAAGACGCGATGGCGCGCTTCACCGGCGTGGAATCAGGCCTGCTGACGATCGGCATGGTCAGCTCGTCGAAGTACTTCCTGCCGCAGCTGCTGGCGCAGTTCCATGCCGAGCACCCTGCGGTGGCGGTGCGCCTGCGCCTGGGCAACCGCGAGCAGTTGGTGGCGCTGATGCAGGCCAATGAAGTGGACATGTCGGTGATGGGCCGCGCGCCCAAGGAATGGCCCAACCGCGCCGAACCCTTCGCGGCCCACCCGCATGTGCTGGTGACGGCCCCCAGCCACCCCTTCGCGCGCGCCGAAAGCGTGCCCGCGGCGGCGCTGGCCCGCGAAGGCTTCATCGTGCGCGAGCAGGGCTCGGGCACGCGCGCCGCGCTGGAGGAATACCTGTCTGCCCAGCACCTGCAGCCGATGTTCATCATGGAGCTGCCGAACGACGAAGCCATCAAGCAGGCGGTGATGGCCGGCCTGGGCGTGAGCCTGGTGTCACGCCACACCATCGGCCTGGAATGGCGCAGCGGGCTGATCAGCACGCCGCCGGTGGAAGGCCTGCCGCTGATGCGGCGCTGGAACCTGGTGACGGCCGCGGCCAAGGCGTTGTCGCCGGCCGCTGAAGCGTTTCGTTATTTCATGCTGGAGCGGGCGGAGGTGCATCTGGCCGGGATGTTTGGCGGGGAGGCGGCGCTGGGCTGAGGCGGTGCGGACGGGCTGAATCGTGCGCGCAGGCTCCGACGCGAGGCTGCCGCGCTGGCGCAGCCAAGCTGAAGCCGGGCTGATTCACGGCCTCGCGAAGGCCACCAGGGCCGCCTTGCCGGCGGTGCGGCTCAGGGCGATGCCAGCCCCCAGCACTTGCGCGCAGCTTCCTGCAGGAAGGCGGTCACCGCCCGCACGCGCGAAGCGTTGCGCCGGCTCGGCAAGGAGACGGCGTACATCGTGTACGTCGCCCGTGAAGCGAAATGCTCCAGGACTTCGACCAGCTTGCCATCCGCCGCATCTGCTGCAGCCAAGGGCCGTGACAGCACCCCGATGCCGGCGCCGGCCACGAGCGCGCGGTGAAGCAGGGCCGAGCTGTTGGCTGCCAGCTGCGATCTGACGGTGATCTCCAGCTTGCGCCCGGCGTTGCGGAACGCCCACGTGACGGCCGGTCCCTGCGCGGTATGCGTCACCGTCTGGTGCCGGTGCAGGTCCGCCGGCTCGGCCGGTTCTCCGTGGCTGCGCAGGTAGTCCGGCGACGCGTACAGGCGCCGCTCGAACGAACCCAATTCGCGGGCGACGACCGCATCGCTGCTGCCCAGCGTCGTGCGCAGTGCCACGTCGATGCCGTCGGTCACCAGGTCCACCACACGGTCATCGGCCACCAGTTCGATGCGCAGTGCCGGATGTCGCTCACGCAGTGCGGCCAGCTGCGGCACGATGAGTTGCTCGCAGATCTCCTGGCTCGACGCCAGCCGCACCGCGCCGGCCACACGGTCGCGTTGCTTGTCGAACGAAGTCGCTATCTCTTCGAGCCGGCCCAGGAGTTCACGCGATTCCTGCACCAACTCGGCGCCCTCGGGCGTTGCCGACAAGCCGTGCGTGGAGCGGCGCAGCAGCGTGATGCCGAAGCCGCCTTCGAGGCGGTCGACACCACGCGAGACGACGGATACCGCCACGTCCATCTCCCGAGCCGCTGCCGAGAACGATCGCAACTCGAGCGAGCGCACCAGCCAGCGCAGGTCGGCAGGGTCGGGCAGGAAAGCTCGCATCGGAAGGTCCTTTGCTCTTGGGCGCCTCGCGTCTGCTTTTGCTTGGCAAGCAAAACCGATTATGCCGAGCGACGGTTTCCGGACGCGGCCGGGCTGCCTACAGTCATTGCACCAACCACCCAGCAAGCGAAGGAAACAGCCATGCCCATCCTCAACGTCAAGGTCAGCGCGCCGCGCACGACGGAGCTTTCCGAACGCATCAACGAGATGCTGCTCGAGCTGACCAGCCGCGTGCTCGGCAAGCGGCGCGACCTGACCGCGGTGGTGATCGACTACGTCGACCCGCGCGACTGGTTTGTCGCCGGCAAGTCCTTGGCCGAACAGAAGCTGGCCAGCTTCTACTTCGACGTCAAGGTGGTCGACGAAACCAATACCAAGGCCGAGAAGGCGCGCTATGTGGCCGAAGCGTTCGAGGCCTTTGCCGCCCTGCTGGGTCCGCTGCACCACGAAAGTTATGTGCATGTGCACGACGTGCGGGCTGCCGCCTATGGCTTCGGCGGCAAGACCCAGGAATACCGCCACCAGCACCCGAGCCTTTGAGGAGACTGCCGTGGAATTCACCAAGCTCGTCGTCGCCGCAGCGATGCGCCGCGCTGGACTGGATGCCTGGATACCCGAAGGTGAGGGCAAGTGGTCGCTGCCGCTGCAGTTCCTGCCCGACGGCGCGGGCTGGGTCGAGCTGATGCGGCTCGATCCCGGCGTGCGCGTGGGCCTGCACCGCCACATCGGCGAAGTCCATGCGCTGAACCTCGCCGGCGAACGCCGCCTGAACGATGGGCGGGTGCTGCGCGCCGGCGACTATGTGTACGAACCCGCCGGCAATGTCGACTGGTGGGAAGCAACCGGCAAGGAGCAGCTGCTCGTGCACGTGGTCGTCAAAGGCAGCGTCGAATACCTCGGCGCGCACCACAGCGTGCTGCAGCGGATCGACACGGCCGATCGCATCGCCGACTACCGCCGGCACTGTGCGGCTATCGGCAGCCGACCGCAGGAGCTGGTTTGAACCGGCCTCGCCGTGAGCGCCAGCACGCGCCCGGAAGCAGTGGTAGCGCAGCCGCGGTGAGGCCGATCCGGGCTCATGGCTCGTTTAAAAAGGCTGTTCGGCGCCGCATTGCCGTCGTCAAACTTGAGGATGCCCTCAGCTGACACTCACGGCAATCACAACCTGCCAGTAGCAGGCATTCGTGACAAACGACTTTCGGGCAGGCGGCGTAGGATTCGTCCCGGACGATTCGGAGGCGCCATGAAGCACAGTTGGGCCAGACGATCAGCAAGGGCGTCGCTCTCGCTGCTGTCGGCTGCGACCCTCGCTGCTGCGGCGCAGGGCAATGGAATGTCGTTCTTCATCACCAGCAACGGACTTGGCAATGGGGCCGATCTCGGCGGTCTTGCCGGTGCCGACAAGCATTGCCAAGCGTTGGCAAAGACGGCAGGAGCCGGGTCGCGCACTTGGCGTGCCTACCTCAGCACAACCGCCAGCGCAGGTGCGCCAGCTTTGCATGCGCGCGAGCGAATCGGAACGGGACCGTGGCAAAACGCGAAGGGTCAAGTGATCGCAAAGGACCTTGAGCAATTGCATGGCGAAAATTCGCTGAACAAGGAGACCGCATTGACCGAGAAGGGCGACGTGGTGCCAGGCTATGGCGACACGCCGAATCGGCGCAACATCCTCACTGGCTCGACACCCGAGGGGCGCGCCTTCGATGGTCAATCAGACACGACCTGCGGCAATTGGACCCGCAGCGAGAACGAGGGTGCCGCTGTAGTGGGCCGCCATGATCGTTCGGGGGGCGATAGGCACCAAAAGTCGTGGAACTCATCGCGCATGTCGCGCGGTTGCAGCCAATGGCTACTACGCCAAGAAGGCGGCGACGGCTTGTTCTATTGCTTCGCGGCCGACTGAAAAAGGTGAGAAGCTCAGCGGCACGCGTGCTCAAGTCGCTGTGAGCGCCTCGACTGCAGCTCTACCGTGAGACGATCGCTTTGCGTCGATCCATTCCGGCCGGCGAGCGTCTCGACAGGCTGCAGGCGAACATCGACGTGGGTCTCCGCGCCAACGCGGACCGACGGGATCGTCACGAGGCCGGCGCCGGATCGAAGCGAATCGCACCCGCGGCGGCGGTGGACGCAAGGGCGGCGCAGCAGGCCCCGACGGCGGCATGTACGAGGGTCATCATGGCTTCCCTTCGCATCCGAACCGAACCTGTGAATACTGCTCCGCAACGGCCGCCGAGACAAGCCGGGATTGAACTCAGGACCCGGCCTGCAGCCGCCGTGCGCGCCGGAGTCGTGTCAGACTGTCTCGCGGGCCCGCCACCCCAGCCCCAGGATCGCAGATTGCCCGGACCTTGGCAGCCTGTGCGGCTCGAATGCACGTCTCTCTCATCCATTGGAGAACGCAAATGGTCAGCAAGAACACGATTTGTCTCTGGTACGACGGCACCGCGTTGAACGCCGCGAAGTTCTACGCCGAGACCTTCCCGGACAGCGCGGTGGGAGTTGTGCATCGCGCGCCGGGCGACTATCCCTCCGGCAAGGAGGGCGATGTGTTGACGGTCGAGTTCACGGTGATGGGCATCCCCTGTCTCGGCCTGAACGGCGGCCCGGCGTTCAAGCACAACGAAGCTTTCTCGTTCCAGGTGGCGACCGACGACCAGGCCGAAACCGACCGCCTGTGGAGCGCGATTGTCGGAAACGGCGGTCAGGAAAGCGCCTGCGGCTGGTGCAAGGACAAGTGGGGCCTGTCGTGGCAGATCACGCCGCGGGCCCTGATTGCCGCGATTGCCGATCCTGATCGCGCGGCGGCCAAGCGCGCGTTCGAAGCCATGATGGAGATGAGAAAGATCGACATCGCTGCCATCGAATCGGCCCGGCGCGGCTGACGCTCACTTTGGGCGTATAAGACCCTCGCCGTCATGGCGCCGGCGCCGGCGCTGGCGTTTGCGGCGCACCACGTTTCACCGCCTCCAGCAGCGGCGCCACGATGTCCATCGGCAGCGGGAAAACGATGGTCGAGTTCTTGTCGGCGGCGATCACCGTCAAGGTTTCCAGGTAGCGCAGCTGGATCGCCAGCGGCTGCCGCGCCAGCACCTCGGCGGCCTGCGCCAGCTTTTCGGACGACTGCAACTCGCCCTCGGCGTGGATCACCTTGGCACGCCGTTCACGCTCGGCCTCGGCCTGGCGGGCGATGGCGCGGATCATGCTGTCGTTCAAGTCGACATGCTTGATCTCGACGTTGGTGACCTTGATGCCCCAGGCATCGGTCTGGCTGTCGAGGATCTTCTGCAGGTCCAGGTTCAGCCGCTCGCGCTCGGACAGCATCTCGTCCAGCGTGTGCTTGCCGAGCACTGCGCGCAAGGTGGTCTGCGCCAGCTGGCTGGTGGCGGCAAGGAACTGCTCGACCTGGATCACCGCGCGCTGCGGGTCGACGACGCGGAAGTACAGCACCGCGTTGACCTTCAGCGTCACGTTGTCGCGCGAGATCACGTCCTGGCTCGGCACGTCCATCACCACGATGCGCAGGTCGATGCGCACCATCTGCTGGATGCCGGGAATCAGGATCACCAGGCCCGGGCCCTTGACGCGCCAGAAGCGCCCGAGCTGGAACACCACGCCGCGCTCGTATTCGCGCAGGATGCGCAGCGAACTGGCGGCCAGCAACGCCAGCAGCAGGAGAACGGGACCCAAGCTGAACAGCACACTCATCGCGGCGCTCCTGGAAGAGTGTTGAGGGTATTGGGGGTGTTGGCATCGGCCAGTGGGCTGACCTCGAGCGTGAGGCCGTCGACGCGCGTGACGCGCACGCGCTGGCCGGGCTGCAGCGCCTGGTCCGCGCGCACATGCCAGCGTTCACCGTCGACGGCGGCCCAGCCCTCGGCGCCGGAGAACTCCAGCACCTCGCCCGCGGCGCCGAGCAAACGCGTGTCACCGCCGACCAGCGGTTGCCGCCGCGCCCGGGCCGCCATCCCGGCCAGGCCGATCACCGCCGCGGCCGACGCACCGGTCACGCCGATGATCAGCGGCAGCGGGATGCGCAGGCCCGGCACATCGCTGTCGATCAGCAGCAGTGCCCCGAAGGCAAAGGCGGCGATGCCGCCCAGGCCCAGCACGCCGTAACTGGGCACGAAGGCCTCGGCCACGAAGAAAGCGACGCCGAGCAGGATCAGCGCCAGGCCGGCGTAGCTGATCGGCAGCATCTGCAGCCCCCACATCGCCAGCAGCAGGCACACACCACCAATGACGCCGGGCGCCACGAAGCCCGGGTTCATGAACTCGAACAGCAGGCCGTAGACGCCGAGCATCATCAACACCAGCGCCAGGCTCGGGTCGCTGATCACCGCCAGCAGCCGGCCGCGCCAATCGGGCTGCACGGTCACCACCGGCGCCTGCGCGGTGGTCAGCGTGACGCTGCCCGCGCGCGCATCCCCGAGCGCCACCACGCGGCCGTCGAGCTGGCGCAGCAGGTCGGCCACGTCGACGGCGATCAGGTCGATCACTTTGCGCGCCAGGGCTTCCTGCGCCGACAGGCTCACCGCCTCGCGCACGGCCTGCTCGGCCCAGACCGCGTCGCGCCCGCGCGACTGGGCCAGGCCGCGGATGTAGGCGGCCGCGTCATTCACGCGTTTGGCGGCCAGTGCACCGCCCTGGCCTGCTTCGGCGGCCGAAGCGCCGCTGGCCGGCCGGTCCGGCGCCTCGGCGCCGCGGCCGGGCGTCGGCAGGCCGATGGCGATGGGCGTCGCCGCGCCGAGATTGGTGGCCGGCGCCATCGCCGCGATGTGCGTGGCGTAGAGGATGTAGGTGCCGGCACTGGCCGCACGCGCGCCCTGCGGCGCGACGAAGCCGGCCACCGGCATTGGTGCCGCGAGGATGTCCTTGACGATGCTGCGCATCGCCGTGTCCAGCCCGCCCGGCGTGTCCATGCGCAACACCACCAGCTGGGCGTGCTGCTGTGCCGCACGCTCCAGCGAACGCTGGACGTGATCCGCGGTGGCCGGGCCGATGGCGCCCTGGATCTCCAGCACGAACACCGGGGCCACGCCGCTCGGGCTGGGGCCGCCCGGACCCACGGCGGGCGTCTGCGCAGCACTGACCAGCACCGCCAGCAGCGCGGCGGCCAGGGCCAGGCAGGCGCGGGATGTCATGGGCACTCCAGCCGAAGGCGCCCTGCGGCGCCCCTGCCGGGCAGCGTACACCTCCGCGGCAGCTGCCGCCAGCGCTCAGTTCTGTAGTCGGTCCAGCCCGAATGCCTGCCACTGCGCCGCCAGCCGCTGGTGCGCCGCATCGTCCAGCGCCACCAGCGGCGCACGCACGCGGCGCCAGCCCTCGTTTCCGCTCAGCAGCGCCATCGTGCTCTTGAAGGCGGCCGTCAGGCCATAACCGCCCAGGATGTCCAGCAGCGCCAGCATCTGTTGCTGGGACGCGGCGGCGCCGGGCGCCTCCGGCCCCTGCAGCAGCCGCTGCACCAGCTTCGGTGCGATGTTGCCGACGCCGCTGACGGCGCCGCGTGCGCCGCGCGCGGCCAGGGTCTGCAGGTCGGGCTCGTTGCCGACCCACACCTGCAGCGGCGGCATGAAGGCCTGGGCGAAGGCCAGTGACTGCTCGCGCTGGCAACCGCTGTCCTTCAAGCCGATGAAGCTGCCGGGAAACCGCTGCAGCAGCGAGCCGATGACGGCCGGGCTGAGCGCAACGCCCGAGACCTGGGGGATGTGGTACAGCACGATGCGCAGGCGCTCGTCGGCCACCTGGGCCACCAGCTGGCTGTAGAAATCGACGACGCCCTGGTCGGGCACACCCTTCAGGAAGAACGGCGGCAGCACCAGGCAGCCCTGTGCGCCGGCCTGCACCGCATGCCGCGTCAAGGCCACGGTGTCGGGCAAGGCCGCGCAGCTGGTCGACACCAGGATGCGAGCGGCCGGCACGCCGCCGGCGATCAGCCCGTCCAGCGCCACCTGGCGCTCGGCCACGGTGAAGGACGGGCCTTCGCCGGTGGTGCCGAAGGGCGTCACCCCCGTGCAGCCGGCGGCCAGCAGCGCGCGGGCATGGGCGGCGAAGGTCGGGATGTCGATGGCCAGCGTCGCATCCAGCGGCGTCAGCATCGCGGGCCAGAGGCCGGTGTAGGGCACGGATTCAGCAGTCATGGTGGTGGGGTGGGGTTGTCGGTCGGGGGACACGGAAGGTCAAGAAGGTCTAGGCACCAAAACGCTCGTCCAGCGACTGGTGATCTGGCAGGCCCACGACGCGGCCGAACTCGGCGTAGCTGATCGCCGGCACCTCGCGCGGCGTGCCGGTGGCCTGCAAGCTGGCCAGCGCCTGCTGCACCGCCAACGCGGCGCTGAACAGCGCGGTCACCGCGTACAGCACCACGGCAAAGCCCATGGCCTCCAGGTCGGCGGCGCTCAGCGCGGTGGTCTCGTTGCCGTCGACGATGGAGACGATCTTGGGACCGGGCAGCCCGCGCGCGACCGCCTCGACCTCGGCGATCGTCTTGATGCCGTCGACGAAGACCAGGTTCACGCCGGCGTCCTGGTAGCGCCGGGCACGGCCCAGCGCCTCGGCCATGCCCACGGCGGGCAGCGCGTCGGTGCGGCCGATGATCAGCAGCGGGTCGCTGCCCCGGGCGGCCAGCGCGCAGCGCAGGCGGCGGGCATTCTCGGCAGCATCGATCAGCCGGATGCCGGCCATCTGGCCGCAGCGCTTGGGTGCCACCTGGTCTTCCAGGTGGATCGCGGCGACGCCGGCCTGGATGTATTCATGCACCGTGCGCTCGATGTTGGACGGCCCGCCGTAGCCGGTGTCGGCATCGGCAATCACCGGCAATGCCGTGGCGCGCACCATGTCGCGCGCATGGCCGCACATCTCGGTCTGGGTCAGCAGGCCGATGTCTGGTTGGCCGAGACGGGACGCGGTGGCGCCGAAGCCGGTCATGTAGACCGCCTCGAAGCCGGCCTGCTGCACCAGCCGGGCCGACAGGCTGTCGTAGGCGCCGGGCGCACGCACGATGCGGCCGCTGGCGAGCAAGGCGTTCAGCTGGCTTGCCGGATGCCGGTCCATGGTCAGCTCATCATCAGGCCGCCGTCGATGTTGATCGACTGGCCGGTCATGTAATCGGCGGCGGGCGAGGCCAGGAACAGCGCCAGCCCGGCCACGTCCTGCGGTGTCTGCGGCCGGCCCATGGGCACACCGGCCACGCGCTGGCGCCAGGCCTCGCCCTGCGGCAGGCCTTGCAGCGCGGTCCAGTCGCGGTCCATCGCGCGCCACATGTCGGTGTCGACCAGGCCGGGGCAGATGGCATTGACGGTGATGTGCGGCGCCAGCGTGATGGCGGCCGATTGCGTCAGGCTGATCACCGCCGCCTTGCTGGCGCGATAAGGCGCAATGACGCTGGCGATGGCGGCCGCGCCGGGGCGGCCGGCGATGGAGGCGATCTGGATCACCTTGCCCCGCGGCCGGCCCTCGGCCAGCGGCGATTGGCTCAGCATCTGCCGGGCGGCGGCCTGCAGCGTCAGAAAGCTGCCGGTGACATTGACGCCCAGCATGCGGTCCCAGTCGGCGGCGTCCAGCTCCAGCAAGGGCTTGAGCTGCATGATGCCGGCGTTGCACAGCATCACGTCCAGCCGGCCGAAGTGCCGCACGGCGGTGGCCACCTGCGCCGCAGCTTCGTCGGCGTTGCGCACGTCCACGCGCAGGGCCATGGCCTCGGCATCGGCGGCACGCAGCGCGGCGGCGGTGGCCTCGGCGGCGGGGCCGTCGATGTCGCTCAGCACCAGCCGCGCGCCCTGCGCCGCGAAGGCCTGGGCCAGGCCGCGGCCGATGCCCTGGCCGGCGCCGGTGATGGCGACCACCAGACCGGTCAAGCCGGGCATGCGCGGATCCGCCGGCACCTCAGTTGCCCCGGATGCGCTTCAGCTCGCCGAACACCAGGCTGATCGCCTCCGCGCCGATGGTCTTGCCGTGGTGCTCCTGGATCACCGCGGTCTTGGCCCGGATGCGACTCATTTCGGGCGGGCTGATCTCGTTGACCTGCATGCCCTTGCTGCGCAGGTTGGCCACGCTCTGCTCGCCCTTGGCGCGGTTGACCTTGCGCTGCTCCTCGCGCCCCACGGCGGCGCATTCCTTCAAGGTGGCCTGCTCCTGAGTCGACATCGTGTCCCAGGCCTTCCTGGACAGCAGCACCAGCGTCGGGCTGTAGGCATGCTTGGTCAGCGTCAGGTACTTCTGCACCTCGTAGAACTTCATGTTCTCGATGTTCGTGTACGGGTTCTCCTGGCCGTCCACCGTCTTGGTCTCCAAAGCCGAGTAGACCTCGGAGAAGGCCATCGGCACCGCATTGCTGCCCAGGGTCTTGAAGGTGTCGATGAAGATGTTGTTCTGCATCACGCGCATCTTCACGCCCTCGAAGTCCTCGACCCTGGTGATCGGGCGCTTGGAGTTGGTGGTGTGACGGAAGCCGTTCTCCCACCAGGCCAGGTTGACCACGCCCACGGCCGGCAACTTGGCCGCGAACCAGTCGCCGACCTTGCCGTCGAGCAGCTGGTCGGCCTCTTTCTCGTTGTTGAACAGGAAAGGCAGGTCGAACACACCCAGCTCGGGCAGGATGCCCACCAGCGGCGCTGTGCTGGTCAGCACCATCTCGATCTGGCCGGTGCGCACGCTCTGCGTGGCCGTCAGGTCGTTGCCCAGCGAGCCGTCCCAGTAGGGCGTGATCTTCAGTTTTCCGCCGCTCTTGGCCAGCGTGCACTCGCCCATCTTGGCCAGGCCATTGCCCATCGGGTGTTCCTTGCTCACGCCGTTGGAGACGCGCAGGTTGCGCTCCAGGAACTGGGCTTGCACGGTGCCGGCGCCCAGCAGTGCGAAGGCGGCTGCCGCGGCCAGAAGTCGGAAGGAATGCATCAGAGTCTCCTTGAGTCGTCGTGAGTGAACGGAAGAATCCCGCTGGCCGCCGCCCCGTCGAGCAGGCGCTTCGGGGGGGTCATGTCAACCACCGAAGCGGCACCATCACCAGCGCGGGGAACAGCACGAGCAGGAACAGCACGATCAGTTCGGCAATCAGGAAGGGCCACAGGCCCTTCATCAGTTCGCCCATCGAGATCTTCGAGATGCCGCAGACGACGTTGAGCACGATGCCCACCGGCGGCGTGATCAGGCCGATCGAGTTGTTGATGATGAACAGCACGCCGAAGTACACCGGGTCGATGCCGGCCTGCTTGATGACCGGCATCAGCACCGGGGTCAGGATCATCAGCGTCGGTGCGAAGTCGAGTGCGGTGCCGATGACGACGATCAGCAGCATGATCACGGCCATCAGCAGGATCGGCCGGTCGATGAAGGGCTGCAGCATCGCGGCCACCTGCTGCGGCACTTCGCTGGTGGTGATCAGGAAGGCCGAGACCAGGGCCGCGGCGATCATGAACACCACCACCGCCGTCGTCTTGGCTGCCGAGACGAACAGGCCGTAGACGGCTTTGAAGGGCAGTTCGCGGTAGACGAAAGCGCCGATCACGAAGGCGTAGACGCAGGCCGCCACGCCGGCCTCGGTGGGCGTGAAGATGCCGAACTTCAGCCCGCCGATGATGCCCAGCGGCATCAGCAGGGCCCAGACACCGTCGACCCCGGCGCGCAGGCGCTGCGCCAGCGGCTGGCGCGGCAGGGCCTGCACCTTGTCCTTGCGCACCACCCACAGCCAGGCGATGACCAGCGCAAAGGCAATCATCAGGCCGGGGAACACGCCGGCCAGCAGCAGCTTGCCGATCGACACGTTGGCGATCACGCCGAACACGATCATCGCGATCGACGGCGGGATCACCGGCCCCAGCACGCCCGCCGCGGCGATCAGCCCCGAGGAGCGCGGCACGTCGTAGCCGGCGCGGCGCATCATCGGGATCAGCAGCGTGGCCACCGCGGCGGTGTCGGCCGCGGCGCTGCCCGAGATCGCCGACATCACCACCGTGGCGAAGATGGCCACCAGGCCCAGCCCGCCGCGGATGTGGCCGACCCAGGCCAGCGCGAAATCGACGATGCGCTTGGACAGGCCACCGGTGTTCATCAGTTCGCCGGCCAGGATGAAGAAGGGAATCGCCAGCAGCGGGAAGCTGTCGGCGCCCTCGATCAGCTTCTGCGCCAGGATCGTGGTGTCGATCTGCCCTTGCGAGACCATCAGCGCGGCGGCGCTGACCAGCAGCGCGATGGCCACCGGCACGCCGAACGCCATCGCACCCAGCAGCGAGACGGTGAAGACGAGGGTGGTCACGTCAGGAGCTCCTCGTTCTCACGCACGTCGATCAGCTCGGCGTCGCTGAGGCGGCCGCTGACCAGGCGCCAGAGCTTGACCAGCGCGATCGCGGCAATGCCCAGTGCGGTGAAATAGCCCAGGCCGAAGATCCAGCTCATCGGGATGCCGGTGATCGGCGCGGCATTGGTGGCATTGATCTCGTGCTGGCGCCAGGTGCCCCAGAACAGCATCGCGCAGACCATCAAGGTCAAGCCTTCGCAGACCAGCAGGCAGACAATGCGGCCGCGCCGCGGCAGCCGCGCCACCAGCATGTCCACGCCCAGGTGGGCCCCTTCGTAGGCGGCCAGCACCGCGCCGATGAAGGTCAGCCAGACGAAGCAGAAGCGCGACAGTTCTTCCGACACCGAGATGCCGGAGTTGAAGGCATAGCGCAGCACGACGTTGCCGAACACCATCAGCACCATGGCCAAAAGCAGCGCGACCAGCAGGGCCTCGATGAGCTTGATGGCCAGGCGCATTCAGATCACCTTGCCGGGGTTGAGCAGGCCCAGCGGGTCCAGCGCCGCCTTCAGAGTGCGCATCAGCGCGATCTCTTCCGGCGAGCGGGCGTGGCCCAGGTAGGGCTTCTTGGTCGTGCCGATGCCATGTTCGGCCGAGATGCTGCCCTTGAAGTCGCGCACCAGGCCGTAGATGACCTCGTCCATCGCGCGCTTGGGCTGCTGCTCGACCGACAGGCCGGGCACCCAGCTCACCAGGTGCAGGTTGCCGTCGCCGATGTGGCCGTAGTAGACGCTGTCGCAGCCCGGAATGGCCGCGGCCAGCGCCGCCTTGCAGCGGGTGGCGAAGGCATGCATGTCGCGCACCGCCAGGCCGACGTCGTAACTGATGTGCGGGCCCAGCGCCGAGAAGAACTCCGCGCAGGCGTCACGCAGGCCCCAGAAGGCCTGCGTATCGGCCAGCGACTGGGCCACCGCGGCGTCACTCAGCAGGCCCTCGTCCAGCAGGGCTTCCAGCCACTGCTGGAAGCGCGGACCGTCGATCGTGGCGTCGGTGCCCTGCGCTTCCACTAGCACGTAATGGCCGTGGCCACCGGTGACCGGCGAGCGCACGCCGACGCGCTCGGTCACCACCTGCCAGTAGTCGGGCCACATCACCTCGAAGGCCGATAGCAGGGGCCCCAGGCCGCGCCGCGCCGCGCCGAGCAGGCGCTTGACGCTGTTGTAGTCGGGCAGCGCGCACAGCGCGGACATCGTGCAGCCGGGCTGCGAGTGCAGGCGCAGCACGATGCGGGTGATGATGCCCAGCGTGCCTTCGCTGCCGATGAACAGGTGCTTGAGGTCGTAGCCGGCGTTGTTCTTCAGCATCTTGTTGAGGCTGGTGACCACAGTGCCGTCCGGCAGCACCCATTCCAGGCCCAGCACCAGTTCACGCGCCATGCCGTAGCGAATGACGCGGTTGCCGCCGGCGTTGGTGCTGAGGTTGCCGCCGATCGCGCAGGAGCCGCGCGATCCCAGGTCCAGCGCGAAGTACAGGCCGGCATCGGCGGCGGCGCGCTGCACCGATTCGAGCGGCGTGCCGGCGCGCACGGTCATCGTGCAGGCGTCGGCATCGATCTCTTCGACGCCCACCATGCGCTCCAGCGAGATCACCACCCAGCCGGGCTCGGGACGGGCGCCGCCGCACAGCCCGGTCAAGCCGCCCTGCGGCACCACCGCCAGGCCGGCGGCGCGGCAGGCCTTCAGCGCCGCCGAGACACCGGCCGCGTCGACCGGGCGCACGACCGCCAGCGGGCGTTGCGGCGGCTGCGTGCTCCAGTCGTTGCAGTTGCGCTCCGGCACCGCGTCGCCGATCAGCACGGCGGTCTCGCCGAGTTCATCGCGCAGTGCCCGCAGCGCGGCGATGGCCGAGGCGGCAGGCTGGGTGGCGGGCGAGTGGGTCGCTGGGGCTTCGACAAAGGACGACATGACAGGGCGCTTGGCGCAATCAAAGGAGCGAGTAGGATTGTCTTGTATGTAAGGTACTAGAGCACCAGAACAAACCCCAATGCCTCGCGCCGCGCCGGCGGCTGCCGCCCGCATCACGATCTGACAGACTCACCCGTCGGGCGCGCGATGGCGCCCAGCCCATCACTCCCACCCAGGTCGTCCCGTTGCTGAACTCGTCCCGCTTCAAGATCGAGACCCCGAAGTCGCTGGCCAGCCGCGTGGCTGAACGCCTGCGCGAAGCCATCATCGACGGCGAGTTCGCGCTCGGCGCGATGATTCCGGAGGAGTCGCTGGCGGCGCAGTTCGGCGTTAGCCGCACCCCCGTGCGCGAAGCACTGAACCAGTTGCAGCTGCAGGGCCTGGTCGTCGTCAAGCCGCAGCGCGGGAGTTATGTCTTCGAGCCCAGCGAAGCGGACATCACGGCGATCTGCGAGTTCCGCTGCACCGTGGAGCCCAGCGCCGCCGAGCTGGCCTATCACCATGACCGCGAGGCCACCGTGGCGGCGCTGAAGGCGGCCATCGCCGAGATGGAAGCGGCCCGCGGCGCGCGCGATCCCGTGCGCTACGGCCGCGCCGACACGCGGCTGCACGAGGCCTTCTTCGACCACTGCGGCAACCCTTACATGCTGGCCGCCTATGCCACCGCGGCGACCAAGATCGCCACGCTGCGCACGCACCTGTCGGCGCCGGCCGATGTGCTGCACTCACGCGGCTTCGAGCAGCACACGCGCCTGCTGCGCCTGTTCGAAGCCGGCGACTTCACGGCCTTCCGCGCGCTGATGCACGAGCATGTCACCGGCACCCGCGACAACTATGTCAACAGCCTGAAGGCGCGCGGCGGCTGAAGGGAGCGAACAGGCCCGGCCGAGTTCAGATGCCGTGCGCGCCGGCCGCTTCGCGAGCCTGTCGGCAAGTCCTTGGGCCTCGCCGCGCCCGAGTTTTCGCCTGACGGCGACAGTGGTACGCTGTGTACCAGAACTTGGTGAGGTACACAGCATGCGAACGAACATCGAGATAGACGACAAGCTCATGAAGGACGCCCTGAGAGCGACCGGCGCAAAAACCAAGAAGGAAGCCGTGGAGCTTGGTTTGCGGACCTTGGTTGAACTCCGGGCGCAAGAGAAGGCGCGTGAACTGCGAGGCAAGATCACCTGGGAAGGTGACCTCGACGCCATGAGGACCGACAGATGATCCTTGTCGATTCCAGTGTCTGGGTCGACTACTTTCGTTCGGCCGACACGCCACAAGTCGCACTTCTTGACTCCTTCTTCGGGCGAACGCGCATCGCAGTCGGGGACTTGATCGCGGCAGAAGTCTTGCAGGGCGTTCGTGATGACAAAGAATTCAAGTGGGTCAGGAAGGTGTTCGACACCTTCACCCGCCTTGACCTCTGCGGATACGAATTGGCATTGAAGGCATCCGAGAACTACCGTGTTCTTCGGGGCAAGGGCATCACGATTCGCAAAACGATCGATAGCTTGATCGCGACGCGATGCATCGAAGACGGCCTCACGCTCTTGCATTGCGATCGGGATTTCGCGCCCTTCGTCGCGCACTTGGGGCTGCGCGAGGCCTATTCGGAAACCAGGGTTTGAGGTAGCGCGCAGACAGCGGCGCGGCGCTTGGCCCGCACACTGACTGATAAGCAAGGGCACCTCGCGGGCCAGGTAGTACGCCCTTGGCTGTCGCGATGACCGCGAGGCCTCATCGCATGCGCGAAGTGAGCGTCCGAAGTTCCTGACGACGCTTCTGGCTGCCTGGTGCGTTCGGGAAGAGTGAGGTCACACCATACAACGGCGCCGAGGGATGGGACGTGATTGCCCCCAGGATGTACTCGAAGCCGACGAGAAAGTGCAGTGCACCACACGCTCCGGGCTCCGAGTTCTCTGTGCGAAATACGCGCGAGGACGGCGATTTTCCCTTGATGCGCTCCAGGACCTCATAGTGAACCTCAATCTGGTCCCTTTGATCAGAAAGCGTCTTTCGCTCGCGCTTGACCAGTTTCACTTCGGTGATGAGCACACGGAGCAAGGTCGTTGCCTTGTCGGCGACATCTTCGGCACTGGGCTGCACGAAGATACATGCGTTTGCTGTTGAAGCAATGAGCGCGGATGCAATGACCAGTGCGGAAATGCGGGAGAACATGGCGGACAAACGGGTCGTGAGGATTTCGACAGTGGCAAGGCTCATGCGCGCTCTCCGTCCTTCTGACGGGTGCATGCCAGCCCGGCCACCCGCAGCATCGCCGCCAGGCTGCGCTCGACATCTTCGTCCGTCGTGGCCCAGGAGCACACGCTGATGCGCATCGCGGTATGCCCCTGCCATTCGGTCACGCCGCACCAGCAGGTGCCTTCGGCCTGCAGCTGGTCGATCACCTGTCGCGTTATGGACGCGTCACCAAAACTCACCAGCACCTGGTTCAGCACCACCTCGTTGTGGATCGTGAACCCGGCGGCGGCCAGCCCCTGGGCGAAGCGGCGCGCGTGGCGGCAGCAGCGCTCGATCATCTCTGCCACGCCGCTGCGGCCCAGTGCGCTGAGCGCGGCCCAGACGTCGACACCGCGGGCGCGTCGCGACAGCTCCGGCGTGTAGTCCGACGGCGCGCGCACGGCGCCCTGCGCCGGCAGGTAGGCGGCGGTGACCGACATCGCGGCGCGCAGCGCGTCGCCGTCGCGCACGAAGGCCAGGCCGCTGTCGTAGGGCACGTTCAGCCACTTGTGGGCATCGGTGGCCCAGGAGTCGGCCAGCTCGGCGCCGTGGCACAGCGGCTGCAGCGACGGCGCGGCGCGGGACCACAGGCCGAAGGCGCCGTCGACATGCACCCAGGCGCCGGCCTCGTGCGCGGCGTTGCACAGTGCTTCGATCGGATCGAAGGTGCCGGTGTTGACGTTACCGGCCTGCACACACAGGATGCTCGGACCGGCCATGCGCGGCAGCCGCTCGGCGCGCAGGCGACCCTGCGCATCGGTGGCGACACGCACGACGCGGTTGCGGCCCAGCCCCAGCACGCCGAGCGCCTTGAACAGCGTGGGGTGCGCTTCGGCGCCGACGATCACGGTGATCGGCGGGGCGCCGAACAGGCCGTCGGCTTCCACGTCCCAGCCGGCACGCGCCAGCACCGCGTGGCGCGCGGCCGCCAGCCCGCACAGGTTGGCCTGGGTCGCGCCGGTGACGAAGGCGCCGCCCGCCTCGCGCGGCAGGTCCAGGATCTCCAGCAGCCAGCGCAGCGCGACCTGCTCGAAAGCCGCGACGCCCGGCGTGGCGGCCGGTGCGGCAGCATTCTGGTCCCACGCGGTGGCCAGCCAGTTGGCGGCCACGCTGACCGGCAGCGCACCGCCGACCACGTAGCCGAAGAAGCGCCCGCCGGCCATCGCCGAGGTGGCGGGCGAGCCGATCTCGTCGAGCCGGTGCAGCACGGCTTCCGGCGCTTGCGGCTGCTCGGGCAGCGGCTCGTCCAGCGCGGCCAGGCCGGCGATGGCCTCGGGCTGCGGCGCCACCGCGCGCGTGGGCAGGGAGTCCAGGTAGCGGCTGGCGCGCCGCGCGGCGTCGTCGAGAAGGGATGTCATCGGGGGTTGCGGCCTTGCCGGCGGGGGGGTCAGCCCCATTTTCGCCAAGCGCGCCCACTGCGCAGTCGGCGCCGCAAGGCCGGCACCAGGCGCGCCAGCAGCAGCGCCAGGGCCAGCGCCGCGAAGGCCGGGCGCAGGTCGGCCCGCGCCAGCACCGGGCGGGCCAGCGCCGGCGCGGTGAGTGCCTCGGCCAGCCCATCGCCGCTGTGCAGGCGATGGAAGTCCAGCCCCAGTTCGCCGGCCAGCAGCCGCAGGTAGCCTTCGCGCAGCGCCGACAGATGCTCGCTGCCGGCCACTCCACCCGGCAGCGCGGACGGGACATTGCCGCCGCGCACGCCGGGCCGTGCCGGGGCCGCGGCGTCGTCGTCAACCAGCTTCTCCCCGCCCAGGCTGGCGCCGCGGCCCTGGCTGTACGGGTCGGTCTGCATCACTTCGTCGGCCCGCCAGAATCCCATCGGGCGACCCAGTGGATCGGTCTTCGGGATCGGCACCGGCAGCAGCCCGCCGACGCCGACGATCAGCCCGGCCACATCGCCCGGCTTGTCGTCGAACGCCGGGCGGTGCCGCGGGTTCAGCGGCGGGGCCTCGTGGCCGTCGGTGACGAACACCAGCGAAGGTTTGCCCGGCAGCAGCTTGACCACGCCGATGCCGCTGTGCAGGCCCTTGGCCACTTCGCTGTTGCCGGACCAGGCCATGCGCCCGTCGATGCCGGCCAGCGTGGCCTGCAGCTCGCCCAGGTGCTGGCACACCTCCACCGGCGCCATCAGCAGGAAGCTGCGGTACTCGGTGAAGACCGCCCAGCCGATGCGCGAGCCGCAGGGCAGCTGCGGCAGGGCCTGGTGCAGCGCCTGTTTCGCGAAGGCCAGGCGCGACACCGGCTGCCCGGCCAGCTGCTGATCGGTGACGTTCATGCTTTGCGTGATGTCCAGCACCACCACCTGCGCCACCAGCGACTGTTCCAGCTGCAGGCCCGGGTTCAGGAAGCTGGCCGCCAGCGCCAGCGCCGCGGCGGCCAGCAGGCAGCGGTCGCGCTCGTGGCGCCACAGGGCCGCGGCGCGGCGGTTCAGGCGGGCCATCCAGCCCATGGCGGCCCTCATGGCGGTCTTCATGGCAGCCCGGGCGAATGCCCCCGCATGGTGGTCACCGCGCGTTCGGCATTGCGGGGTTCGGCGGCCGGCGCCTCTTCGGCTTCTTCAGGGTCGGGCAGCAGGCGCTGCGCACGCTCGAGGTTGTAGCGCGCGTCCCAGTGCGCGGGGTCGTCGCGCAGCAGCTCGCGGTACAACTCCTTGGCCAGCTCGATCAGCGGAATCGCCTGGCCGGGCTGGGGGCCGGCGCGCACGCGCTGGGCCTGGCGCAGCAGCAGGTTGGCGCTGTTGAAGCGGGCGGCCTGGCGCAGCGATGCATCGGTGTGCAGCGCCTGATAACGGCTCAATGCCACGTCCAGCGATCCGCTGGTGGCCAGCGCGTGGGCCTGGGCGAACTGCAGCTGCGGCGCGGCATCGGCTGCCGGCGCCGGCCCTGCCGGCGGCACCTGGCCCGATTCGATCAGTGCATTGAGGCGCTGCACCCGCCAGGTGTGCGTGGCATCGACCGCGGCCACCAGCACCAGCACGGCCAGTGCGATCCAGACCCGGCGCGTGCGCTGTTGGGCGACGTTCAGGGCTAGGCCCATCGACGGATCTCCAGCAGGTTGGCCGCCAGCAGCAGCAGCACGCACAGCAAGGCCAGGCCGTGGGCATGGGGCGAGAGGTCGCGCCGCGGCACCAGGTCGCGGTAGACGATGGGCAGGTTCTCCAGGCGATTCAAATCCTCGATGGCCTTCTGCAGCGCGGCCGGGTTCTCGGCTTCGTAGGCGCGGTAGGGCGCACCCAGTGATTCGAAGTAGCGGTGCAGCATGTACTCCGGCACCACGTCCAGGTTGGACGGCGCCTCGTTCGTCTCCAGCGTCAGCCCCGGGCTGTTGACCGAGCGCAGGTAGATCCAGTAGATCGCCACGCGGTGTTTGCGCACCAGCTCCTGGATGCGCTCGCGGGCCGCGGGGTCGAGCTTGTCGCCGCCGTCCGACACCAGCAGCACGATGCGCGACCCGGTATAGGGCCGGTCCTCGAAGAACGACAGCGCCGATTCCAGCGCCAGCGCGATGTTGGTCTCGGACAGGCCGCGCCCGACGTTGCCCGCGGCAATGGCGGCCTGGATGACCTCCTGCTTCTGCGTGAAATCGAGCACCCGCATCGGCACGGTGCTGAAGACGACCATGCCGAAGCGGTCGTCAGCACGCTTGGCGGCGAACTCCGACAGCAGCGCTCTCGCCACCCGGCCCTTGGGCTCGCGCGCGCGGGCACTGCCGAGCCGGACGTAGTAGTCCAGCGCTTCGGGCCCGGTGCCGCGCGGCGCCGCCGCCGCGCCAGCCCGGCCGCCGGCGAAGCCCTGGTCCATGCTGCGGCTGCGGTCCAGCACCAGCACGATCTCGGCGCCCTTGCCCACCCGTTCAATCGTGTAGGCCGGCCGGTACGGGCCCGCCAGGCCGATGACGATGCCGGCCAGCGCCAGCACCGCGACCAGGCGCAGCCCGACCTGCAGCGCGCTGGAGACCCCATCGCGCGGCATCAGCGCGACGACGGCGTTGCGCAGCTCATGCGCCGCGCCGGGCAGCAAGGCCAGCAGCGCCAGCGGCAGCAGGCCCAGCAGCCAGGGATGCGCGAAGCTGAGGTAGGCATTCATGCCGCGCCCCGCTCCGCATCGCAGCAGGCCTTGCAGAAGCGGCGCAGCCACGCGTCGTGGTCCGTCGCCTCGGCCGCCGCGCCGGCAAAGAACTGCTCGCGCGAGCGCTGGAAGAACAGCGCCAGCTCGGCGCGTTGGCCGGCAAACTGCGGGTGGGCGGTGATGAAGCGCTCGATGTCCGGCTCGAACAGCACCTGGCCCGCCGTCTGGTTCAGCGCCTCGTGCACACGCTTGAACATCTCCTGCCGCCGTTCGGCGAAAGCCGACTCCGGCAGCCCGCGCAGCGCACGCCAGGCCATCGTGAAAGGACGCCGGCGCCGCGCCCACCACGGCAAGCCCAGGTAGACATGGCCAAGGTAGCCGGCCGCCAACAGCAGCAGCACGAAGTAGGCCGTCAATCGCGCCCTGGCCGGGCCGGTGTCGATCAGCGGCGGCGCGGCATCGGGCCGCAGTTCGCCCAGCCCTTCGCGCACCGGGGCCTCGGCCGGCGCCAGCGGCGCCACGGTGAGCGGCCAGGCATCGACACGCAGGTCTTCGATGCGCGACGGACCTTTGACACGCAAAGTGAGCGGCGGCAATTCCAGCGTGCGCACCTCGGGCGGCGACAGGAACACCTGGTAGACCAGCGTCAACTCATGGCGGCTGCCCACCAGCTGCCAGCGGCTGCGCTGCGTGACCTGCCGCAGCTCCAGCGCCTGGCCGCGGCGGGCGCTCTGCGGCAGCGAGCTCTCGTCGAAGGCACTGCCGGCCGGCACGTGCACGGTGACGATGCGCGTGACCCGGTCGCCGACGACATGGCCGAAGGCGCGCGGCTCCTGCACCGTCACGGTGGCCACCTCGTCAGCGGCCCGCGCGGTGCCGGCAGCCGGCATCAGCAGCGCGGCCAGCATCACCGGCCCGAGCCGGGCGCAAGCCCGCGCGCGCATCGGCTTCATGCGTGGAAGTGCCGGGTCACGGCATCGGCATCGAAGCCCTCGGCCAGCAGCAGCGGGCTGAGGCGGTGGGCGCTGAACAGCTGGAACAAGGCCTCGCGCCGCTGGGCCTGCCGCGCCAGCCACTGCCGGCGCAAGGCCGGGCGCCACCAGACCAGCCGGCGCGCGCCGCTCTCGGGGTCCAGCACCTGGGCCAGGCCACGCGGCGCGCTGAGGGCGAATTCCCGCGCATCCCACAGCAGCACCGGCACCACCTGGTGCGCGGCCAGGCTGTCCAGCAGCGCGGCGACCTCGTCCAGCGGCAGGTGGAAATCCGACAGCAGGAAGACCAGTGAGCGCTGACGGTTCAAGTAAGCGTGGGCGGCCAGCAGGCCTTGTGCCGAGCGGCCGTCGGGCTGCAACACGCGCAACGCGGCGGCAACGGCGTGGCCGGCACCGCGCGTGCGTGTCTGCGGCTGCAGAAAGTCCTGGCGCACGGCGCTGTCGCAGCCGATGAAGCCGAAGCTGTCGCCATTGCGCCAGACCGACCAGGCCAGGCTCTCGGCAAAGTCGGCCATCACCTGCAGCTTGGGGCGGGCGCCGGCGAAGCCCATCGACGCCGACAGGTCGGCCACCATCGTGACCGGCACCGATTTGCGCTCGCTGTGCACACGAACGATCCAGTTCTGCAGTGGGTCGCGCAGGCTGGCGTGCAGGTCGAGCCGGCGGGCATCGGGCGCGTCAAGAAGGTTGGCGTGGCCGCGGAATTCGAAGCCGCTGTCGCCACGCGTGCTGCGGTGCCGCCCCGGGAAATGGCCCCGTACCGTGGCGCTGACGCGGTAGTGGATTTCCGCCGTCGTCAAGGCGCCGCGACCTGGTTCAGGATGCCGGCGATCAGCGGGCCCGAGATGTCGTGGCGCCGCATCTCGTACACCGGCTGGTAGACGAGGCGATGGGCTATGGCATCGGCGAACACCGCCTGCACGTCTTCCGGCGTGACAAAGGCGCGCTCCTGCAGCCAGGCGTTCACGCGCGCCGCGCGCAGCAGCATGCTCATGCCGCGCGGGCTGGCGCCGGCCAGCATCAGCGTGGACACATCGAGGCCGGACACGCGCACGCCGAAGTCGGCCGGCGCGGCAGTGGCCTGCCACAGCGCCAGCGCATAGGACTGCAGCGCCTCGGAGGTCTCGATGCTGCGCTGCACCTGTTCAGCCACGGCGTTCAGGTCCTGGTGCGCCACCATCGCGGGCTGGAGTTCGCCGACCAGCCGGTCGGTGTCGTGGTAGCGCGGGTCGAACATCAGCCGGCGGCGGTCTTCCGCGGTGGCCGGCGGGTCGATGGTGACTTCCAGCATGAAGCGGTCGCGCGCCGCGGAGGAGATTTCGAAGGTCTCTTCCCGCTCCACGCGGTTGCGATCAGCGAACACCAGTAGGTGCGGCAGCCGGTACTCGCGGTTGAAGGCCGAGACGCTGCGCTCGGCCATCGCCCGCAGCAGCAGCGAATGCACCTGCGGGCGGGCGCGGTTGATCTCGTTGAAGAAGAAGATCGACAGGTCCTCGCCATGCCGGATCAACGGGCCGGGATCCACCGCCGGCCGGCCGTCGCTGCCGATGTGGGTGTAGTAGATCAGGTCGTTGGGCATCAGGTCGATGGTGCCCTCGGTGCGCGCGAAATCGCCGCCCAGCACCTGGGCAAAGGCGCGCAGCAGCGTGGTCTTGCCCACGCCCACATCGCCCTGCAGCAGCACGTGGCCGCGCGCGAAGACGGCCAGGTTGACCCGCCGGATCACCCGCGCCTGGCCGATCACGGCCTTCGCCACTTCAGCCTCGACCGCCAGCGCGCGCTGGCGCCAGTCGGTCAACAGCGCATCGCTTCGGTCCATGCAGATCCCTTGTCCGGAGCTAACGCCCCACGGCACGGTGCCGGCAACGGCCCGGGCGCGTGACAGTCTGCCCCGGCCGCGACACAGCGGCCGGAGCCGGCGGGCTCACAGCCGCAGGTCAAGCAAGAGCCAAGCCGCGGGGATTCGCTGCCCTGGCCGCTTGCGGCGGCCTGTCCCTGCCGCGGCCTTCTAGAAGCGCAGGCGCGCGCCCAGCCACAGCGCACGCGGCGCGCCGGGGGCGAGAAAGCGCTCATGGCGCCAGTCGTCCGGTGCCTGCAGCGTGCCGCCGGCGTCGAAGGCGTTTTCGCCGAGCAGGCCGGCGCTGGCATAGCGCCGGTTGAAGGCATTGCTGAGCTTGGCGAACAGCTCGACGCCGGAGCCCAGCTGCCAGCTGCCGGTCAGGTCGAGCACCGCGAAGCCGCCGATGCGCCCGGCACCAAAGAACTCGTCGCCATCCGCTTGGTGGGCGTTGTTCTCGTTGCCGCGCAGGGTTTGGCCCGAGAAGGCCCGCAGCTGCGCACCGACGCCCCAGGTGGCGGCCGGCTTCCAGTCCACGCCGAGCTTCAGGCTGTGTTCGGGCAGGCCCGGCAGGCGATTGCCGGGCCGCACTTCGATCTCGTCGTCGCCGGTGCAGGCAGCGCTGGTCTCCGCGCTGCTGTTGCCTTCGGCAACGATGCAGGCCGAGGACTCGAAGCTGGCCCGCAGGAAGCTGTACGAGGCCGACCAGTTGAAAGCACCGTTCTGCTGCACCAGGCTCAGCTCGACACCCTGGCGCCGCGTGCGGCCGAAGTTGGTGAAATAGCCTGCCGCGCGGCCGTTGCTGATGAACAGCAGGTCGTCGCGGTTGGTGGTGCGGAAGACCGACGCATTCCAGCGCAGCTGCGGCGTCAGGCTGCCGCGCGCGCCGGCTTCGACCGTGCGCGAGACCACCTGCTTCAAGGGCGGGTCGGACTGCAGCGCATTGGGCAGCACACAGGCCTTGTCCGGGTCCGAGCAGCCCAGCTCGATCGGGCTGGGCGCGCGGTTGCCCTGGCTCATGCTGGCGTAGGCGGTCAGGCTCGGCGTCAGCTGCCAGGTCAGGCCAGCGGCGGGGTTGAACTTGCGGTAGCGGCCCTCGCCGTCCAGCGTGGTCGGCAAGCCGAGCGTGAGCCGCCCTTCGTCGACGGTGCTGACGCGGGTGCTGTTGAAGCGGCCGGACAGCGTCAACTGCAGGTTGTGCTGCAGCGCGATGAGGTCGTGCACGAAGACGCTGGTGGTGCGGCTGCGGCCGGAGATCAGCGCATCGACCTCGGGCTCATCCTCGGGGATCACGGCGCGGGTGGCGTCGAGCAGGCCTTCGGCCTCGGTCTGCATGAAGCGGCTGCGCGCGCGGTCGTGCGAGGCGCCCAGCGTCAGCCGGTGCTGCTCACCGGTCCAGTTGGACTGGATCGTGACGCCCTGCCCGCGCTGCTGCGTGCGGGTGCGGTTCTCGACACCGCTGGCTTCGTCGTCGGGCGGGTCGTAGTCGTCGTTGAGGTCGCCGTTCAGCGTGGCGGCGCGCGCATGGCGGGTGTACAGCGTGGCCGATACGCGGTGGCGCGGGCTGAGGTCGACGCTGGCGTTCAGGCTCAGCAGCGTCATCGTGTTCTCGGTCTGGTCGGGCCGGGTGTAGACCTGCTCGCGCCGGTGTTCGAGCATCGATTCAGGCAGCAGGCCGTTGCCGATCATGCGATTGCGGCCATGGGTCAGCGCCAGCTCCCAGGAGACGCTGTCGGTGTGCTGGCCGGCCTTGGCAAAGAACTGGCGCAGCTGCGAGGGCGAGTGGTCGCGCCAGCCGTCTTCATCGAAGCTGCTGGCGGCCAGGAACAGGTGGCCGCTCTCGCCCAGCCGGCGGCCATGCGACAGCTCGGTGCTGACGCGCTTGAACGAGCCCGCCTGGACCTCGACTTCGGTGCCCGGGTGGGTGTCGCCGCTCTTGGTCTGCAGCGACAGCGCGCCGCCCAGCGTGTTCAGGCCGAACAAGGGGTTGGAGCCCGGCAGCAGCGTGATGTGGGCCAGCGCGGCCTTGGGGATCAGGTCCCAGTTCACCACGTCACCGAAGGGCTCGTTGATGCGCACGCCGTCCTGGTACACCGACAGGCCCTGCGGCGTGCCCAGCAGCGGGCTGGCGCTGAAGCCGCGGAAGTTGACGTCCATCTGGAACGGGTTGCCCTGGATCTCGTTGACGTTGACGCTGGGCAGCTGGCTGCTCATGAAATCGGGCAGGTTCAGGCTCTGCAGCTGGCGCAGGCGCTTGTCGTTGGCGGTCTGCACGTTGGACGGGATCTGGTCCTTGGCCACGCCGGTGCCGGGCACGGGCGTGACGCCGACCACCTCCACTTGCGGCAGGCTGGTGGTCGGCGCGCCCTGGCTCTGCGCCGCGGCGCCGGTGGCGGCCACGGCCATCAGGCCCGCGAGAGCCAGCGGGGCGTGCCGCCAACGCGGCATCGTTCGAATCATCGGATGTCTCCTGCTGTCGTTGTGTGGCGCCGCGCCGCATCGCGCGCGGGCACTGCCGTGCACGCTAACAAGCGCGTGGCGCGCTGGCCAGGGAAAACTTCCCGGCGCGCGGCGTCAGGAGCCGCGCCTCACACCCCCGCCGTCGACACCACGCCGTGCCGGATCGCCAGGTGCGCCAGCGCGGCCGAGGTGGCGACGCCGAGCTTCTCCTTGATCACCGTCTGATGATTCGAGATGGTCTTGGCGCTGAGCTTGAGCGCCTGCGCGCATTCACCCGGCGAGTGGCCTTGCGCGAGCAGGCGGAAGATCTCGAACTCGCGGCCGCTTAAGCCGGCAAGCCGCTGGCTTTCGTCGTGCGGGTCACGCTGGAGCAGGCCGGGTGGCAGCGCGGCGTCCAGGTAGCGCCGGCCGGCGTGCAAGGCGCGCACCGCGTCGACCAGGCTGTCCGGCGGGCTGGCCTTGGTGAGGAAACCGCGCGCGCCGGCGTCCAGCGCGCGGCGCACCAGCAGCGGACTGTCGTGCATGCTGAAGACCAGGATGCGAGCCGCCGCATCACGCTGCAGGATGCGCCGCATCAGCGCCAGCCCGCCGCCGCCGGGCATGGACAAGTCGGTGACGACCACGTCAGGTGTTAGCGCGACGAAGGCGGCGTAGGCCGCATCGGCGTCGCCGGCCTCGTGCACGATGCGCATGTCGCCCGCCTGGTCCAGCAGCCGCAGGTAGCCGCTGCGCACCACCGGGTGGTCGTCGGCCAGCATGACGCGGATCACGCCGCCTCCCGCCACGCGGGCGCCGCCGCGGCCAAGGGAATCTGCAGCTGCAGCCGCACGCCATGGCCCAGCGTGCTCTGCACTTCCAGCACGCCGCCGAGGGCCGCGGCACGCTCGGTGGCGCCGAGCAGGCCGAGCCCGCGCGAGGCGGCCCCCACATCCATGCCGCGGCCGTCATCCTGGATGCTCAAGTGCAGACCCTCGAGCGCGCTGCAGGCCAGCTGCACACGCACCTGGCTCGCACGCGCATGGCGCATCACATTGGTCAGCGCCTCCTGGGTGATGCGGTAGACGGCAATGTCCATCGCATCGGCCAGCCCTTCGATCGGGCCCTCGTGGTGGAAGACGCAGCTCACGCCGCTGCGCTCCTCCCAGGATTCGCACAGCGACTGCAGCGCAGCGACGAGGCCCAGCGCATCCAGCTCGGCCGGCCGCAAGCGGCGCAGCAGGTCGCCCACCAGCTGGTGGAGGTCCTGCGCGGCGGCATCGGCACGCTGGGCGGCCGCGAGCATGCCGGCACGGTCGTCAGCCGCGCAGCGGCGCAGCCAGGCTGTTTCCACGCGCACGGCGCTGCAGCCTTGGCCGAACTCGTCGTGCAGCTCGCGGGCCAGCGCGCGGCGCTCGCTCTCCTGCAAGGCGATCAGGCCCTGCGCCAGCGCGCGGTTGTGGTCCAGCAGCGCGTTGACATGGGCTTCGGCCCGTTCGCGGCGGGCCAGCTCGGCCAGTGCATCGCGCCGGCGGCGCAGCGCGTACCAGGCCAGGCCGCAGGCCAGCACGGCCAGGCTGAACGGCAGTTCGTCCAGCTCCCAGTGTTCGTAGCGGGCCAGCCAGCGCACATAGCGTTCGTGGAACTCCAGGCTCAGCGACAGCGCATAGCTGCCCAGCGTGGCCAGGGCCACCCAGCCCAGATCGCGCCGCGAGCGACCGAGTCCCATTTGCTCAGGACCCGACACGCGACAAGCCCATGCGCTCAACCATCAAGCGCTCCTTGACGTACTGCTCGCGCAGCCACTGGCCGTATTCGACCGGACCCAGATAGTCCAGCACCTGGTCGTACTTGGCGAGTTCCTGCACGAACTGCGGCTCGTGCATCGCTTTCTTGAACGCGTCGTGCAGCACCGTCACCACCGCCGGCGGCAGGCCGCGCGGGCCGCCCAGGCCATAGGGCGACATCGCCACGATGTTGTGGCCCAACTCCTTCAGCGTGGGCACCTGCGGCCAGCGCGGCGAGCGCTTGGCCGCCAGCGTGACCAGCAGGCGCAGGCGGCCCGAATCGACGAAGGGCGCGAAGCCGGTGGAGTTGACGCCGGCCATCACCTGCCCGGTGTCCACCGCCAGCGTCAGCTCGGAGGTGCCTTTGTAGGGCACGTGGATGTAGCGCAGGCCGCGTGCGGTGAACAGTTCTTCGAGCACGATGTGCGGCGTGGTGCCGACGCCATTGGTGGCGATGCTCAGCTCGCCCGGGTGCGCACGGGCGAAGGCGAACACGTCGTCCAGGCTGCGCAACTTGCTGGCCGCGCCCACCAGCAGACCGAAGGTCACGCCCGAGATCTGGATGATGGGCGTGACATCGCGCACCGGGTCCCACAGCACCTTCTGCGTGTGCGGCGCGCGCAGCACCGGCTGCGGGATCTGGGCAATGGTGTAGCCATCGGGCTCGGCCTGCTGCAGGATCGGCATCGCCAGCGTGCCGCCGGCGCCGGCCCGGTTCTCGACATGCACGCTCTGGCCGAGGTGCACCGAGACCAGTTCGGCCAGCAGGCGCAGCGTGATGTCCGTGGCGCCGCCCGCGGCCCAGGGCACCCACAGCGTGATCGGTTTCTGCGGGTAGCCGTTGCCCGCCGGCGCCGCATGCACGTCCGCAGCACCGAACCCGCCGAGACCCAGCGACGCTGCCGCCAGCAGCCATTCGCGCCGCCGCGTCATGGCGGGCCACCGCCGCGCTTGGTCAAGCCGCCGAAGCCGCGCTGCGGGTCGTAGCCCCAGCAGGCCAGCGTGAAGAACACCAGCCCGCAGCCCAGCACCACCCAGGGCGCGAACCCGGGGTCCTTGGCGTAGAGCGCGAAGCGGATCCACTCCACCGCATGGGTGAACGGGTTGAAGCGGGCCAGCTGGTAGACCCATTCGGCGCCGGACTCCTGCAGCTTCCACAGCGGGTACAGCGCGGTGGACAGGAAGTACATCGGGAAGATGACGAAGTTCATCGTGCCGGCGAAGTTCTCCAGTTGCTTGATGTGCACCGACAGCAGCAGCCCCAGCGCGCCCAGCATCAAGGCGCCGGCCAGCAGCGCGGCCAGCGCATGCAGGCCGGCCAGCGACAGCAGCGGCAGTTCGGTGCCGAGCAGCGCCGCCACGACCACGAAGGCCAGCGCCTGCAGCACCGAGAGCAGCGCCGTCGCGCTGAGCTTGCAGAACAGCAGCCAGGCGCGCGGCAGCGGCGCGGTGAGCAGCAGGCGCATCAGCCCCATCTCGCGGTCGTAGACCATCGCCAGCGACGATTGCATGCCGTTGAACAGCAGCACCATGCCGACCAGGCCCGGCGCGATGTAGACGTCGTAGGGGATGTAGGTGTCGTAGGGCTCGACGATGGCCACGCCGAAGACATTGCGGAAGCCCGCGGCGAACACCGCCAGCCACAGCAGCGGACGCACCAGTGCCGAGACCAGGCGGCCGGTCTGCTGCGAGAACTTCAGCAGCTCGCGCAGCACGATGGCGCGCAGGGCCTGCAAGGCATGGGGGATGGCGCTCCGGCGCTCGGCGCTGGCGGCGGCCGATCCGGCCAGGAGGCCGGCCTGCGGCGGCCCGCCACGCGCTGCTGAGGTGTTGTGTTCGCTCATCGCGCCACCTTGCAGGCTTTCTCGGGCGCATCGGCGCCCAGCGTGTCGAGCACGTTCGTGGGATGCAGCAGGCCGTCGATCGGGGCCTGCGCGATGACGCCCTGGCCGTCGGTCAGCAGCAGCGGCTGGCGCAGCTGGCCGTCCCAGGGGCGGAAGCTCATCAGCGTGCCCTTGGAGCCGTCGATCGGTGTGCCGGCCAGTGCCTTGGCCCAGGCGGCGTTCGGTCCCTTGGGCGCCGCCGCGGCAGCGCCGACCAGCGCCTTGCCGGCCAGCCAGGCCACCCAGTCGTGCGCCGTCATCGGCCGCTTGGTCGCCTTGGCGAAGCGGCGCGAGACCTGCGGTGCGCCATAACGCTCGAACTGCGCGTGCCAGGCCACGGCCACCAGGCCGGCGTCGCCGACCACCGGCCGCGGCAGCACCGTGCGGTAGGGCAGCGAGCGGGCGAATTCGCCGTCGCTGTCCACCACCCAGACGGCGTCGTAGCCGGCGCTGGCGGTCAGCAACAGCGGGTTGGCCAGATCCCGCTCACGCGGGTCGGCCGAGAGCTTGAACGGCCGGCTGGCCACCAGCTTCAAGCCATAGCGCTTGATCGCGGCCTGCGCAGTGGCTGCCCGCACCGCGTCCTGCGGGCTGGGGCCGGTCAGCAGCAGCACCTGGGTCCATTTGCGCGCCGTCAGCGTCTGCGCCAATGCATCGGCGCGCATGCGTTCGCTGGACATCAGGTGGAACAGGCGCGCGCGGCAGTCCTGCTGGCGCGCGCGGTCGGCGGCGTCGGACAGGTTCAGCACCGGCAGCTTGACGGCATCGGCCACGGCCAGCATCCAGTCGGTGGGCAGGTCGGTCAGCAGCACCGCGGCACCGGCTTTTTCTGCGGCCAGCGCCGCGGCGCGTGCGGCTTCCAGCGAACCAGCGGTCTGCTTGCTCAGCGCCACCGCGGCCTGCACCGCTTCCAGCTCGAACTGGCCTTCGTCGAGGGCGAGTGCCAGGCCATCCTCCGCCGGCCCGCCGGGGTGGCCCAGGTAGGCACGCTCGGCGCGCGAGCGCTCCAGCCGCGGGTCATCGGCCGGCGTGATCAGCGTGGCTTTCAGCGTGGCGGCCACGGCCGGTGCACTGGGGACGAAGACAGCCAGGGCCAGCATCACGGCGGCGGCGCACGCGGCACCTTTGTTCATTCGACGATCACCAGGCCGTAGGGTACGCGCCCGACTGGGATGCTCTTGATCGCCTTGGCGCCGGCGACGTCCACCACCGTGACGTCGTCGCTGAGGCCATTGACGACCCAGAGCTGCTTCTCGGCCTTGTCGAGCGTGACGTTCCAGGCCCGTTTGCCGACCAGCACCAGATCTGTCACCTTGCGCGCCGGCACGTCGATGAAGGCCACGTGGTTGGCTTTGCCGAGCGAGACGAAGGCGCGCTTGCCGTCACGCGTCATCGTGATGCCCACCGGCGTGATGTCTTCGGCGCGCGCGCCCTTGACCTGGAACTTCAGCGTGCCGGCCACGCTGTGGTCGGCGATGGTGACGATGCTGACGCTGGCATCCAGCTCGTTGGTGACCCACAACTCCTTGCCGTCCGGCGTGATCGTCATGCGCCGCGGCCGCTTGCCGACCTTGATGTTCTTGACCACCTTGGCGCTGGCCACGTCGATCACATGGACCAGGCTGGCCACCTCGGAGGTGACGTAGAGCGTCTTGCCGTCGGCGCTGACCTTCACGCCCTCGGGCTCCTTGCCCACCTTCACGGCCTTGAGCTTTTTGCCGCTGGCCGCGTCGATGAAGCTGGCTTCGCCTTCGTCTTCATTCGAGACGTAGATCGTCTTGCCGTCGGGCGACAGGTCGAAGGCCTCGGGCTCGTCGCCGAGCGGGATGCGCCGCAGCGACTTGCCGGTGGCCGGGTCGATGACATCGGCCGCGTTCGAATCGGTGCAGGCCACCAGCAGCGTGCCATCGGGCGCGCGCTGCACATGGCGGCCGCGCTTGCAGGTGGCGATAGTGCCCTTGACCGCGAGCGTCTTGACGTCGATCAGCGTGATCGCGTCGTCCTTTTCGCTGGACACGTACGCCGTGCCCTGGGCCAGCGCGGCGCCGGTACCGAGCGCGAGGACGAGCGCTGCTGTCAATTTGAATGGGGGATGCATGTCGAGTGCGTGTCAGGGCTTGCTGCAGGGGTTGCCGATTCAGGCGGTGCGGGCGATGAAGCCCGCTTCGAGTGTGGGTTCACCGAGTGTGGCCGTCACCGCGGCCGGCGTGCCATCGGCCAGCAGCGCGCCCTTGTGCAGCACCAGCACGCGGTCGGCGGCCTGGGCCTCTTCGACCCAGTGCGTGGCCCACAGCACGCAGGTGCCGCGCTCGCGCACATCGGCATGCAAGGCAGCCAGCAGGTCTTGCCGCGACTTCGGGTCCAGCCCCACGGTGGCTTCATCCATCAACAACACCGCGGGTCGATGCAGATTGGCCCGCACGAGTTCCACCTTGCGCCGGTTGCCGCCGGACAGCTCGCGCGCCTTGCGGTCCAGATCCGTGCCCAGGCCCAGCGCGGCGCAGTCGTGTGCAATGCGTTCCTTGGCCAGTGCACGCGGCAGGCCCTGCAGATCGGCCTGGAACAACAGGTTGCGCCGCACGCTCAAATCCAGGTCCAGCGAGATCTGCTGGAACACCACGCCGATGTGACGCAAGGCGCGCGTGGCGGCCGTGCGCAGCGAGTGGCCGGCCACCTCGACATCGCCTTCGTCGGCGGCGAACAGCCCGGTCAGCACCTGGAACAGCGTGGACTTGCCGGCGCCGTTCGGCCCCAGCAGCGCGACGAAGCTGCCGCCGCCCAGCGCCAGCGACAAGGACCGCAGCGCCGGGTGTTTGCCATAACGTTTGGTCAGGCCCTTGATTCGCAGCATCGCGGGGGCCGGCTCGGGAAGCGTCATCGGGACTCGTTTCTTCTGCGCTCGCGTCGGGGCGCAAGGATATAGCCTGCAGAGCAAGCCATGGGCCCGCCGCACAGCGACCGAAACGACACGCCGGTGAGTCACGGCGAGACACTCTGTGCCGATGTGGATGCAACGCTTTCACCGCAGCGTGTCAGGCTGGGAAATGGCAGATCGCGCGCGTCAGTGCATGCCCCGTTTCCCACTCGTGGTTTCCCTATGAGGATCATCCCTAGGTCGGCGCATCGAAGTCGACAGCAGCCTGGGTGCGTCACGAGGGAAGTTCGCGTTAGTCCTGTCCTCGGGCGGCGGCCTGGCGGCGTTGCAGAGCACGGGAATGCGCGCGAATCAGCGCATTGCCACGGCGCGCAAAAAACCGGGCGCAGAAATTGCGGTTAGCTGCACGCCGAGTTCTCGAGGTCGCATGACGCATTCGCCGGGTGGACGATGTGTTGCGCGACCGGGCTCCGGTCACTTTCACAAGGAGACATCGATGCGAATTTCTTGGCAGTCCCTTCGGCCCGCCTGGGCGCTTCTGGGAATGGCGCTTCTCGCAACGCCGCACTTGGCCCGGGCCAATGCGGATGTCGAGAAGAACATCGCCAACTCGAAGAACTGGGCGACGCAGGCTGGTGACATGTTCAACCAGCGCTACAGCAAACTGAATCAGATCAACACCGGCAACGTCGGCAAGATGCAGGTCGCCTGGACCTTCTCGACGGGTGTGCTGCGCGGTCACGAGGGCTCGCCCCTGGTGGTCGACGGCAAGATGTATCTGCATTCGCCCTTCCCCAACAAGGTCTTCGCGGTCGATCTCGACTCGCAAAAGATCCTCTGGAAATACGAACCCAAGCAAGATCCCGCGGTGATCCCGCAGATGTGCTGCGACACCGTGAACCGCGGCCTGGCCTATGCCGAGGGCAAGGTCATCCTGCAGCAGGCAGACAGCATGCTGATTGCGCTGGATGCCAAGACCGGCAAGGTGGTGTGGTCGGTGAAGAACGGCGATCCGAAGCTCGGCGCTGTCAACACCAATGCACCGCACGTCTTCAAGGACAAGGTCATCACCGGCATCAGCGGTGGCGAATGGGGTGTGCGCGGCTTCATCGCGGCGTACAACCTGTCCGACGGCAAGCTCGCGTGGAAGGGCTACAGCGTGGGCCCGGACGCCGAGATGCTGATCGACCCCGACAAGACCATGACCTGGACCGACGGCAAGATGGCGCCGGTGGGCAAGGACTCGTCGCTCAAGACCTGGCAGGGTGACCAGTGGAAGATCGGCGGCGGCACGACGTGGGGCTGGTACAGCTACGACAAGGCGCTGAACCTGATGTACTACGGAACCGGCAACCCGTCGACCTGGAATCCGGCGCAACGTCCTGGCGACAACAAGTGGTCGATGACCATCTTTGCGCGGGACGTGGACACCGGCATGGCCAAGTGGGTCTACCAGATGACGCCTTACGACGAATGGGACTTCGACGGGATCAATGAAATGATCCTGGCGGACATCGACGTCAAGGGCAAGGCGACCAAGGCGCTGGTGCACTTCGACCGCAACGGCTTTGGCTACACGATGGACCGCGTCAGCGGTGCACTGCTGGTGGCCGAGAAGTACGACCCGAAGGTCAACTGGGCCACGCACGTGGACATGAAGACCGGACGGCCGCAGGTGGTGGCGAAGTACTCGACCGCAAAGAATGGCCCGGATGTCAACACCAAGGGCGTCTGCCCGGCGGCGTTGGGCAGCAAGGACCAGCAGCCGGCTTCGTATGACCCCAATACCAAGCTCTTCTACGTGCCGACCAACCATGTCTGCATGGACTATGAGCCGTTCAAGGTCGAATACACCGCGGGCCAGCCGTATGTGGGCGCCACGCTGTCGATGTTCCCGGCACCGGGCAGCCACGGCGGCATGGGCAACTACATCACGTGGAATGCCGGCACCGGCAAGATCGTGCAGTCCAAGGCCGAGAAGTTCTCGGTGTGGAGCGGCTCGCTCAATACCGCTGGCGGCTTGTCCTGCTACGGCACGCTGGAGGGTTACCTGAAGTGTGTTGACGCCAAGGACATCACGAAGGAACTTTTCAAGTTCAAGACGCCTTCTGGGATCATTGGCAATGTGTTCACCTACGAACACAAAGGCAAGCAATTCTTGGGCGTGTTCTCCGGCATCGGCGGCTGGGCCGGCATCGGCATGGCAGCCGGTCTCGAGAAAGACACCGACGGTCTTGGCGCCGTGGGTGGCTACCGTGAACTGAATCAGTACACCGAACTCGGCGGCTCGCTGACCGTGTTCGCCTTGCCGAACTGATGACATAACGGCCGCGCTTTTCAACGGCCTGAACCGAGGGGGATGGCGCCAGTGGCTCCGTCCCCTTTTTTTGATGGGTGATACAAAGATGTTTCGCAAATCCATGCTCGGGCTCACGATCCTCCTGGTGAGCACCTCCTTCGCGCAATCGGCGCCCACGGCTCCCTACAAGGTGGTGGACGGCTACAAGGTCGACCCGGAGACGATGAAGGGCTTTCGCACCTGGCGCGCAGCGGCCTGCGACCGCTGCCACGGCGCCAACCAGGAAGGCATGGTCGGCCCCTCGCTGGTGACCGCCTTGAAGACGCTGACGAAGGAAGAATTCGTCAAGACCGTGCGAGATGGCCGGCTGGAAAAAGGCATGCAGAGTTTCGGCACCAGCCCGCAGGTGATGGAGAACATGGACCAGCTCTATGCCTACCTCAAGGGCCGCTCCGATGGCGCGATAACGCGTGCAAAGGTCGAGCCGATGCCATGACGCGGCCGCTGCCCCGATCGTCCCTCCGCTTGATGGCCACGGGGCTGCTGCTGGCAGCGCTGGGCTCGCCCGCGCTAGCGCAGCAGGACACACCGGCCATGCGCAAGGCCTTGCGCGTGTGCCAGGACCCGAACAACCTGCCGTTCTCCAACACGCAGGGCGAAGGCATCGAGAACCGCATTGCCGAGGTCTTCGGCAAGGCGCTGGGCCTGCCGGTGACCTATTACTCGTTCCCGCAGCGCCTGGCCTTCATCCGCAATACGCTGCGCTACAAGCTACCCGGCGAGGACTACCCCTGCGACATCGTGATGGGTGTGCCCGCCGGCTTCGACCAGGTGTCGACCACCAAGCCCTATTACCGGTCGACCTACGCGCTGGTGTTCCCGCGCGGCAAAGGCCTGGACCAGGTCACGTCGAGTGCAGAGTTCCTGCGGCTCGATCCGGCCAAGTTGTCCAAGCTGCGCATCGGCATCTACGACCGTTCGCCCGCCTCGGAATGGCTGAGCCGCCATGGCCTGGTCGAACGCGGCGTGCCCTACAAGATGATGAATGCCGACCCGCAGCAATACCCCGGCGAGATCATCGAGAAAGACCTGGCCAGCGGCAAGCTCGACGTGGCCATCGTCTGGGGCCCGATCGCGGGCTACTTCGCGCAACGGGTGAAGAGCCCGGCGCTGGCGGTGGTGCCGATGCAATCCGAGCCCGGCATCCGCTTCGACTACCCGATGGCCATGGGCGTGCGCTACGGCGAGCGTGAGTGGAAGCAGCAGGTCGAATCCCTGCTCGAATCGCGGCGCACCGAGATCCTGGCCATCCTGAAGGAGTATGGTGTGCCGCTGGTCGATGAATCCTTCTCTGCACCGGGAAAGTGACCCCTGCTGCGACTCCACACGACCGCACGCCATGATCCGCCTGCCGCTGCTACTGCTGCTTGGCGGGCTGCTGTGCCAGCCCGCACTGGCGCAGCCTGAGCTCGCCGGGCACGTGAGCCTGGGCGCCAGCGTGCTGCGCATCGAGGCACCACGGGTCAGCGGCGGTTATGCCTTCGGCTCGGGCGTGATGGTCGATGTCGACAAGCTGATCACCAACTGCCATGTGACGCGTGAAGCGCGGGAGATCCACGTCGTGCGCGGCGGCATGCGCTGGTTCGCGGCCGGCCAGGCCGTGAACATCGATCACGACCTGTGCCTGCTGCATGTGCCCGGCATCCAGGCCCGCGCCGTGCCGCTGGGCCAGGGCGCCGAGTTGACAGTCGGCCAGCCGCTGACGGCGCACGGCTTCACCGGCGGCACGGTGATGCAGCACAGTGCCGGCGAAGTGGTGGCGCTGCACCGCCACGATGGTGCGCAGGTGATCCAGGCCTCCAACCGTTTCAGCTCCGGCGCCAGCGGCGGCGGCCTGTTCGACGATCAGGGCCGCCTGGTCGGCATCCTGACCTTCCGCCTGCGCGGCGGCGCCGCGCACTACTTCGCCGCGCCGGTGGAATGGGTGCGGCAGTTGCTGGAGACCACCACGCCGGAGCAGTTCCGCCCGATCAAGCCCTTCGAGACCGAACAGCTGGCCTACTGGCAGCAGCCCACGAATGCCCAGCCGCAGTTCCTGAAGGCGGCCGTGCTGCAACGCGACAGCCGCTGCGCCGATCCGGCCACCGAAACCCGTGCGGCAGACACCGGCGAACCCGGCCATGCCGCGCCCGCGCCGCCGCCCTGCCCGCCTGCCCGACACTGAGAACCATGACCCAGATGTTTCGCCGCTCAGCCGCCACCAGCTGCCTGATCCTGGCCTTGCTGGCGGCACCTGCCGCGGCGGCGGCCGAGGACTTTTCCCCAGCCGAGCGCGCGCTGTTCGTCACCAACCAGCTGGCCTCGCTGAAGCCGCCGGCTACGCTGAACTACAGCTACCGCAAGAGCGGCAGCCTGGAGGCCGGTTTCGACGACAGCGTGAGCATCGCGCTGCGCGCGCAAACCGACGGCAGCTGCTGCGCCGCGACGGCGAAGTTCCTCAGCGGCGAGCGCCGACTGAGCCTGCCGGACGTGGAATCGGCCCAGGGCAACCCGGTGATCCTGGCCTTCCTGGAGCGCGACATCCGCGAGATGCAGCGCCTCACCAAGGGCCAGGCGAATTATTTTCGCAAGCGCATCCGCATGGCGGTCTACCAGGGGGCCGCGCTGCGCCCGGTGACGCTGAGCTACCGGGGCCGCAACGTGGCCGGGCAAGAGATCGACATCTCGCCCTACCTGGACGACCCGCTGCGCCCACGTTTCGAGAAACTGGCGAACAAGCAGTACCTCTTCACGCTGTCTGACGCGGTGCCGGGCGGTGTCTACGCCATCCGCAGCCGCATTGCCGGCGAGACCGCCGATGCCGCGCCGCTGCTCGTCGAGGAGTTGCGCATCGAGGGCGCAACGCCCGCCACTCCGCCACGCCAACCCTGAATCTTCGAAAGCCCGAGCCCATGACCCATCCGCCCCGCATTGCGCTGAGCTTCACCCTGCTGCTGGCCGCCCTGGGCGCTCATGCCAACGACTTTCCGACCGTCGAACGCGTGCTCTACGTGCAGGAGTGCATGCGCGCCAACCCGGGCCCGAACTTCGAGATGGTCAACAAGTGTTCCTGCGCGCTGGACAAGGTCGCCGCCCAGGTGAAGTTCGACGAGTACGTGACGATCTCGACCATGGCCAAGGCCGTCTCGATCGGCGGCGAGCGCGGCGGCGAACTGCGCGACAACGAAACCATCAAGCCGCAGATCGCGCGCTACCGCGAGCTGCAAACCAAGGCCCAGGCGGCCTGCTTCATCGGCGCCGGCCCCCGGTAGCACCCGATGATCCTGCAGCACCGCCTCCGCAGCGCATGGGCCCGCCTGCTCATGCCCGGGGCGGTGCTGCTGCTACTGATGCTGGCGGCGGGCGGCGCGGCGCAGGCCCAGCTGCCTTCCGGCGACGACCCGGAGGCCAGCGCCATCTGGCACAAGGTGCGCGCCAGCCTGTTCGAAGGCCGCAGCATTGCGCCGGCCAGCGCGGACACGCTGACGCTGGAAGCACCCTCGCGCGCCGTCGATGCCGCGGTGGTGCCCATCGTCATCCGCACGCGGCTGCCGCAGACGCCATCCAGCCACGTCAGCCGCATCTACCTGCTGATCGATGCCAACCCCTCGCCGATTGCCGCGATCTTCCACTTCACGCCGGACAGCGGCCGTGCCGACATCGAGACCCGCGTTCGTGTGGATGCCTACAGCTTCGTGCGTGCCGTGGCCGAGACCAGCGACGGCCGCCTGTTCATGGCCACGCGCTACGTCAAGGCTTCGGGCGGCTGCTCGGCGCCGCCCGGCACCGATGTGCGCGCGGCACTGGCGGCGATGGGCCAGATGCGCTTTCGCATCGAGGGCGACATGGCCGGCACGACGCCGGTGCTGACCCAGCTGCAGATCAACCACCCCAACCATTCGGGGCTGGCGATGGACCAGTCCACGCGCCAGTACACACCCGCTCACTTCGTGCGTCGGGTCGATGTCAGCTACGGCGAGCGGCCGGTGCTGTCCGCGGACGTCGACTTCTCGATCAGCGAGAACCCGATCTTCCGCTTCTACTTCCTGCCGCGCGGGGCCGGCACGCTGCAGGCCACCGTGGTCGATTCGCACGACCTGCGCTTCGGCGCCACGCTGTCGCCGCGTGAGCCGCGGCGCTGATCGGCGGCCCGTTTCGTGCCGGTCGGTGTGAAGATGCGCCAACGCTGCCGCGGCAGCGTCGCTTTGCTGCGGCTCACGCTCGCTCTCGCACCGGCACTTGCACTGCCGCCGGCCCAGGCGGCGCCGTTTGCCTACATCACCAACCAGGGCAGCCATGATGTCTCGGTGATCGACCTCGCGCTGCAGCAAGTGGTGGCCACGGTGAAGGTCGGCCGCTCGCCGGCTGGCGTGGTGGCGTCCAGCCGCGCCGGCCAGGTCTTCGTCTCCAACCCCGACAGCAAGACGATCTCGGTCATCGACATGCGCGGGCAGCGGCTCGCGGCCACGCTGCCGGCCGGCGAAGGACCGGTGGGCCTCGATGCCTCGCCCGACGGCACGCTGCTCGCGGCCGCGGACTGGTACCGCAACCGCCTGCTGCTGATCGACCCGCGCACGCCGACGGCACCCTACGGCGAAGTGGCCCTCGGCCGCGCACCGGCCGGCGTGGCGGTGCACAGCGACGGCAACACCGTGTTCGTCGCCGAGCGCGACGACGACAGCGTCGCGGTGGTCGATGCCCGCGAACGCCGGGTACGGGCGCGGGTGCCCGTCGGCTCGCACCCGTTTGCGCTGCACTTCGACGCGGCCCGCGAACGGCTGTACGCGCTGAACGTGCAAAGCAACGATGTCTCGGTGATCGACACCCACCGGCTGGTGGTACTGGCCACCATCGGCGTCGGCCGTGCGCCTTATGGCGCCGCGCTGGCCCACGCCGGCACGCTGCTGTACGTGACCAACCAGCATGGCAACAGCGTCAGCGTGATCGATGCCGAGACCTTGCGCGTGCTGCGCACGCTGGACGGCTTCGCCTACCCCGAAGGCATCGCGGCGCACGACGATCGTGTCTACGTCGTCAACTGGATGGACGACAACGTCAGCGTGCTCGACGCCGAGTCCGGCCGCACGCTGAGCCGCATCGCCACCGGACAGAACAGCCGCGGCTTCGGCGCCTTCATCGGCAGCCCGCTGCCGCCGTGAGTCCCGTGACCCACGCTCCTTTTCCCCGACCCCTGCAACCCCCACGCTCGCGAGAGAACCTGACATGCTGAATCCCGGAACCCGCGCGCTCGCGGGACTCGCTCTCCTGATCGGACTTGCCGCCCCCGGCGCGGCGCACGGACCCACCCGCCAGAAGGTGACCGAACAGGTCGTCATCGACGCCACGCCCGCCGCAGTGTGGGCCAAGATCCGCAACTTCGATGCGCTGAAGGACTGGCATCCCGCCATCGCCGAGAGCCCGGCCGACAAGGGCAATGCCGTGGGCTCGGTGCGTTCGCTCAAGGTCCAGGGCGGCGGCGCGCTGAGCGAAAGTCTGGAGACCTACGACGACACCGGCATGCGCTACAGCTACCGCGCCAAGGACGGCGGCGCGCTGCCGGTGACCAACTACACCTCGACGATCAGCGTGCGCGCGGACGGCAGCCGGGCATTGGTGGAATGGCGCGGTGCGTTCTACCGCGGCCACCCGGGCAACAACCCCCCGCCCGAGCAGAACGACGACGCTGCGGTGCGGGCGATCACCGGCGTCTACAAAGCCGGGCTGGAGAACCTGAAGAAGGTCGTCGAAAGCAAGTGATGGCCGGCGGCAGGTCATGAGCGCCCCCAGGCCGGCCGAAGCCGGCCGTCCCCCGTGGGGATCCAGCAAAGTGGCAGAGCCATATTTGCAGGTGACGTTTTCGCGCCGCCAGATCACCATCGCCCTTTGCGGGTTGGGCGCGGGAGCCCTGCTGACCGGCATGAGCGCCTGCGCCTCGCCGCACGATGGGCCGCCCAGCGCGGCGCTGCACGAAGGACCCGACGGCGCGCCCCTGCGCGTTGTGCCGGTGGCCAATGGCGTCTACCTGGTCGGAGGCGCCGCCGGCCTGGCCGACCCGCAGAACCTGGGCCGCATCGGCAACACCGGCTTCATCGTCGGCAAGTCCGGCGTGCTGGCCATCGACACCGGCACATCGCATGCGCACGGCCTGGCGCTGCTGCGCGCAATCCGCCAGGTCACCGACAAGCCGGTGCGCCTGGCGCTGGTCACGCACACGCGGCCGGAGTTCCTGTTCGGCGGTGCGGCCTTCCGCGAGGCCGGCATCCCCATCGGCATGCACGAGAAGACGGCGCGGCTGATGGCCGCACGCTGCGACACCTGCCTGAAGCAGCTGCGCCAGACGCTGGGCGACGCGGCGATGCAGGGCACCACGATGTACAAGCCCGATCGCGAGTTCGCTGCCTCGCATGCGGTGGACGGCACGGTGGACGCTGCGGTCGGCGCGATCGGCCGCGCCGTGCGCGTGCTGTACTTCGGGCACAGCAGCGGGCCCGGCGACATCGCCGTGTTCGACGAATCCAGCGGCGTTCTGTTCGGCGGCGGTTTGCTCGACCACGGCCGCATCCCGGACATCCAGGACGCCAACCTCGACGGCTGGAAGCGCGCGCTGGCCGAGTTGCGCGCGCTGCGGGTGAACACGCTTGTGCCCGGGCATGGCACTGCGACATCATCGCCACTGATCACCACCGTGGAACGCTACCTGGTGCAGCTGGAAACCCGCGCACGCGCGCTCGCCGAAGCCGGCACCTCGCTGATGGACGTGCCCGAAGCCACGGCACTGCCCGAGTTCAGCCGGTGGGAGCAGTACGACACCATCCACCCGCGCAACGCCACGATCGCCTACTTGCGCTTCGAGCGCGAGCTGTTCTTCAAGTAGCGCAGCACCCGCAGCACAGAACCTGACGCCACGCACCATGAACCGATCCGAATTATCACGACGAAGCGCCCTGCAAACCATCGCCCGCGCAGGCCTGGGCGGCGCGGCGCTGTGCACGCCGGCCTTGCCCGCGCTGGCGGCCGTCGGCGGCTTGCCATCGGCGACGCATGGCGATTCATCACCTGAATGGGAGCGCCTGCGCGAAAAGCTGTTTGCCCAGCGGCCCATCGAAGCCCAACCCCTGCTCAGCGCGGTGCAGCTGATCGTGCCACTGCGCGCGGCCTATGGCGCCTCGGTGCCGGTGAAGATTGTTTCCAAGCTGGCGCAGCAGACATCGCTGCACGTGCGCCGGCTGTATGTGCTGGTCGACAAGAACCCGTCGCCGCTGGCCGCGATGCTCGATCTCACGCCCGAGCTCGGCCAGGCCGATTTCGAGACCCGGTTGCGCGTCGACGAATACAGCCATGTGCGCGTGGTCAGCGAGTTGTCGAACGGGCAGCTGCACATGGATTCACGCTACGTCAAGACCTCCGGCGGCTGCTCGGCACCGCCCAATCGCGAGTCACTGCACCTGATCGGCAAGACCCTGCTCAAGGTCCCGGGCACGCTGAAGCTGAACGAAGTGAATACCGCCGATGTGACGGTGATCCACCCCAACGACACCGGTTTCGAGCTGAACCAAGTCACTGTCATGTACATCCCGCCGCACTTCGTGCGTTCCATCCGCGTCAGCTACGCGCAGCGCAAGCTGTTCGACGCGGAGCTGGACTTCTCGGTCAGCGAGAACCCGAGCTGGCGCTTCAACTTCGTGCCGCATGGCCGCGGCGAGTTGCGCGCCGAGGTCACCGATTCGAAGGACGGGCAGTTCGTCGGCACGCTCGCCGTGGGCTGAAGGCGCAGGCCCGGCATGCCAGCCTTTCTCGCGCGGGTCGCATTGCTGGGCGCCCTGCTGCTCTGCTGCAGCGCCTGGGCCGGCTTGCCGGCGGCCTATTCACCGCGGGTGGTGCAGCCCAGCGGCCTGCCGCAACGCCATGAGTTCGACCTGACGGCGGCACTGCAGCAAGCGCGGCGCGAGCACAAGCGCCTGTACGTCTACCTCGGCGCCAGCGATTGCGCCTATTGCCGAAAGTACGAGGCCTTCCTCGACCGCAATTCAGCCGAGCTGGTACCGCACTTTTCCAAGCAATACCTGGTGGTCGATTTGCGCAGCAACCTGTCGGTCACGGCGCAGCAGCTGTACATCCGGGTCGGCGCCAGTAGCCTGCCCTATGCGGAGTTCCAGCGTTCGATCGGTGACGAGCG
>NZ_DATILJ010000209.1:0-24176 GCF_035476535.1 Aquabacterium sp.
CCCTTCAGCGAGGGGTAGAAGGCCAGGCCATAGGGCGTTTCGACCAGTCGCACGGTGCCGAGCGCGGCACCGGCGCCCTGCTTTTCCGCCATGCTGACAGGAACGCTGGTTTCCGCAGCAAAGGCCGGCGTACCGGCAACAAGGCCGGCGGCGAGGATCAAGGCAAATCTCAAGGCAGTCTCCTGGAAGACGAAGGGGCATTGGGGGGGCCATCATGCCCGAAGCCGTGCCGTGCCCGGGCGTCACGGCGGCGCACTGTTCGGAGGGCGACGCTGGGCAGCGCATACTGGCGCATGGCCATCTCGCACGCCCTCCCGTTGCAGCCCATCGACGTTCAGCCACTGGGTGATCGCCTGCCCAGTGAAAAGTCGGTCGCGCTGTTCAAGTCCGAAGACCTGGAAGTGATGCGCATGGTGCTGCTGGCCGGCAAGTCCTTGCCAGTGCACCAGGTACCCGGTGAAGTCACCATCCATTGCATCGAGGGCCGGCTCGACGTCACGGCCGAGGGCGCCAGCCACGTGCTGGCCGCCGGCCAACTGCTGTTCCTGCCCGGCGATCTGCCGCATGGCGTGATCGCGCTGGCGGACTGTTCTGCGCTGGTGACGATCGTGCTGCGCAAGTAGCGCGACCTTGCGCTCACCTGCGCGTTCACATCCGCGCCAACACCCGGTCGACCATCACACCGGACTGGCCCAGGTAGTTCGCCGGATCCAGCAAACGCTCCAGCGCCGCGCGGTCGACATGGCGCTGGACCTCGGGGTGCTCGGCCAGAAGATCGATCAGCGGGCGCTGCTTGGCCAGCGATTCGCGGCACAGGTCATACACCAGGTCGTGCGCGTACTCGCGGCCGATGTAGGGCCCCAGGCCCATCATCACCGCCTCGCTCATCACCAGGCCGCCGGTCATGTCGATGTTGCGCCGCATCGCCTCGGCATCGACCTGCAGGCCCTCGAGCACGAAGCGGGATTGCTTCAGTGCGCCCGCCATCAGGCAGAAGGATTCGGGCAGCACGATCCATTCGATCTCCCAGGGTCCGGTGCTGCGCTCGTGGTCGGCGACCATCGCATCCATCAGCGCCGCGGCATGCTGGCGCACGACGCTGATCGCCGCATGGATGTAGCAGCTGCTGATCGGGTTGCGCTTCTGCGGCATCGTGCTGCTGGAGCCGCGGCCATGGTGGTAGGGCTCGAAGACTTCGCCAACTTCTGTCTGCATCATCAGCTTGACGTCCATGCTCAGCTTGCCCAGCGTGCCGCCGATCAGGCCGAGCACCGCACCGACTTCGGCAATGTTGTCGCGGATGGTGTGCCAGGCGATCACCGGCCGCTGCAGGCCCAGTTCGGCGCACAGGCCCGCCTGCGTCTCCATGGCGCCGGTTTCCAGCGAAGCCAAGGTACCGGCGGCGCCGGCGAATTCGCCGACCAGCACGCGTTCCTTCAGCTGCGCGATGCGTTCGCGGTGCCGCAGGATGGCCGACAACAGCCCCGCCATCTTGTAGCCGAAGGTCACCGGTATCGCCTGCTGCAGGTTGCTGCGGCCGATCATCGGCGTCAGCCGGTGTTCCTTCGCGAGTTTGGCCAGCGCGTTGGCGATCGCTTCCAGCTCATCATCGACCAGTTGCAGCGCCTCGCGGATCTGCAGCACCGTGGCGGTATCGGTGATGTCCTGCGTGGTGGCGCCCCAGTGCACGTACTCACCGAGCTTGTCGCGGCACAGCTGGTTGATCTGCGTCACCACGCCGAGGATGGGGTAGCCGATGCGCTCGGTCTGCTCGCGCAGCCGAACCATGTCGATCTGCTCGATGTGGCAGTGGCTGACGATCTCGTCGCAGGCTTCCTGCGGGATCAGGCCGAGCCGGGCCTGCACGATGGCCAGTGCCCGTTCGATCTCCACGTACTTGGCGGTGCGGTTCTCGTCGGACCAGACCTGGCGCATCGGTTCGCTGCTGAAGATGCCCTGGAAGATGCGGGAGTCGATGATGCTGGCGGCCATGGAGGGCTCCTGGTTCCTGTAAGTGGGGTGGCGATCGGGCTGCGACGAGCGCCTCAGCGCAGCGTGGCGACGGCGTCCATCGTCAACCAGCCTTCATGGTCCTGGGCCCAGAGCCTGACGGTCTTGCCGTCGTCCTGCAGCTGGCCGTTGACGCGGAACGGGTGCAGGTCGAAGGTCGGCCGCACCGCCTTGAAGCGGAAGCTCGCCACATCGGCCTGCGGCAACTGGCGCCGCAGCAGGTCCATCAGCAGCGTGGCGATCAGCGGGCCGTGCACGATCAGGCCCGGGTAACCCTCGACCTCGGTGACGTACTTGCGGTCGTAGTGGATGCGGTGGCCATTGAAGGTCAGCGCCGAGTAGCGGAACAGCAGCACGTCGTCCGGCACGATCTCGCGACACCATGCCGCATCGGCCGGCGCGGCCTGCGGCGGCGGCTCGACATCGCCGGGCTGCCGCGCCGCGCGGTAGACGATGTCGTGGAACTCGACGATCGCCGGCTCGGTGGCGCCGTTGCAGCGCAGCTCATGCCGCACCTTGACGAAGACCAATGGCCCGGTGCGGCCTTCTTTCACCGTGACATCGGCAATCGTCGAGCGGCGCTCGACCGCATCCCCCACGCGCACCGGCGCGCGGAACTCGAACTGGCTGCCGGCCCACATGCGGCGCGGCAAGGGCACCGGCGGCAGGAAACCGCCGCGCCGGGCATGGCCGTCGGGGCCGATCTCGCTCTGGGCATGCAGCGGCAGGAAGTACAGCCAGTGCCACAGCGGCGGCAGCGCGGCGCCGGCGGGCACCGGCATCGCCGGGTGGTCCAGCGTGGCGTTCAAGGCCTTCATCGGCGTGGCGCCGATGTGGTCGAGCACGGTTTCGCTGCGGCCGATCCAGGCCGCCAGTTCGCTCAGGGGTAGGTTCATCGGGGTCTCTCCGGGTCTGCGAAGGGGGCCGGCGGCGGCGGCTTCAGTCGGCCGTGAGTTTGGCGCGCTGCACGACACCCTTCCACTTGACCAGTTCCGACTTGACCAGCGCACCGAACTGCTCGGGCGTGCTGGTTTCGACATCGGCGCCGTGGTCTTCGATGCGCTTGATGATCTCCTTGTCGTTCAGCACCTGGTTCAGCGCCTTGTTCAGCTGCTCGATGACGGGCTTGGGCGTCTTGGCCGGCGCGAAGAAGCCGTACCACTGCTGCACATCCACGCCGTCGACACCGGCCTCCTTCAGCGTCGGCACATCCGGCAGCAGCGCCGAGCGCTTCGGCCCGGCCACCGCCAGCGCCCTGAGTTTGCCGCTCTTCACATGCGGCAGCGCGGTGAAGAAACTCGGAAACATCAACTGCGTCTGGCCGCCCAGCGTGTCGCTGACGGCGGGCGCCGCGCCCTTGTACGGCACGCCGATCATCGAGACGCCGGCATTGAGCTTGAACAGCTCGGCCGCGAAGTGCGGTGCGGTGCCGTTGCCGGCCGAGGCATACATGTACTGGTCGGGCTTGGCCTTGAGCTGCGCGACCAGTTCGCGCACGTCCTTGAACGGCGCCGACGGCGTGGCCACCAACAGCGTGGGCGAGTAGCCCACCAGGCCCACCGGCGCGAAATCGGCCACCGGGTCGTAGCGCAGCTTCTGCAGCGCCGGGTTCATCGCATGCGTGGCGATGTAGCCGAACATCAGCGTGTGGCCGTCGGGCTGGGCGCGCGCCACGAATTCGCTGGCGATGGCGCCGGCGGCGCCGGCGCGGTTGTCGATGATCACGGTCTGGCCGAGCAGCGGGCCCAGCTTCTGCGCGATGGTGCGCGCCATCGCGTCGTTGCCGCCGCCGGCCGCGGTGGGCACGACGATGGTGATGGTCTTGTCCGGGTAGGCCATCGCGGCGGGGGTCGCAACGGTCAGCGCGGCGGCCAGGGCCGGGGCAATCAGGTGCTTCATGGGTTTGTCTCCTGCGGTCGGGTTCGAGAACACGTAATCGGGGATGTGCAGGTCGCCCTGCAGAATCTTTCGGGCAGTGCGCACCAGCGCGGCCCGCTGGATGCGGGCTTCGCTGCCCTCGCCTTCGATGGCCACTTCCACATCGATGCGGCCTTGCGGATGCAGCACAGCCACGTTGCGGGCACCGGCGCGCATCACCGCAGCGCTGGCCACCGTGCCCGGCAACGCAAACGCGGTGGCCACGCCGATGGCACCGGTCACCGCATGCGAGGCATGGCAGCGCCGCGGCGTGAAATAGCGCGAGGTGATGCTGTGATCGTCGTCGCCGGCGCTGGCGATCACCGGCTTGGGCACCACGCTGTCGGACACATCGCCCAGGCCCATGCGTTCGCCGGCCAGGCGCCGGATGTGCTCGATGCGCGCCAGCAGCGCGCGGTCGCCATCCAGCTCGGTGGGCGATTCGCGGCCGCTCAGGCCCAGGTCCCGCGCCCTCAGGATGACCAGCGGCATCGCCGCGTCGATGCAGGTCACGTCCAGGCCATCGATCACGTCGATGCGCTGTCCGGTCGGGAATACCGAACCGGTCACCGAGCCCCAGGCATCGAGGAAGTTCAGCCGGATCGGCGCCGCGGTACCGGCCACGCCATCGATGCCGGTCTGGCCTTCGTAGATGACGCGTCGATTCGGCGTCAGCACCGTGACCTCGATGCGTGACTTGGTGTTCACGTTGAAAACCCGCACCGTGGTTTCGCCGTCCTGCGCCGCGACCAAGCCCTGCTCGATGGCAAAGGGCGCGACGCCGGACAGCATGTTGCCGCAGTTCGGCCGCGTGTCGACCGACTTCTGGCCGACGCCGACCTGGGCGAACAGGTAGTCCACATCGCAGTCCGGCTGCGACGAGCGCGAGACGATGGCCACCTTGCTCGTCAGCGTGCTGCCGCCGCCGACGCCGTCGACCTGCAGCAAGTCCGACGCGCCGATCGCGCCGATCAGCGCCTCGTCGCGCGCCACTTCGTCCTGCGGCAGCCAGTCACGCAGGAAGAACGGGCCACGGGAGGTGCCGGCACGCATCAGGACACAGGGGATGACTCGGTTCATGGGTCTCATCTTCAGCGGATTGATTGCGCTAGTGAATTGCATCTTTCGGAACGATTGATCGACAATCGGCATCAATTCCACTCCCACCGCAAGCACCGTGGCCATCAACTTCGACCTGAACGACCTGCTGGCCTTCCGCGCGGTGGCCGAGCTGAACAACTTCCGCAAGGCCGCCGAATCGGTGCACCTGTCGCAGCCGGCTTTCAGCCGCCGCATCGACAAGCTGGAGCAGGCGCTGGGTGTGCGCCTGCTCGAACGCACGACGCGGCGCGTCTCGCTCACCACCGTGGGCCGCGACTTCGAACGCAAGGTGCGCGAACTGCTGGACGAACTGGACACCACGCTGCTGGGCATCCGCGGCGTCGCGGCCACGCGCATGGGCGAGGTCACGGTGGCCTGCGTGCCGTCCACCGTCTACTACTACCTGTCGCAAGTGATCCGCCGCTACCACCAGCAGTGCCCGAAGGTGCGGGTGAAGGTCTTCGATGCCGGCGCCAACGAGGTGCTGGCCGCGGTGGCCCGCGGCGAAGCCGACTTCGGCCTCAACTTCATGGGCGCGCAGGAAGGTGAGCTGGACTTCACGCCGCTGCTCGAGGAGCGCTTCGTCGCCGCCTGCAGGCGCGACCACCCGCTGGCCAAGCTCAAGCGCGTCAGCTGGGCCCAGCTGGCCGAGCACGACTTCATCTCGGTCAGCCGATCGTCCGGCAACCGCCTGCTGCTGGAGCAGGCGCTGGCCGGCGTGCCGAACCGGCCGCAGGCGATCTACGAGACGCAGCATGTCACCACCATGCTGGGCCTGGTCGAAGCCGGGCTCGGCGTCGCCGCGGTGCCGGCCATGGCGATGCCAGGGCCCGAGCATCCGCTGCTGGTCAGCGTGCCGCTGGTCGACCCGGTGGTCACGCGCAAGATCGGCCTGATCCGGCGGCGCGGCCGTTCGCTGTCGCCGGCGGCGCAGCAGCTCTTCGACCTGTTCGGCGAGGTGAAGAAGAAGGCGCGGCCGCGCAAGCTTTGATGCACCGATCGGATCAATCGATCCCAATTCAGCAATTCACGGCATCAGCGTCGGGGGGCAGCATCCGGGCCGGATTCAGTGTGATCACAAACCCCGGAGACAAACCCGATGAACCCGAAACTACTGACGCTGTGCGCCGCCGCCTGCGCCTGCACCACGCCCGCCTGGGCGCAGGGCAGCGTGACGCTGTCCGGCGTCGTCGACCTCGCGGCGCGCCGCGTCAGCCATGACGGCACCGGTTCGCTGACCGCGCTGGTCAGCGGCTCGAATGCCAGCAGCCGGCTGGTCTTCAGCGGCAAGGAAGACCTGGGCGGCGGCCTGAGCGCCGGCTTCCACCTGGAGCATGGCTTGCTGGCCGACACCGGCCTGCCGGCGTCGGCCAAGTTCTTCGACCGCCGCTCGACGGTGAGCCTGGCCAGCCAATCGCTGGGCGAGCTGCGCCTCGGCCGCGACTTCGTGCCGTCCTACAGCAACTGGAGCCGCTATGACCCGTTCGGCTACGTCGGCGTGGCGCGCTCGGCCAACCTGGTGTCGGCCACGCCGACCGGGCCGATCCGCGCAGCGTTCGGCAGCAATGCCAACACCACCGTGCGCTCGGACAACGGCGTGCAATGGCTGCTGCCGGCCGGGCTGGGCGGCCTCGAGGGCGGTGCGATGTTTGCGCCCGGTGAAGGCGGCGCCGTGGCCAGCGGCCTGGCCCGGCTGACGGGGCTGCGCGTGGGCTATGCGAACCAGGCCTTCAGCGTCTCGGCCGCCACCACCCGTTCCAAGAACAGCCAGACCACCGCGGGCAGCTTCCGCGACAGCGCGGTCGGCGGCAGCGTGGAATTGCACAGCGTGCGCCTGTCGGCCGCCTGGCGCGAGTTCCGCTACGACAGCGCGAAGCAGCTGCTGTGGATGCTGGGCGCGGTGGCCACGTTCGGCCTGCACGAAGTCAAGGCCTCATGGATCCGGAGCGAGCACCAGGGCCAGGTCGGCGGTGCCTCGATCGCCGGTACCGATGCCACGCAGATCGGCCTGGGCTACGTCTACAACCTGTCCAAGCGCAGCGCGCTGTACGCCACCGTGGCGCGCATCTCGAACGACGGTGCGGCACGCTACGTGATCTCCGACGGCCCGTCCGGCATCAGCGCGGGCGGACGCTCACGCGGGTACGAAGCCGGCGTGCGGCACCGGTTCTGACCTGGGGTCCGCACCAGCGGCCGCTCAGCAGCGCCGGCTGCGGCAGGGCAAATCAGGAGCTGCTACCTGCTTCGGCCCGCAGGCCTGGCGCGCCTGCGTTGGTCAGGGCATCGCGAGACCGTCGATGCGGTCCAGCCGCAGCACGATCTTGCTGTACTGCTGGCTGCGCAGCTCCACCGTCTGGCCGGCTTCGATCTTGACCACGGCACCGCCGATGGCCTGGCCGCCGACGTAGACCAGAATGCCCTTCTTGCTTTCCTGCGCCGCAGCGAGCGCCTGTTCGATGCCCTTGTTGACGTCGGCCGCCTGGGCCGGCTGCTGCAGCGTGCACAGCGTGCCGGTCAGCAGTGCGGCCAGACTGGCCTGGCGCAGCAGGCGGCGGTGGGGGGTCTTCATGGTTGGGCTCCTTCGTGGGATATGGCAGGGTCAACGGCCGCCATCATCGCGACGCCCTGTTGCAAGCCGGCTGCGGCGCCCGGGCGGGTGGTTTCAATCGTTGCTCAGCGCGGCATCCGCCGGCGCGTTGGGCGCGGCGCGATCGTGACGCCAGCGACGCCAGGTGTTGCGGCCGGCGCGCTTGGCGTCGTACAGCGCCACGTCGGCGGCCTTGTACAGGCTGTCGGGCGTGTTGCCGTCGTGCGGGCACAGCGCCACGCCGATGCTGGCACTGGTCTGCAGCGGCGGCCCGGTCCACAGCAGCGGCTCGGCCAGCCGCTCCAGCATGCGCTGGCACACCGGTCCGATGGCCTCGGCGCTGTGCGCTTCGGCCAGCAGCACCGCGAATTCGTCGCCGCCCAGGCGGGCCACCAGATCCCCTTCGCGCACAACGGCCTGCAGGCGCTGTGCGGCGGCCACGAGCAGCGCGTCCCCGGCGTCGTGGCCCAGCGTGTCGTTGATCTGCTTGAAGTGGTCGAGGTCCACCAGCGCCAGGGCAAACACGCCATGGCCGCGCTGCACCTGCGCGTTGCGGCGGCGCAGGTCGTCGTTGAACATGCGGCGGTTCGGCAGGCCGGTCAGCGCGTCGAAGTAGGCCATGTGCTCCAGCTGCCGCTGGCTGCCGCGCAGCTGCTCGCCGCGCTGCTCCAGCTCGGCGGTGCGCTCGGCCACCAGGCGCTGCAGCTGGCGCTCGCGCCGCCGCAGGTACATCACCCGGCCCTGCATCAGCGCGCCCAGCAGGCCCAGCAGCAACAGGCCCGCGACCAGGCGCACCAGCAGATGCTGGTGCCAGGCGGGCTCGACACGCAGCGGCAGCGCCACGGTGCGCGCCGACCAATGGCCCTCGGGGCCGGCACCCCGCAGCTCCAGCGTGTAGTCGCCCGGCGGCAGGTTGGTGTACGAGGCGAGCCGGCGCGTTGCCGGGGTGGCGATCCATTCGTCGTCGAAACCGCGCAGCCGGTAGGCATAGCGGTTGTCGGCCGGCGCGCTGTAGTCGAGCACGGCGAACTCCACCATCAGGCTGGGGTCGCGCGCGCTGACGCGCAGGGGCTCGAGCGGCCGGTCGGCCACCGCTCCGGCGACCGGCGCGGCATTCAAGCGGCCCGGCGGCATGGACCGGCCACCGACGGTGATTTCGGTCACCACCACCGGCGGCTGGCCGCCCGGCGGCAGCAGGCGCTCGGGGTGCACCACGACCAGGCCGCCCTGGCCGCCGAACAGCAGTTCACCGCTCGGCAAGGCTGCGCCGGCATTGGTCCAGAAGGTCATCACGCCCAGGCCTTGCGCCCGGCCCAGCACCCGCACCGTGAGCTGCTGCGCGTCGATGCGGGCCAGGCCGCCGTCGGTGCTGGCCCAGACATGGCCGCCGGCGTCGGCCAGCAAGGCGTCGACGCCGTTGTGCGGCAGGCCGTCGCGAGTGCCCAGGCGGCGGAACAGCCGCTGCCCGGCAGCATCCCGGCCCTGCTCGATCTGGATGCCTCGCCCGAAGGTGGCGACCCACAGCCGCTCCTGGCGGTCGGTCAGCAAGGCGCTGATGTGGCCGCCGGGCAGGCGGGTCTTGTCAGCCGGGTCGGCCGGCAGGCGCTCGACCTCGCCGCTGCTGCGGTCCACTCGCACCAGGCCCGTGCGCGTGCCGACCCACAGGGCCGAGCCGGCGCCGGCGTGCAGCACGGTCACCCGCGCATCGCCCAGCTCGCCGGCGCCGAGATGGCGGCGGGCCTGCGGCAGGCCCTGGGGATCCAGCTCCAGCAGCCACAACCCGTCCGTGCCGCCCAGCCACAACCGCCCCTGATCGAAATACAAGGCCCACACGGCGTCGGTGTCGCGGCGGCCGGCCACCGTCAGGCGCTGGACACGGCGGCCATCGGCGCTGGCGCGGTACAGGCCGCCCTGCGTGCCCAGGTAGACGGTGGCATCCGGGGCCTGGGCCATGCCGATCACCCGGCCTTTGGGCAGGCTGGTCTGCGGGCGCTCGGGATCCGGCCTCAGCCGGCCGACGCGGCCGGCGACCGGGTCCAGGATCTCCACGCCGCCATCGCCGATGCCCACCCACACCCGCCCGTCGGACAGCGCCAGCAGCGAGGGCAGGTTGGCATGGCCGATCATGCGCTCGGGTCCGGCAAACAGCGTGTCAATGCTGCGCTGGCGCGGATCATGCCGGCTCAGCGCTCTGTTGCTGCTGACCCACATCACACCGCTGCGGTCGCGGTAAAGCACCGCGATGTCGTCGTCGGCCAGGCTGGCGGGCTGGGTGCTGTCGTGCCGCTCGCGGCGGGTCTGGCCGCTGGCGACATCGAAGCGCACGATGCCGCCGCCATCGGTGCCGAACCAGATCTCGCCGGCGGTGGCCTCGCTGATCGACAGCACCGTGTCGCTGCGCAGCCCGTCCACGCGGCCGGCCTCGCGAACGGCATGGGCCTGGGCCCGGGCCTGCCCGGCTTCGACCATAAAAGCGCCGTGCCGCCGGGTGCCGATCCAGAGGCGGCCTGCACCGTCCTGGTGCAGCGCGATGACCACCGGCGTCGGGCCTTCGCGGGTCTGCAGCGGCACCGGTTCGAAGCCGGTGGCGCCGGGCGCGCGACGCAGCAGGCCGCTGCGCGTGCCGACCCACAGCGCGCCCTGGCGGTCCGTCAGCAAGGCGTGAACAGGGCGATTGGGCAGCGGCCCCGTCGCCTGGCTGACGCGGCCGCTGTCGAAGTCCAGGTGGTTCAGGCCGGCGCCGGTGCCCACCCAGAGCCCGTGGCTGCCGTCGGCGGCCAGCGCAGTGACGTTCGCATCGCCCAGCCCGCCGGGACCGACCGCCACGGCGGCGAAGTTGTCGTCACGCGGCTCGTAGCGCGCGAGGCCGCCGGCGCTGGTGCCGACCCACAACCGGCCTCGCGCGTCGACATGCAGCGCCTGCACGAAATTGTCCGGCAATGCGCCTGGCGTGCCGAGGTCCGGCACGTGGGCGCGCCAGCGCAGCCCGTCCCAGCGCGCCAGGCCGGTCTGGCCGCCGACCCAGAAGAAGCCCTCGGCGTCCTGGACCAAGGCCGATGCACCGGCCGCCGCGGACTCACTCAGGTGCTGGAACGCCCGATCGCCCGGCAGCTGCCAGCGGACCGGCGTTTCGCCCAGCGCAGCGCCGGCTGCTGCCCATACCCCGGCCAGCAACAGCAGCAGCGCGAAGCGAAGGCAGCGGCGCAACATCAAAGGACTCCATGCAATCGTGACCGGCTCGAAACCCGAGCATGGCCCTTGCAGTGTCTTCGACCGTGGCGGGTCGGACTTGAGGCGGCCGCAGCCGCTGTGGTCGGTGCTCAGTGACGGAATGCAGTCGACCAGCAGGCGATCAGTTCACGCAACCCAGCGCCGCGCATTGGCGAACATGCGCGTCCACGGGCTGGGCGCCGACACGTCGCCAGGCGTCCAGCTCATCAGCACATTGCGGAAGACCCGCTCGGGGTGCGGCATCAGCGCGGTGAAGCGGCCATCGGGCGTGGTCACCGCCGTCAAGCCGTCCGGGCTGCCGTTCGGGTTGAACGGGTAGGCCTCGGTGGCCTGGCCGTGGTGGTCGACGAAACGCATCGCGCGCCGCACGCTCGCGGCGTCGCCGCGCTGCGAGAAGTCCGCAAAGCCCTCGCCGTGCGCCACCGCGATCGGCAGCCGGCTGCCGGCCATGCCGCTGAAGAAGATCGACGGGCTGTCCAGGACTTCGACCAGGCTCAGCCGGGCCTCGAACTGCTCGCTCTTGTTGCGCGTGAACTTCGGCCAGGCCTGTGCGCCGGGGATGATGGGCGACAGCGCGGCCATCATCTGGCAGCCGTTGCACACGCCCAGCGCGAAGGTGTCCTGACGCGCAAAGAACGCGGCAAACTGCTCTGCCAGCACTGGATTGAACAGCACCGAACGCGCCCAGCCTTCGCCGGCGCCCAGCGTGTCGCCATAGCTGAAGCCGCCGCAGGCGATGAAGCCGATGAACTGGTCCAGCCTGGCGCGGCCGGTCTGCAGGTCGGTCATGTGCACGTCGAAGGTGTCGAAGCCGGCCTGCGCCATCGCATAGCTCATCTCCACATGCGAGTTGACGCCCTGCTCGCGCAGGATGGCCAGCTTGGGCCGGGCGCCGTGCACGAAGGGGGCGGCAACGTTCTCTGCAGGATCGAAGCTCAGGTGCAAGTGCAGCCCGGGGTCTCCAACAGTGCCGATCGCCGCGTGCTCGCTGTCGGCACACGCCGGGTTGTCGCGCAGCCGGGCGATACGCCAGCTGACTTCGTCCCAGGCCTGCTGCAACGTGCGCAGCGGCGCGCTGAACTGTGCCTTGGTGTCGCGCCACACCTCGACGACGGCGCGCTCGTTGGTCTTGCCGACGACATGGCTGTGCTTGCTGAGGCCGTGGCTGCGCAGCACGGCCATCACCGCGTCGCGCTGCGCGCGGGACACCTGGATCAGCGCGCCGAGCTCCTCGTTGAACAGCGCCTTCAGCATCAGCTCATTGCGGCGTTCGCTGACCTGACTGGCCCAGTTCTTCGAATCGCCGAACTCGGCGCGGCTGTCGCTGATGCCGTCGCCTTCGGTGACCAGCAGGTCGACGTTCAGGCTGACGCCCAGCTGGCCGGCAAAGGCCATCTCGCACACCGCCGCCCACAGGCCACCGTCGCTGCGGTCGTGGTAGGCCAGCAGCTGGCCTTGCGTGCGCAGCTGGTTGATCGCGGCGACCAGTGCTTTCAGCTGCGCTGGATCGTCGAGGTCCGGCACGCCATCTTGCGCGGGACAGCCGAACTGGTTCAGCACCTGCGCCAGCATCGAGCCGGCCATGCGATTGCGGCCCTGCCCCAGGTCGATCAGGATCAGCGTGGTGTCGCCGGACTGCAGCTGCGGCGTCAGCGTGCCGCGCACATCGGCCAGGCTGGCGAACGCGGTGACGATCAGGCTGACCGGGGCGGTGACCTGCTTCGTTTCGCCGTCTGCGGACCAGCGTGTGCGCATCGACAGCGAATCCTTGCCAACGGGAATGCCGATGCCCAGCGCCGGGCAGAGCGCCATGCCGACCGCCTTGACCGTGTCGTACAGCGCGGCGTCTTCACCGGGCTCGCCGCAGGCGGCCATCCAGTTCGCGCTGAGCTTGATGCGCGACAGCTCGATCGGCGCGGCCAGCAGGTTGGTGATCGCCTCGCCGACGGCCATGCGACCCGAGGCCGGCGCGTTGACCGCGGCCAGCGGCGTGCGCTCGCCCATGCTCATCGCCTCGCCGCGGAAGCCGGCGTAGTCGGCCAAGGTCACGGCGCAATCGGCCACCGGCACCTGCCAGGGGCCGACCATCGGATCGCGGTGGTTCAGGCCGCCCACGGTGCGGTCGCCGATGGTGATCAGGAAGCGCTTGCTGGCCACCGTGGGGTGGCGCAGCACGCTGAAGGCCACCTCGTCGAGCTTGACGCCGGTGAGGTTCAAGGCGGCTTCGCTGCGTGCCACGCGCTGCACATCGCGGTGCACCTTGGGCGGCTTGCCGAGCAGCACGTCCATCGGCATGTCGATCGGGCGATCACCGCTGGGGCCTTCCTCGAGGATCAGTTCCCGCTCATCGGTGGCCACGCCGACGATCGCATACGGGCAGCGCTCGCGCTCGCACATCTGCTGGAACAGCGGCAGCAGGTCCGGGTTGATCGCCAGCACGTAGCGTTCCTGGCTTTCGTTGCACCAGATCTCTTTCGGTGCCAGGCCGGTTTCTTCCAGCGGCACCTTGCGGATGTCGAAGCGCGCACCCTTGCCGGCGCCGTCGACCAACTCGGGGAAGGCATTGCTGATGCCGCCGGCGCCGACGTCGTGGATCGCGACGACCGGGCTGTTCGCACCGAGCGCCCAGCAGTGGTTGATGACCTCCTGCGCGCGGCGCTGGATCTCGGGGTTGCCGCGCTGCACCGAGTCGAAGTCCAGCGCGGCGGTGTTGGTGCCGGCCGCCATCGAGCTGGCGGCGCCGCCGCCCATGCCGATGCGCATGCCCGGGCCGCCCAGCTGCACCAGCAGCGTGCCGGCGCCGAAGGGCAGCTTGTGCGTCTGGTCGTGGTTGATGGTGCCCAGGCCGCCGGCGATCATGATTGGCTTGTGATAACCCCGATAGACGCCGGCCACGGCTTGTTCGTAGACGCGGAAGTAGCCGCCGAGGTTGGGCCGGCCGAATTCGTTATTGAAGGCCGCGCCGCCGAGTGGACCCTCGGTCATGATCTGCAGCGCGCTGGCGATGTGCTCGGGTTTGCCGATGGGGCTGCGCTCCCAGGGTTCGGCCAGGCCGGGCAGGTGCAGGTTCGACACGCTGAAGCCGGTCAGCCCCGCTTTGGGCCGGGCACCGCGGCCGGTGGCGCCTTCATCGCGAATCTCGCCGCCGGCACCGGTGGAAGCGCCCGGGAACGGCGAGATCGCCGTCGGATGGTTGTGCGTCTCCACCTTCATCAGCACATGCGCCGTCTCGGCGCGCGGGCCGTAGGGCGGTGCATTGGTGAAGCCCTGCGGCAGCCAGCGCTCGACCGGGCCGCCTTCCATCACCGCGGCGTTGTCGGAATAGGCCACCACGCTGTGCTGGCCCGACAGCTTCTCGGTGTTGCGGATCATGCCGAACATCGACAGCGGCTGTTTCGCGCCATCGATCGTGAAATCGGCATTGAAGATCTTGTGCCGGCAATGTTCGCTGTTGGCCTGCGCGAACATCATCAGCTCGACATCGCTGGGGTTGCGCTGCAGGCCCTGGAAGGCGGTGACCAGGTAGTCGATCTCGTCGTCGCTGAGCGCCAGGCCGAAGGCCGTGTTGGCCTGAACCAGCGCCGCCCTCCCCTGCCCCAGCACGTCCACATGTGCCAGGGGATCGGCCTGCTGGGCATCGAACAGGTGCACCGCGGCTTCACGTTCGAAAGCCACGCTTTCGGTCATGCGGTCGTGCAGCAGCGCGGCGCAGGCCTGCAGTTCGTCGCTGCCCAAAGGCTTGCCGGCACCGCCCAGCAGGCCGGTCTTCAGCTGGATGCGGTACTCGGTGACGCGCTCCAGCCGATGCACGCCGAGGCCGCAGTTGTGCGCGATGTCGGTGGCCTTGCTGGCCCAGGGCGACACGGTGCCCAGCCGCGGCATCACGACAACCAATTGGCCCTCTGCCCCGCCTTCGTAGGCATCACCGTAGCGCAGCAGAGCGGCCAGTTTGTCTGCGTCGGGTGCGGTGTCGCTGATCACCCAGTGCACATGGCGCGCGACGAGGCCCGTGATCCGCGGGCTGATGCCCTGCAAGCGCGGCAGCAAGGCCTGGGCTCGGAAGTCGGACAGGGCATTACCGCCCTCGAAATGCAGCAGAGATTTGGCAGTGTCCGCCATGGTGATGCCCGGGGAAACCTTGGATTCTAAGTTGAGGTGGGATAATTTCCGGCTATGTCGATCACCCTCAAGACCGCAGCCGACATCGAAGGCATGCGCATCGCCGGACGCCTGGCCTCCGAAGTCCTGGACATGCTGACACCGCATGTCAAGCCCGGCATCAGCACCGAACAGCTGGACAAGCTGGCGCACGACCACATCGTGCAGGTGCAAGGCGGCATCCCCGCACCGCTGAACTACGCGCCGCCGGGCTACATCCCGTACCCGAAGTCGATCTGCACCTCGATCAACCACCAGGTCTGCCACGGCATCCCGAATGACCGGCCGCTGAAGAACGGCGACATCGTCAACATCGACGTCACCGTCATCAAGGACGGCTGGCATGGCGACACCAGCCGCATGTTCGTGGTCGGCGAAGGTTCGATCGCCGCGAACCGCCTGTGCAACCTGACCTACGAAGCCATGTGGAAGGGCATCGCCAGGGTCAAGCCCGGCGCGCGCCTGGGCGACATCGGCCACGCCATCCAGACCTTCGCCGAGAACCAGGGCTTCTCCATCGTGCGCGAGTTCTGCGGCCATGGCATCGGCCGCAAGTTCCATGAAGAGCCGCAGGTGCTGCACTACGGCCGCCCGGGCACGCTGGAAGAGCTGGTGCCCGGCATGGTGTTCACCATCGAGCCGATGGTCAATGCCGGCCGCCGCGAGATTCGCGAGATGGGCGACGGCTGGACCATCGTGACCAAAGACCGCTCGTTGTCGGCGCAGTGGGAGCACACCATCGTCGTCACCGAGACCGGCTACGAGGTGATGACGCTGTCGGCCGGCTCGCCACCGCCACCGGCTTTCATTGGCTGACCCTCACCGAAGCCCGCTGTGCTGACCGCTGTACTTGATGCGCCGCCTAGCGGCGGTGTGGCCGCGCTGCGTGCACGCTTTCGCGATGGCAAGAAGGCGCTGATCGCGCACTTCCTGCAGTCGCGCGCCAGTGCGCCGGCCGCTACGCGCATGATCAAGGCGCTGACGCGCCACGTCGACGGCACGCTGGCCGACCTGTGGCGCAATGCCGCGATGCCGCCCGGCGCGGCACTGGTGGCAGTGGGCGGCTACGGCCGCGGCGAGTTGTTCCCGCATTCGGATGTCGATGTGCTGGTCCTGCTGCCGGTGGGCGTGCCCACCGATGCCTTGCGCGCATCGGTCGAAGGCTTCATCACCGCCTGCTGGGACATCGGGCTGGAGATCGGCTCGTCGGTGCGCACCGTCGATGAATGCGTGGCCGAGGCCAAGGCCGATGTCACGGTGCAGACAGCCTTGCTCGAGTCGCGGCTGATCTGCGGCGCCAAGCGGCTGTGCGTCGATTTCAAGCGGGCCACGGCCGCGGTGATGGACCCCGCCGCCTTCCTGCGCGCCAAGACGCTGGAGATGCGCCAGCGCCATGTGAAGTACGAGGACACGCCCTACTCGCTGGAGCCCAACTGCAAGGAAAGCCCGGGAGGCCTGCGCGACCTGCAGGTGGTGATGTGGGTGGCACGTGGCGCCGGGCTCGGGCGCAGCTGGAGCGAGTTGGCGGCCAACGGGCTGATCACGCCGTTCGAGGTCAAGCAGCTGCAGCGCAACGAGGGCACTTTGAAGGTGATCCGCGCGCGGCTGCACGCCGTGGCGGGCCGGCGCGAAGACCGGCTGGTGTTCGACCTCCAGACGGCCGTGGCCGAAAGCTTTGGCTACCAGGCGAGCCGCGCGCAGCGCTCGTCCGAAGTGCTGATGCACCGCTACTACTGGGCGGCCAAGGCGGTGACGCAGCTGAACCAGATCCTGATGCTCAACATCGAGGAACGCATCAACAGCTCCGAAGCCGCGCCGATGCGCGTGATCGACGAGAACTTCCTGGACCGCGGCGGCATGCTCGAAGTGGCGCGCGACGACCTCTACGCCGAGCAGCCGCACACCATCCTGCAGACCTTCCTGGTGTTCCAGCAGAGCCCGGGCATCAAGGGCTTGTCGGCGCGCACCTTGCGGGCGCTGTACAACGCCCGCAACGTGATGGATGGGCAGTTCCGCCAGGATCCGGCGAACCGCGCGCTGTTCATGCAGATCCTGCGCCAGCCGCAGGGCATCACCCATGCGTTCCGGCTGCTGAACCAGACCTCGGTCCTGGGCCGCTACCTGTGGGTCTTCCGCCGCATCGTCGGCCGCATGCAGCACGACCTGTTCCACGTCTACACGGTGGACCAGCACATCCTGATGGTGCTGCGCAATGTGCGGCGCTTCTTCATCCCCGAGCATGCGCATGAGTACCCGTTCTGCTCGCAGCTGGCCAGCGAGTGGGACAAGCCGGAGATCCTGTACGTCGCGGCACTGTTCCACGACGTGGCCAAGGGCCGTGGCGGCGACCACTCGGACCTCGGTGCGGTCGAGGTCCGGCGTTTCTGCCGCGACCATGGCATCGATCGCGAGGACACCTCGCTGATCGAGTTCCTGGTCAAGAACCACCTGACGATGAGCACCGTCGCGCAGAAGGAAGACCTGTCGGACGCCGATGTGATCCGCGCCTTCGCGCTGAAGGCCGGCAATGTGCGCCGGCTCACTGCGCTGTACCTGCTGACGGTGGCCGACATCCGTGGCACCAGCCCCAAGGTGTGGAATGCCTGGAAGGGCAAGCTGCTCGAAGACCTGTACCGCATCACGCTGCGTGCGCTGGGCGGCGCCAAGCCCAACCTCGATGCCGACCTGGAAGCGCGCAAGCAGGAGGCGCGGCAGCTGCTGGCGTTGCACTCGGCGCTGCCCGGCACCGAAGGCCCGCTGTGGAAGACGCTGGAGCTGAGCTATTTCGCGCGGCATGACGCGACCGAGATCGCCTGGCATGCCCGTTCGCTGTGGCGGCACATCGAGGCCACCGAGCCGGTGGTGCGCACGCGCCCGTCGCCGGTCGGTGATGGCCTGCAGGTGCTGGTGTACTCGCCCGACCGGCCCGACCTGTTCGCCCGCATCTGCGGCTATTTCGATGTCGCCGGCTTCTCGATCCAGGATGCCAAGATCCACACCAGCCGCACCGGCTATGCGCTGGACACCTTCCAGATCGTGCGTTATGGATTCGAAGCCGACCAGGCCGGCTACCGCGACCTGATCTCCTTGATCGAGACCCAGCTGACCTTGGCCCTGGCCAGCACCGGCCCGCTGCCCGAGCCCAGCCGCGGCCGGGTATCGCGGCGCGTCAAGTCCTTCCCGATCACGCCCCGCGTGTCGCTGCGACCCGACGAGCGCGCGCAGCGCTGGTTGCTGTCGGTCAGTGCGAGCGACCGCTCCGGGCTGCTGTATGCCATTGCGCGCGTGCTGGCCCAGCACCATGTGAACCTGCAGCTGGCCAAGGTGACGACGCTCGGCGAGCGCGTGGAAGACACCTTCCTGATCGACGGCCCCTCGCTGCAGCAGACCCGGGCCCAGTTGCAGATCGAGACCGAACTGCTGGATGCGCTGACTCCGTCGCGCTGAGTCGGCCCCACCACCGCAGTGCAGATCCGGACCCTGGGTTCAGTGGGCCTGCCGCGCCAACCGGGCGCCAGGACGGCGCGTTATTCTTCAAGCGACATGGCGTCGCGGAGCGAAAACCTGATGAAACCGAGCTTGCGCACGGCGCTGTGCACCCTGGTGATGGCCTCGCTGCTGCCCAGCGCGTGGAGCGGGCCGCTGATCGATGCGATCAAGGAGCGGCGCGAAAAACGCCGCGAAGCAGCAGAAGCCGCCGAAAGCAAGACCAGCACCGACGAGTTGGACAGCAGCGACAGCGAAACCAAATCCAGGCTCGCGTTGCCCAGCGGCGCACGGGCCTTGATGGACCAGCGCTACGGCCCGGACGGCGCCCACAAGCTCGATGTCTACATCCCGAATGGCGCCAAGGGTGCGCCGATCCTCTTCATGGTGCATGGCGGTGCCTGGATGGTGGGCGACAAGGCGGCATCGAAGGTGGTCGCCAACAAGGTCGCACGCTGGCTGCCCAAGGGCTATATCGTCGCTTCGGTGAACTACCGCATGTCCCGCCAGCCCAAGGTGATGGATCAGGTCGACGACGTGGCGCGGGCGCTGGCCTTTGTGCAGAGCCACGCCGCCGACTGGGGCGGCGACGGTGCGCGCGTGCTGGTGCTCGGGCATTCGTCCGGCGCCCACCTGGTGTCGCTGCTGGCCTCCGACAGCAAGCTGGCCAGCCAGCAAGGCGCCAAGCCCTGGCTGGGCACGGTATCGCTGGACAGTGCGGCATTCAATGTCGTCGACATCATGAGCAGCAAGCACTATGGCTTCTACGACCGCGTGTTCGGCAAGGAGCGCGAATTCTGGGAGCAGGCCTCGCCCTACTACCGGCTGACGGGCGCACTGGCCAGCCCGATGCTCATCGTCTGCTCGGCCCGGCGCAGCGACTCCTGCCCGCAGGCCCAAGCCTATGCCGGCAAGGCCAGCGGGCTGGGCAGCCGCGTCACGGTGCTGCCGGTGGACCTCGCCCACGGCGACGTGAACGGCCAGTTGGGCACCGCGGGCGACTACACCACGCGGGTCGAAACCTTCATGCGCGGCGTCGGGCTGCCGTGACGCGACACGGCAAGCGCCTCATTTACCCCATGTGCATGCCGCCGTTGCAGCTGAAGTCGGCACCGGTCGAGAAACCGGAATCCTCGCTGGCCAGCCAGGCAACGATCGAGCCGATTTCTTCCGGCATGCCCAGGCGCTTGACCGGAATCGTCGCAACGATCTTCTCCAGCACCTCGGGCTTGATCGCACGCACCATGTCGGTACCGATGTAGCCCGGGCTCACGGTGTTTACCGTCACGCCCTTGGCCGCCACTTCCTGGGCCAGGGCCATCGTGAAGCCGTGCATGCCGGCCTTGGCGGCCGAGTAATTCGTCTGTCCGGCCTGGCCCTTCTCGCCGTTCACCGACGAAATCTGGATGATGCGGCCCCAGCCCTTTTCCACCATGCCCGGCACCACCTGCTTGGTGACGTTGAACATGCTGTTCAGGTTGGTGTCGATGACCGCCTTCCAGTCGTCGGGCGTCATCTTCAGGAACATGCGGTCACGGGTGATGCCGGCGTTGTTCACCAGCACATCGATCGCGCCGTGTTCGGCCACCGCCTTGGTGAAGGCCGCCACCGTCGAATCCCAGTCGGCCACGTTGCCGACCGAGGCGTGGAAGGTGTAGCCCAGCGCCTTCTGCTCATCGATCCATTTCTGGTGATCGCGGCTCGGGCCGCAACCGGCGATGACCTTGAAGCCATCCTTGGCCAAACGGTGGCAGATCGCCGTACCGATACCGCCCATGCCGCCCGTCACATACGCTACTTTTTCTGCCATGGTCTGCTCCTTGAGATGCTGTTGAGTGAGGGTCCGGGGTCAGCGTGACCCGAAGCCGCGCAGCGGTCAATCGGGTTCGCCCTGCCCAGGGCCCGTGGGTTGCGATGGATCAGCGTTCGACGGTCAGTGCCACGCCCATGCCGCCGCCGATGCACAGCGAGGCGATGCCGCGCTTGGCGTCGCGCTTCTGCATTTCGTGCAGCAGCGTCACCAGGATGCGACAGCCCGAGGCGCCGATGGGGTGGCCGATGGCAATGGCGCCGCCGTTGACGTTGACCTTGCTGGTGTCCCAGCCCATTTCCTTGTGCACCGCGCAGGCCTGCGCAGCGAAGGCTTCGTTGATCTCCAGCAGGTCCAGGTCGGCGGGCTTCCAGCCGGCGCGCTCCAGGGCCTTGCGCGCTGCCGGCACCGGGCCCATGCCCATGATCGACGGGTCCAGCGCCGCGCTGGCGTAGCTGGCAATGCGCGCCAGCGGCTTCAGGCCCAGGGCCGCGGCCTTGGCGGCGCTCATCACGACGACGCCGGCGGCGCCGTCGTTGAGCCCCGAGGCATTGCCGGCCGTCACGCTGCCGGCCTTGTCGAAGGCCGGGCGCAGGCCGGCCAGCGCTTCGGCGCTGGTCTTCTTGTTGATGAATTCGTCGGCAGCGAAGACGATCGGGTCGCCCTTCTTCTGCGCGATGCTGACCGGCACGATCTCGTCCTTGAAGCGCCCGCCTTCCTGCGCGGCGGCCGCCTTCTGCTGCGAAGCCAGCGCCAGTGCATCCTGCTGCTCGCGCGTGACGCCGTACTGCTTGGCCACGTTCTCGGCGGTGATGCCCATGTGGTACTGGTTGTAGACGTCCCACAGGCCGTCGGTGATCATCGAATCGATCATCTTCCAATCGCCCATGCGCTGGCCGTCGCGCGAGCCCATCAGCACGTGCGGGGCCAGCGACATGTTCTCCTGGCCGCCGGCGATGACAATCTCGCTGTCGCCGTCGCGGATGGCTTGCGCGGCCAGCATCACCGCCTTCAGACCGGAGCCGCAGACCTTGTTGATGGTCATGGCCGGCACCGACAGCGGCAGGCCCGACTTCACCACCGACTGGCGGGCCGGGTTCTGGCCCGAGCCCGCGGTCAGCACCTGGCCGAGGATGACTTCATTGATCTGCTCGCCGGACAGGCCGCTGCGCTCCAGCAAGGCCTTGATCACGGTGGCGCCCAGTTCGGGCGCTGCGGTCTTGGAAAGCGTGCCGCCGAACTTGCCGACGGCAGTGCGGGCAGCGGCGACGATGACGATATCTGTGCTCATGGAAGTCTCCTGCAAAGGAAGTGAATCTGTGGATCAAGCTTTCTGCTTGACGTAGCGACCCGGCGCGGGTTCGATGGATTTGAACTGACGGCTGCCATACGACTTCGGCACAGCAATTGTCTTGCCTGCGTGGCCCTTGAGCCAGCCGGCCCATTCCGGCCACCAGCTGCCGGGCTTTTCAGTGGCGCTGGCGAACCAGTCGTCGGCGCTGGCCGGCAATTGGTCGTTGACCCAGTGGCTGCGCTTGTTCTTGCTGGCCGGGTTGATGACGCCGGCAATGTGGCCCGAAGCACCCAGCACGAAGCGGATCTTGCCCTTCAGCACGCCGGTGCTGGCATAGGCCGCCGGCCAGGGCACGATGTGGTCTTCACGCGAGCCGTAGACGAACACCGGGGCCTGGATGGCGCCCAGGTCCAGCGGCTCGCCGCAGACCGTGAGCTTGCCCGGAACCTTCAGCGAGTTCTCAAGGTAGGTGTTGCGCAGGTACCAGCAGTACATCGGACCCGGCAGGTTGGTGGAATCGCCGTTCCAGTACAGCAGGTCGAAAGGCGGCGGCGCCTCGCCTTTCAGGTAGTTGCCGACGACGTAGTTCCACACCAGGTCATTCGGCCGCAGCAAGCTGAAGGTGGTGGCCAATTCCTTGCCCTTGAGCAGGCCGGGCCCGTTGGGCGCCTGCGGTCCGAGGGTCATTTCGCGCAAGGCCACGGAGGCCTCGTCGACGAAGACATCCAGGATGCCGGTGTCGCTGAAATCGAGCAGCGTGGTCAGCAGCGTCACCGACTGCGCGGGGTGTTCGCCACGGGCGGCCAGCACCGCCAGGGCCGTGGCCAGGATGGTGCCGCCGACACAGAAGCCCAGCGTGTTGATCGTCGGCGCATCGGTGATGGCCTGCACCACTTCGATGGCCTTGATCGCGCCGTCGGCGATGTAGTCGTCCCAGGTCTTGTCGACCAGGGACTGGTCGGGGTTGCGCCAGCTGACGACGAAGACGCGATGACCCTGCTCCACCGTGTAGCGGATCACCGAGTTCTCGGGCTGCAGGTCGAGGATGTAGTACTTGTTGATGCACGGCGGCACAAACAGCATCGGCCGCTCGAAGACCTTGGCCGTCAGCGGCTTGTATTCGATCAGCTGGAACAGCTCGTTCTCGAACACCACGGCGCCCTCGCTGGTGGCCACGTTGCGGCCGACCTCGAATACGCTCTCGTCGGTTTGCGACACATGGCCCTTGCCGATGTCCTGCCACAGTTGCTGCACGCCGTGCGCAATGCTCTCGCCGCGCGTGTCCAGCGCCTTGCGCATGGCTTCCGGGTTCAGCGCCAGATAGTTGGCCGGGCTGGCGGCGTCGACCCACTGCTGCACCGCGAAGCGGACGCGAGCCTTGGTCTTGGCGTCGCCCTGCATGCTGTCGGCCATCTGCATCAGCGTGCGCGCATTCAGCAGGTAGGTCTGCGCGGCCATGGCAGCCACCGGGTTCTCGGCCCAGGCCTGGTTGGCAAAGCGCTTGTCACCCAGCGGCTTGGCCGGCGCCTTGTCCTGCGCGCCACCCAGCGCGCTGTTCCACAGAGCCGTGGCCTGCGCCAGGTAGTCCGCCTGCAGCTTGCTGAGCGAGTCGATCGGCAGGCTCAGGCCGGTCATCGTCTTCATGACCTCGCCCATGACATTGCCGAGGGCCTGCGCGCCCGCGAGGGCGGTGTCACTCGTGGCGTCGAGCGGGGTGGTGGAACTGGGCTGGGTCTTCATGCGTGTCTCCTCGCTGCGGTGCGAAGCCGCATGGACAGTGTGCGATGCTGCGTGCAGCGCGTCACGTTATACGGGCACGAGCTTACCCTAGGATAACAAGCTTTTCGATACGCGATATTGCTTACCACGATTTGAAATGCACATCGTTGCCCTTGCCTGGATGTTCGTGGTGCTGCTGCTGAGCCTGGCCGAGGCCACGTCGCCCCAGGGCACGCTGCTGGGCGCCTTCTTCACGCTGTTGTTGTACGGTGTGCTGCCGCTGTCCATCGTCTTGTACGTCATGGGCACGCCGATGCGTCGGCGCGTGCGTCAGGCGGCCGAAGCAGGCGCCGAGTCAAGCCCGCAAGGCGATGGCGGCGGCCAGGCGGCCGGTGATGCGGTCGCGCCGGAACGAAAAGAACCTTGACGCATCTTCGACGGTGCACCAAGTGCCGCCGCTGACGGCCGGTACCCCTGCGGCGGCCATCCGGTCGCGCGCCAGCTGCGGCAGGTTGGCCAACCAGCGCATCTGGCCATCAGCGCGCGCGCGCGGCACGAAGCGGCCGGCATCCGGTGATTCGACGCGGGCCCCGAAGGCCTGCAACACATCTGCACCGACCTCGAACTGCCGCGGCCCGATGCAGGGGCCCAGCCAGGCCAGCAGGTCCGCCGGCGCGCAGCCTGTCGCCTGGCACAGCGCCCGCACGGTGTTCTCGATCACCCCCGCCGCCAAGCCGCGCCAACCGGCATGCGCGGCACCGACCGCCCGGCCGTCGCGGCTGCACAACAGCACCGGCAGGCAATCGGCCACCAGCACGGTGCAGGCCAGGCCGGGCGTGGTGCTGACGCTCGCGTCGGCGCGG
>NZ_DATILJ010000210.1:0-1789 GCF_035476535.1 Aquabacterium sp.
GCTAGGCGACGCGCGCCGCGGCAAGCTGGCGGCCAACATCACCGGGTTCGGCCGGGCCCTGCGCCGCGCCGGGGTGCGGCTGGACAGCGCGCGCATCGCGTTGGCGCAGCAGGCCGCCCAGATCGTCGGCGTGGACAGCAAAGAAGACTTGAGCGCGGCGATGGAGGCCGTGCTGGTTAGCCGCGAACAGGATCGCGCCGTGTTCCGCGAACTCTTCGATGCCTACTTCCGCGACCCTGAAGTGGCCAACAAGCTGCTGGCCCAGTTGCTGCCCAGCGCTGAAGGCAAAGCCGAGCCCGGCAAGGGCCGGCCGCGGGTGCGCGAAGCCCTTTCGCCGCAAAAGGCGCTCGGCCAGCAGCCCCCGAAAAAGCCGGATCAGGAAGTCGATTTCGACGCCGCGATGACGGCGAGCGATCTCGAAGTGCTCAAGCACGCCGATTTCAACGCCCTGAGCGCGAGCGAGTACCACCTGGTCGAGCGGCTGGCGCGCGAAGTGCGCATGCCCGTGCCCTGCATCGCGTCACGGCGTACCCGCCCCGGGGTGCGCGGGACGCAGTTGCACTGGGCCAGTGTGATGCGCGACGCATCGCGCACCGGCGGCGAGTTGTTCCAGCTGCGCCGGCTGCGCAGGCGCCAGGCGCCGTTGCCCTTGCTGGTGCTGGTCGATGTCTCCGGGTCAATGGAACGCTATGCCCGGCTGTTGCTGGCCTTTCTGCACGCTGCCACACGCGACGTGTATGGCGCGACCGGACGGCGCGACGTCTTCGCTTTCGGCACGCACCTGACGGACCTGACCCCCGCATTCCGGCTCGGCGACACGGACGAGATGCTGGCGGCCGCGAGCGCGGCCATCGACGATTTCGCCGGCGGCACGCGGCTGGGTGACTCGCTCACGACCTTGCGCGAACTGCATGCGCGCCGCCTGGTCGGCCGGCGCACGCTGGTCCTGCTCATCACCGACGGCCTGGACACCGGCGAGCCGGATGTCCTGGCGCGCGAGCTGGAATGGCTGCGCCGGCACTCCCGCCGCCTGCTGTGGCTCAATCCACTCCTGCGTTTCAGCGGCTATGTGCCGGCGGCGCGAGGCGCCTCCGTGCTGCACAGGCAGGCTCATGGCATGCTCGCCGTGCACAACCTCACCAAGCTGCAGGACCTGGCGGCCGGCCTGGCGGCAGTCATGAAAAACTAGGAAAAGAAGAACCGTATGGAAATGCAAGGAAGCCGCACGCTCGCGGTCACGCAAGAGCAGGCCTGGTCCGCGCTCAACAACCCCGACGTGCTCAAGGCCAGTATCCCCGGCTGCGACAAGGTCGAGGCCACGGGGGAAAATCAGTACGCTGTGGGCGTGGCCGTGAAGATAGGCCCCGTCTCGGCGAAGTTCAATGGCAAGATCACGCTGACCGACGTGCAGCCACCGGAGAGCTACACGCTCTCCTTCGACGGGCAGGGCGGCGCGGCGGGCTTCGGCAAGGGCCAGGCGCAGGTGAAGCTGGTGCCGCAGGGCACGGGGTGCGAGCTCAACTACAGCGCCCGCGCGCAGGTTGGCGGCAAGATCGCCCAGATGGGCCAGCGCCTGATCGACGGCGTGGCCAAGTCGATGGCCGAAGACTTCTTCCGCCGCTTCGACGAGGAAATGCAGCGGCGCCACCCCGAGGCCTATGCGGCCGCGGCGGCGGCGCAGCCGGCGCCCGAAGCGGAGGTAGCGCCCAAGGCCGGTGGCATCCCGGTGTGGGCGTGGATTGCCGGCGCGATCGTGTTGATCGCGCTGGTGTGGTGGATGCGTTGATGC
>NZ_DATILJ010000211.1:0-19468 GCF_035476535.1 Aquabacterium sp.
TGCCGCGCGTGTTCGTCGCCCGCATCCTGGCCGTGCTGGGGCTGGTGTCGGCCGGCTTCCTGCTGTTCACGCTGATCACCTCCAACCCCTTCGAGCGCCTGCTGCCCGGCGCGCCGGACGGCCGCGACCTGAACCCGCTGCTGCAGGACCCCGGCATGGTGATCCACCCGCCGATGCTCTACATGGGCTACGTCGGCTTCTCGGTGGCCTATGCGTTTGCGATCGCCGCGCTGCTGGGCGGCCAGCTGGACGCCACCTGGGCCCGCTGGACCCGGCCGTGGACGACGGCCGCGTGGATCTTCCTGACCTTCGGCATCGGCCTGGGCAGTTGGTGGGCCTACAACGAGCTGGGCTGGGGCGGCTGGTGGTTCTGGGACCCGGTGGAAAACGCCTCCTTCATGCCCTGGCTGGCCGGCACCGCGCTGATCCATTCGCTGGCCGTGACCGAAAAGCGCGGCAGCTTCAAGGTCTGGACCGTGCTGCTGGCGATCATGGCGTTCTCGCTGTCGCTGCTGGGCACTTTCCTCGTGCGCTCGGGCGTGCTGTCGTCGGTGCATGCCTTCGCCACCGATCCGCGCCGCGGGCTGTTCATCCTGGCCTTCCTGGTGCTGGTGATCGGCGCCTCGCTGGCGCTGTTCGCCTGGCGCGCGCCGCGGGTCGGCCTGGGCCAGCGCTTCGGGCTGCTGTCGCGTGAATCGATGCTGCTGATCAACAACATGCTGCTGGCCGTGGCCACCGGCGCGGTGCTGCTGGGCACGCTGTACCCGCTGTTCCTGGATGCCATGGGCCAGGGCAAGATCAGCGTCGGCCCGCCGTACTTCGACACCGTGTTCGGCCTGCTGATGGCGCCGCTGCTGCTGATGATGGGCATCGGCCCGCTGGTGCGCTGGAAGCAGGACGAAGCCGGCACGCTGGCCCGCCGCCTGCGCTGGGCCTTGCCGGCCGCGGTGATCGCCGCGCTGGCCACCAGTGCGCTGGCCGGCAGCATCACGCTGGCCACCACCGGCGGGCTGGCACTGGCCTACTGGATCGTCGCCAGCGTGGCCGTCGACCTGATCGACAAGCTGCGGCCCGCCCAGCGCAGCGGCAGCATCGCCGGGCGTGCGGCGATGCTGCCGCGGGCGCTGATCGGCATGTACATCGCGCACCTGGGCGTGGCCGCGTTTGCCTTCGGCGTCGCGATGGTCAAGACCTACGAGGCCGAGCGCGACGTGAAGATGGGCGTCGGCGACAGCACCGAAATCGCCGGCTACCGCTTCCAGATGCAGGCGCTGCGCGAAGTGCAGGGCGCCAACTACGTGGCCGCGCAGGGGCAGGTCGAGGTCAGTCGCGACGGCCGCGTCATTGCCGTGCTAGAACCTGAGAAGCGCATCTACCGCGTGCAGAGCAACCCGATGACCGAGGCCGCGGTCGACAGCAACCCGCTGCGCGACCTGTACGTCTCGATGGGCGAGCAACTGCCTAGCGGCGAATGGATCGTGCGCGTGCAGTACAAGCCCTTCATCGTCTGGATCTGGGCCGGCTGCCTGATCATGATGCTGGGCGGCGGCCTGGCCGCCAGCGACCGGCGCTACCGGGCGCGGAAAACACAGGCCGCGGCACTGCCGGCCGGCGCGGCGACGGGAGGCTGACATGAATCGCTTCCTGTGGCCGCTGGGCCTGTTTCTGGTGCTGGTGGGCTTTCTTGCGGTGGGCCTGAGGCTCGACCCGCGCGAAGTGCCGTCGCCGCTGATCGGCAAGCCCGCGCCGGCATTCACCGCCGCCGCGCTGGCGCAGCCCGAGCGCATGCTGCGCAAGGAAGACCTGCACGGCAAGGTCTGGCTGCTCAACGTCTGGGCTTCGTGGTGCGGCGCCTGCCGCGACGAACACCCGCTGCTGGTCGATTTCTCGCGCCGCGGCATCGTGCCGGTCTATGGCCTGAACTACAAGGACCAGCGCGCCGACGGCCTGGGCTGGCTGCAGAAGTTCGGCAACCCCTACACCGATTCGCTGTTCGACCCCGATGGCCGCATCGGCATCGACTACGGTGTCTACGGCGTGCCCGAAACCTTCGTGATCGACCGCGCCGGTGTCATCCGCTACAAGCATATCGGGCCGATCACGCCGCAGGTGCTGAAGGACAAGATCGAACCGCTGGTGAGGCAATTGAATGGCTGAGCGCCGCACACTGCGGACGCTGCTGCTCGGCGCCGTGCTGGGCCTGGCCGTGATCACCGGCCCGGCCCGTGCCGCCGACGCGCCCCCCGCCACCGACAACCCGGCCCGCGAGGCCCGCATGATGGCGCTGGCCGCCGAGTTGCGCTGCCTGGTGTGCCAGAACCAGACCATCGCCGATTCCCATGCCGGGCTGGCCGAAGACCTGCGCCGGCAGATCCGCGAATTGCTGGACAAGGGCATGAGCGACCGCGAGATCCGCGACTACATGACGCAGCGCTACGGCGACTTCGTGCTGTACCGCCCGCCCTTCAAGGCCAGCACGGCGCTGCTGTGGGCCGGCCCTGGCCTGCTGCTGGTGGGCGCGCTGGGCGGCCTGGCGCTGGTGCTGCGCCGCCGCCAGCGCCTGGGTGACGAGGCCTTTGACCCCGACGTGCCGGAAGAACAAGAGACGAATGCGAATGTCCCGAATCGATGAGTTGAAGGCGCAGATCGCGCAGCTGGATGGATTGATTGCGGAAGGTGCGCTGACGGGCGAGGCCGCTCATCTGGCGCGTCAGAAACTGGAGCAGGAGCTGCTGGCGCAGGTGCTGCAGGCCGAAGCGCCGCTGGCCGCCGCGGCAACGCCGGTATCGCCTGCGGCGCCAGTGCAGCCGGCGACCGAGGGGGCGCGCCCGTCACGCACCCTGGTGGCTGGTCTGGCCGCCTTTGTGCTGGCCTTCGGCTTGGGCGGTTATGCCTGGCTCGGCAACCGCGAAGGCCTGGGCATCGGCCCCGGCAGCGCCGCGACCGCTGCCTCGGGCCCGCCCACCGCGGCGCAGATCGAAGTGCTGCTCGAACGCCTGGCGCAACGGTTGAAGGAGCAGCCCGACGATGCCGAAGGCTGGGCCATGCTCGGCCGCTCCTACAGCCTGATGGGCCGCTTTGCCGATGCGGTGCCGGCCTTCCAGCGCGTGCTCGCGCTGCGCCCGCAGGATGCGCAGGCACACGCCGACTATGCCGACGCCTTGGGCTCGGCCCAGGGCGGCAAGCTCGACGGCGAGCCGGAACAGCTGATCGCCAAGGCGCTGCAGCTCGACCCGAAGAACCTGAAGGCGCTGGCCCTGTCCGGCAGCGTGGCCTTCAACCGCGGCGATGCCGCCGCTGCGGTCAAGCAATGGGAGCAGGCGCTGAGCTTGGCCGAGCCGGACGGCGACATGGCGCGCCAGCTGCGCGGCGTCATCGACGAAGCACGGCAGCGCGCCGGCATGCCACCGGTCGCCGCCGTGCCGGCATCGGCAACGGCGCCTGCTGCTGCGCCGGCATCGGCATCGGCATCGGCATCGGCATCGGCATCCGCGGCGCCCGCGGCGCAGGCTACGGCCTTGGCCGTCAACGCCGCCGTGCAAGGCCGCATCACATTGTCGGCAGCCCTGAAGGCCCAGGCCGCGCCGGACGACACGCTGTTCGTCTTCGCCCGCCCGGCCCAGGGCGCCAAGATGCCGCTGGCCATCCTGCGCAGGCAGGTCAAGGACCTGCCGCTGGACTTCACGCTCGACGACAGCCTGGCGATGAGCCCGGCCGCGCGGCTGTCGGCCGCCAGCCAGGTGATCGTCGGCGCGCGCATCAGCAAGAGCGGCAACGCGATGCCGCAGCCCGGCGACCTGCAGGCCTTGAGCGCACCGGTGGCAGTGGGCACGCGCGGGCTGCAGTTGGAGATCGGCGAGGTGCTGCGCTGACCCTATCATCGGCCACGCCGGCACAGCCGGGGCCGGTACACCGACAGAGCGGAGGATTCGATGGGCCTGTTTGCCACCTGCGACCTGTGCGACCTGCACAAGAACGACAGCGACGGCGCGTTCCGCGTGCTGCCGCCGGTGTTCCGCGACTTCGGTGGCCGCAGCGTGTTCAGCGGCCCGGTCAGCACCGTGAAGTGCCATGAGGACAACACGTCCGTGAAAGCCGCGGTCGAATCCCCCGGCAACGGCCGCGTGCTGGTGGTCGACGGCGGTGGCTCGCTGCGCCGCGCGCTGGTCGGCGGCAACCTGGGTGCGGCCGCAGCCCGCAACGGCTGGGCCGGCATCGTCGTCGACGGCTGCGTGCGCGACATCGCCGAGCTGCAGCAATGCGATGTCGGCATCCGCGCGCTGGCCTTGATGCCGCTGCCGACCGAGCGTCGCGTGGCCGGGCTGGTCGATGTGCCGGTGCAGATCCAGGGCGTCTGGGTGCGCCCCGGCGACTGGCTGTATGCCGATGCCGATGGCATCGTGGTGCTCGCCGAACCGGCCTGAACGCAGCGCCCGGCGCCGGCCGGCTAGAATGCGCAGCTTCGGGGTGTAGCGCAGCCTGGTAGCGCAACTGGTTTGGGACCAGTGGGTCGAAGGTTCGAATCCTTTCACCCCGACCAATGTTTACGCGGGGTTGGTAGTCAAGAGCTACCGACCCCGTTTGTGTTTCTGGTGACCTGTGCGTTCGTGGTGACCGTTCGGCAACCGTTTGGGCGCCGCTCGGAGCCAAGGTTAGACACTGGCCTGCCCGGAGGGACTCGAACCCCCGACCCCCAGCTTAGAAGGCTGGTGCTCTATCCAGTTGAGCTACGGGCAGCAGGCCTGGATTCTAGGCGGCGCGCCGGGCAGCGCGCCTTGACAGCCGCCATCAGTGCTGCCGGAACTGCCGTTCGCCGAACAACACGCTGCGTGCCTTGTCGTCGACCAGCGGCTTGCGCCGGTCGGCCAGCACCTCGACGCCGCGTTTGACGGCCGGCCGGGCGGCGATCTCGTCGAACCAGCCCTTGAGGTGCGGGTAGTCGTTCCAGGCGATGCCCTGGTTCTTCCACGAGCGCAGCCAGGGGAACACCGCGATGTCGGCGATCGAGTACTCGCTGCCGCCGATGTACTTGGACTTGGCCAGGCGCTTGTTCATCACGCTGTACAGGCGCTTGGCTTCGTTGGTGTAGCGGTCGATCGCGTAGCCGATCTTCTCGGGCGCATAGATGCGGAAGTGGTGGGCCTGGCCGAGCATCGGGCCGACGCCGCCCATCTGGAACATCAGCCACTCCAGCACTTCGTACTTGGCGCTCACGCCGGCCGGCAGCAGCTTGCCGGTCTTGCCGGCGAGGTAGAGCAGGATCGCGCCGGATTCGAACAGGCTGATCGGCTTGCCCTCCGGGCCTTCGCTGTCGACGATGGCGGGGATCTTGTTGTTCGGGCTGATGGCCAGGAAGTCGGGCTCGAACTGGTCGCCGGCGCCGATGTCGACTGCATGAACACGGTAGGGCAGGCCACATTCCTCAAGCATGATGTGAACCTTGTGTCCGTTGGGCGTGGCCCAGGAATACACTTCAATCATCATTCATCTCCTCATCGGCACTGCTTTGGGGCCGACTCTAAACCATGCTTGAATCGCTGCGGCGGCTGCTGAACAAAGGCCCCAAGTCGGCCGACATGTCGCCGCTGCAGTCCTGGGCGGAAACCCACAAGTTCCAGTTCAAGCGCATCCGCGATGCCGAGGGTTGCCTGATCGAGCCGGTGCCGGCAGCAGGCGCCTCCAGGACCGACAGTTCGGGTGATGGCGGCTGGCGCATCGAGTGGGGTGATTCGCAGCGTAGCTACATCACGACGCGCGAGGTGCGCTTCACCGCCGAGGTCGGCACGCCGCGGGAAATGCTGGCGCTGGTGTTGAACCGCGAACTGATGGAAGCGATGGAGAAGGCGGTCTTCGAGCAGTATGTCGAAGACGTGCAGACCCGCATCGACACCGAAACGCCACCGGAAATGCGCTGGCTGGTGATGTTCCCGAAGCTCGCGAACAACGAGCTCGGCCGCCTGAAGGATCGCTACGCAGCGGTGGCCAGCATCAAGCCGTGGCTGCAACTGTGGCTGAGCAACGGGCTCGAGGAAGCGCTGTTCGACACGCCGGACACCACCGCGGCCAGCTCGCCGGTGGTCATCGTGATCAACCGCGGCCGGCTGACGATGCGCACCGCCATGCCCGAGCCGGACGCCGAACTGCTGGCCCGCTGGTTCACGGTGTTCATGCGCATCATGCCGGTGGCGCGCAAGCTGGCGCGCGACTGGACCGATGCCACGGCCGGCGGCGCCACCGGCACGCTGCAGCCTTCGGTCTGGCCGCCCGCGCGACCCGACGAAGCAACCTGAAGCGCTACTTCGCCGGCGCGTACTTGCCAAGCTCGAGCTTGGCGATGGCGTTGCGGTGCACTTCGTCGGGGCCGTCGGCAAAGCGCAGCGTGCGCACCTGCGCGTAGTAGAAGGCCAGCGGGAAGTCCTCGCTGACGCCGGCGCCGCCATGCACCTGCATGGCCCAGTCGATCACGCGCAAGGCCATGTTCGGCGCCACCACCTTGATCATCGCGATCTCGGCCTTGGCGGCCTTGTTGCCGGCCACGTCCATCATCCACGCGGCCTTCAAGGTCAGCAGGCGGGCCTGGTCGATCAGGCAACGGGCTTCGGCAATGCGCTCCTGCGTGACGGTCTGCTGCGCAATGGTCTTGCCGAAGGCCACGCGTGCAGTGGCGCGCCGGCACATCAGTTCCAGCGCACGTTCGGCGACGCCGATGACGCGCATGCAGTGGTGGATGCGGCCCGGCCCGAGGCGGCCTTGTGCGATCTCGAAGCCACGCCCTTCGCCAAGCAGGATGTTGCTGGCCGGCACGCGCACGTTCTCGAAGTCGACTTCCATGTGGCCGTGCGGCGCATCGTCATAGCCGAACACCGGCAGGTGGCGGACGATCTTGACGCCCGGCGTGTCGATCGGCACCAGGATCATCGACTGCTGCGAATGCCGCGGTGCGTCGGGATCGGTCTTGCCCATGAAGATCAGGATCTTGCAGCGCGGGTCGCCGGCGCCGGAGGTCCACCACTTGCGGCCGTTGATGAGGTACTCGTCCCCCGAACTTCCGCCAACTCGTTCGATGCGGGCTTCGATGTTGGTGGCGTCCGACGAGGCCACCGCCGGTTCGGTCATCGCGAAGCCGGAGCGGATCTTGCCGTCCAGCAGCGGCTCCAGCCACTGCTTCTTGTGCTCGGCGCTGCCGTAGCGCACGATGGTTTCCATGTTGCCGGTGTCCGGCGCCGAGCAGTTGAAGACCTCGCTGGACCACAGCACGCGGCCCATCAGCTCGGCCAGCGGCGCGTATTCCTGATTGGACAGGCCGGCACCGTATTCGCTTTCCGGCAGGAACAGGTTCCACAGGCCGGCGGCGCGGGCCTTGAGTTTCAGGTCTTCGATCAGCGCCAGCGGTGTCCAGCGTTTGCCGGCAGCGGTGTTGGCCGCCAGTTCCTCGGCAAAGGCCCGCTCGTTGGGGAAGACGTACTCGTCCATGAAGGCGCTGACGCGCTCGCGCAGCGCCTGTGTCTTGGGGGTGTAGCCGAAGTCCATGGGGTAACCTTTCGGGGTTCAGGCTTGCTGCGCAAACCGCCAGGCCATTTCGGCCAGCGCACGCGTGCGCGCACCGGTGTCCTTGGCCTGGGCACTCGAGGCCGTGCCGTCGACCACGCGCTTGGCAATGCCCTGCGTGATGGCGGCCAGGCGGAACAGGTTGTAGGCGAGGTAGAAGTTCCAGTCGGTGAGCAGTTCGTCAGGGTCGCCGCGGCCGGTGCGTTCGCAATAACGGCGGATGTACTCGCGCTCGCTCGGGATGCCGAGTGCCGCCAGATCCAGCCCGCCGATGCCGCGGAAGGTGCCGGGCGGGATGTGCCAGCCCATGCAGTGGTAGCTGAAGTCGGCCAGCGGGTGGCCCAGCGTCGACAACTCCCAATCCAGCACCGCGATGATGCGCGGCTCGTCCGAGTGGAAGACCACGTTGTCCAGCCGGTAGTCGCCATGCACGATGGCCACCTGGCTCTCGTCCATCGCGCTGGCCGGCACGTGGTTGGGCAGCCAGTCGATGAGCTGCTCCATCTCGGGAATCGATTCGGTGATCGAGGCCAGGTACTGCTTGGACCAGCGGCCGATCTGGCGCGTGAAGTAGTTGCCGGGCTTGCCGTAGTCGGCCAGGCCCACGGCCTTGACATCCACCGTGTGCAGCGTGGCCATCACGCGGTTCATCTCGTCGTAGACGGCGGCGCGCTGTTCGTTGCTCATGTCGGGCAGCGACTGGTCCCACAGCACGCGGCCGGCCATGAACTCCATCACGTAAAAGGCGCGGCCAATGATGGCTTCGTCTTCGCACAGTACATGCATGCGGGCCACCGGCACGCCGGTGAGGGCCAGCGCGCTCATCACGCGAAACTCACGCTCGATGGCATGCGCCGAGGGCAGCAGCTTGGCCTGCGGTCCGGGCTTGCTGCGCATCACGTAGGCGCGGCTGGGGGTGATCAGCTTGTAGGTGGGGTTCGACTGCCCGCCCTTGAACTGCTCGACCGACAGTGGGCCCTGGAAGCCGGGCATGTTGGCCGCTAGCCAGGTTTCGAGCGCCGAAGCATCGAAGGCGTGCGAAGACAGCACCGCCTGTGTGCCGGTGTAATGGTCCATGGCTTGTCAGTCTCCGTGCCCGCTGCAGCAGGCTGGTGAGGAATGGTTCAGCGTTCCGAGATCGCCAGCAGCTTCTCGCGCGACAGCACCACCAGCCGCGTCGGCTCGACCCGCACTGCGCCTTCGCGCTCGAAGCCCTTGAGCTCCTGGTTCACGCGCTGGCGCGAGGCGCCCAGCAGCTGCGCCAGGTCTTCCTGCGCCAGCTGGAGGCCGATGCGGATTTCTTCGCCCTGCGCGATACCGTAACTCTTGGCCAGCAGGATGATCTGCTTGGCCAGGCGCGCCGAGAGCGGGCGGGTGTTGAGGTCTTCGAACTGGTTGAACAACAGCCGCAGGCGGCGGCAGTTCAGGCGCAGCAGGGCTTCGTACAACTCGGGGTGCAGCGACAGCAATTCCTTGAAGTCGGCCTTGCGCACCACCAGCAGCGTGGTCTCGCCATGCGCATTGCCATCGTGGGTGCGCGGTAGGCCATCGAACAAGGCGATGTCGCCGAACCAGGTGCCGGGCTCCACATAGGTCAGCGTGACCTGCTTGCCCGACAGCGACACCAGCGAGACCCGCACCGCGCCCTTGGCCACGCCGCACCATTCTTCGGCCGGTGTGCCGCGTGAGGCCATCGGCGCGCCGTCGCTCACGCGCCGCACGGTGGCGCGGGCGAGGATCGCATGGCGCAGCGGCTGGGAGAGCTTGGAGAACCACGAGGCAGACTCGATGTTGTGACGCTCTTCGATTGTAAGAACGGGGGTATTCATGGCTTGTCCCAGGCGCGACAGCGGCGCCACCATCTGAAGCCTATTGTCCTCCGGCAATTTCCTTTCGAATTTGGTTCTTTCAGGAGACCTTCATGAGCCAACCCGGACTTGACTTTCCGTCCTGCCGGCAGCGTGTCAGCGCAGCCGAATGGCAGACGCGCGTGGACCTCGCCGCCGCCTACCGCCTGGTGGCACTGTTCAAGTGGGACGACCTGGTCTTCACCCACATCAGCGCGCGCGTGCCCGGCACCGAAGGCGAGTTCCTGATCAACCCCTATGGCCTGATGTTCGAGGAGATGAGCGCTTCCAGCCTGATCAAGATCGACCAGCAGGGCAACAAGCTCGAAGACTCGCCCTACCACGTGAACCCGGCCGGCTTCACGATTCACGGGGCCGTGCACTCGGTGCGTCATGACGTGCAATGTGTGCTGCACACGCACACGCTGAACGGCGTGGCGGTGTCGGCGCAGAAGCAAGGCGTGCTGCCGATCTCGCAGCAATCGATCTTCGTGCTGTCCAGCCTGGGGTATCACGACTATGAAGGCGTGGCCCTGCGGGACGACGAGAAGCCGCGCCTGGTCCAGGACCTGGGCAGCAAGAGCTTCCTGATGCTGCGCAACCATGGCCTGCTGACGGTGGGCGCGACGATTCCCGATGCCTTCCTGTCGATGTACCTGTTCGAGACCGTGTGTGCGATCCAGGTCCGCGCGCAGGGCGGCGGTGAGCTGACCCGGGTGCATCCGGAGATCATCGCCACCGCGCAGCAGCAGGCCCGGGAGGCCACACGCGGGCAGGGCGGCGGTGCGCTGTCGTGGCCCGGCCTGCTGCGCCGGCTCGACCGGCAGATGCCCGGCTACGAGACTTGAGAGTCAGCAGGCCCGGGTGACGCTGCGCCGGCAGATGTCCATCGATACCAGGAGCGTGAAGGTCACCAGATGTAACCCGCGTGCTAGAGTGGCCGCAGCCCCTTGGCCACGCCCTTCGCGCCGAAACATCGAATGCACTTGACCCGATGGCTGTTGATGGCCGGCGCCAGCTGGGTGTTGGCAGCGTCGACGGCGCAGGCCGTGAGTTTCGGCAGGCCGCCGGCCAGCGTGGCGCTGGGCAGCACGCTCAACCTGGTATTGCCGCTGCGGCTGGACCCGGGCGAGCCGTTCGAACCCGAGTGCATCGGCGCCGAAGTGCAGATCGGCGACCGGCGTGTGCCGGCCCACAGCCTGCGCTGGGCGGTGGAGCCCGGTGCCAGCGCCAACGAGCGGCTGGTGCGCGTGATGTCGCTGGTGGTGGTGGACGAGCCGGTGGTGGTGGTGCAGGTCTCGTCGGGCTGCACCAACCGCACCAGCCGCCGCTTCACGACCTTTGCGGATCCACCCTTGACCCGTGCTGCGGCGCCTGGCCTCGGTGTGTCCTCGGCCGAGCCGGCGGCTACCGCGGCCTTGCCACCGCGCACGCTGCCGCCGGTGGAGCGGGTGGTAGCGACCGAACGTTCGGCAGCCAGTGCCCCGACGATGCGTATGCCGAAGAAGCCGCGGCGCGGCACCGCCTTCGCACAACGCTCGCCCAGATCCCGCGCCGACGCAGTGCCCACGCCGCCGCCCGCGGCCCGGCTGTCGCTGGAGGCGTCAGACCCCGATGTGCTGCGCCAGGCCGTGGCCGCCGCCATGGCCGAGCACCAGGCCAGCGCGGCGCTGAATGCGCAATCGGCCAGCGCCGCTGTGGCTGCGGCTTCGGCCGCGGCCGATCGTGTGCAGGCCCTCGAAGAGCAGGTGCAGCGCCTGCTGGCCGACGGCAAGGTGCACCGTGAGGAACTGCAGCAGCTGCGCACCCGTGCCGTGCGCAGCGACGCGGCGAGCCGCTGGCTGCCCTGGTTGAGCGTGGCCCTGATCCTCTGCCTGGCTGCCGTCGTCTGGCTGGTGCTCAAGCTGCGTCGACAGCAGCGCGATGCGCAGGCCCACTGGTGGGCCGATGCCGCCGAGGTGCTGGCCGATGCGCGGCCCGATCCCCCGCCGCAGAGGGCCACGCCCGCTGCAGTCGCTGCAGTCGTGGCAGCAGCGCCGGCCCGCACGCCCGCCTGGCCGCCGGCAGCCGCCGCCGACCCACCGGCCGAGCTGAACCCGGCCCCGGCAACGATGGGCCTGGACACTGCGCTCGGCCCGGTGACGGTCGAGCCCGGCTGGACCACCACCAGCCCTCCGCCGCGCGCGGTGTCGATCGAGGAGCTGATCGACCTGGAGCAGCAGGCCGAGTTCTTCGTCGTGCTGGGCCAGGACGATGCGGCGATCGACCTGCTGATGGGCCACCTGCGCGACACCGGCGGCACCAGTCCCTTGCCCTATCTGAAGTTGCTGGAGATCTACCGCCGGCGCGGCGAGCGCGAGGCCTACGAGCGCACGCGCGAGCGCTTCAACCAGCGCTTCAATGGCTACGCGCCTGACTGGGACACCGACATGCTGCAGGGCCGCACGCTGGTGGACTACCCGCAGGCGATGCTGCGGCTGCAGCGCGCCTGGACCCTACCCATCGATGCGATGGCCGAGCTGGAGACGCTGATGTTCCGCAAGGACGGCGGCGAGTTGTTCGAGCTGCCGGCCTACCGCGAAGTGCTGATGCTGTACTCGCTGGCACGCGACCTGTTCGACCACCAGGGCGCGCGCCTCGCTGACGTGGATGTGCTGCTGCCGCTGGACGCTGCGGGCCAGGGGCCGTTGGCTCCGGCGCGCGATGTGCCAGGAGTCGGTGACGCGACGATGGTGCTGACACCGGACCTGACCCTGGACGGCCCGACCCAGTTCCACGCTGTGGACCTGGACCTGGGTCAGTCACCGGCCGCGGAGGCGCCCGTCACGCCGCCCATCGTGCGCAGCCGCAAGCGTTCGTGACGGCAGGCGCTGCGCGCTACAGGCCTTGCAGGCGCTCGAGCGCGCTGCGCAGCGTCTCGTCGCGCTTGGCAAAGCAAAAGCGCGCCAGGCCCTGGTTGCGGCCGTCGCCGTAGAACGCCGATAGCGGAATGGCCGCAACGCCGATCTCGCGGGTCAGCCAGCGGCAGAAGTCTTCTTCCGACAAGTCGCTGATTGCGCTGTAGTCCACGCACTGGAAGTAGCTGCCTTCACTGGGCAGCAGCCGGAAGCGCGTGCCGGCCAGGCCTTCGCGGAATAGATCGCGCTTGCGCTGGTAGAAGGCCGGCAGTTCGAGGTAGGGCGCGGGGGCGGCCATGAAGCGCGCCAGGCCATGCTGCATCGGCGTGTTGACGGTGAACACATTGAACTGGTGCACCTTGCGGAACTCGGCCATCAGCGGCGCCGGCGCCGCGACATAGCCCACCTTCCAGCCGGTGACGTGGTAGGTCTTGCCAAAGCTGGAGATCACGAAAGTGCGCGCGGCCAGTTCGGGCAGCGATGCAGCGCTGACATGCGGCCGGCCGTCGTAGACCATGTGCTCGTAGACCTCGTCGCAGATCAGCACGATCTCGGTGGGCCGCAGCAGTTCGGCCAGTGCCTGCATGTCCTCGGCGCGCCAGATCGTGGCACTGGGGTTGTGCGGCGTGTTGATGATCATCGCGCGCGTGCGCGGCGTGATCGCGGCGCCGATGGCCGCGAAATCGGGGCGGAAGCTGCCAGCCGTCAGGGCCACACGCTTGACGATGCCTCCGGCCAACTCGATGTTCGGCACATAACTGTCGTAGCAGGGGTCGAGCACGATCACTTCATCGCCCGGACCGACACAGGCCAGCACCGCGGTGAGGATGCCTTGCGTCGCGCCGGCGGTGACGGTGATCTCGCTGGTCGGGTCGTAGCGGTGGCCGTACAGCGCCTCGACCTTGAGTGACACCGCTTCGCGCAGCGGCGCGACGCCAGCCATCGGCGGGTACTGGTTCAGGCCTTCGCGCATCGCTTGCGTGACGGCATCGGACAGTGCGGGGTCGTTGTCGAAATCCGGGAAGCCCTGGCCCAGATTCACGGCGCCGTGTTCGGTGGCCAATGCGGACATCACGGTGAAGATCGTCGTGCCGACATTCGGCAGGCGGCTGGTCAGGGCGGGCGTGCGGGGCAGGGCGGTGGCGTTCATGGTCAGGACGTGCAGGTCGGCAGAGGGGATTTCAGAGGTTGTAGTCGGTCTCGCCCGAACCGGACATCGCGCGCTCGATCAGCGGGCGCGTCAGCCGCTCGGACAGCAGTTCGGAGAAGGCGAACACGAAGTGCCTCAGGTAGGCGCCGCGCTTGAAGGCCACGCGCGAGGTGTTGGGGCCGAACAGATGGCCCGCCGGGCGCCACAGCAGGTCGCCGCCGGGCGGGTCGTCGCGCACCGCCAGCTCGGACACCACGCCCACGCCCATGCCCAGCCGCACATAAGTCTTGATGACGTCGGCATCGATGGCTTCGAGCGCGATGTTGGGCTTGAGCCGCGCCCGCGCGAAGGCCGCGTCGATGCGCGAACGGCCACTGAAGGTGCCGTGGTAGGTGACCAGCGGCTCGGCCGCCAGCTGCTCGATCGTCGGCCGCTCGACATGGGCCAGCGGGTGCTTGGCCGGCACCACGATGACATGCTGCCACTGGTAGCAGGGCAGGCTGACCAGGCCTTCCACCTCGGCCAGCGACTCAGTGGCGATGCCGATCTCGGCCACGTCGTCCAGCAGCATGCGCGCCACGTTGGCCGGCATGTCCTGGTGCAACTGCACCTGCACCTTGGGGAACTTGCGGCGCAGCTGTGCCACCGGCTCGGGCAGGAAATAGCGGGCCTGCGAATGCGTGGTGGCGATAGACAGCGTGCCGGCGTCCTGCTTCGAGAATTCTTCGCCGATGCGCCTGAGGTTGGCCACCTCGCGCATGATGATCTCGACCGATTTCAGCACCAGCTGCCCGGGCTCGGTGACGCGCCGGATGCGCTTGCCGTGGCGCGCGAAGATGTCGACGCCGAGTTCCTCTTCGAGCTCGAGAATGGCCTTGCTGATGCCGGGCTGCGAGGTGTGCAGCGCCTTGGCCGTCTCGGTCAGGTTCAGGTTGCGGCGCACCGCCTCCTGCACGAAGCGGAACTGGTGCAGGTTCATCGCACCGCTACCACCGCTTGATTCGCGGCGGCGAGTGCCACCTCGGCCATCGCATCGATCACCGCAGGCGCTTCGCCGACGGCCGGCCGCAGGGTCCAGGTCACGTCAGGATGCGCTTCGGCCAAGCGGGCCATCAGCACCGGTATGTCCTTGCGCACGTGGCCACCAGCGCCCAGGAACAGCGGCACCACATCGACCGCGGCGCAACCGGCGGCGGCCAGTTGTGCGCCGGCCTCGATCAGCCCCGGCGCCATGAACTCCAGATAACCCAGCACAACAGGCGTCTGCGGCCGCTGCGCACGGCAGCGCGCGGCCACCGCCTCGAAGGGACGCGCCCATTGCGGGTCACGCGCACCATGGGCAAACAGCAGCAGGCCAGACTGGGAGCCAAGCGGGGATTCGGTCATCGGTATCTCACAAGCCAGGCAAAAGCGCCCATCGACAGCAGCAGGAACAGCAGGCTGGGCGCGGCGGCCACCAGCCATGGTGTCCACTGCTTCAACAGGCCCACATGGCCCGACACATTGTTCAGCAGCACGAAGCCGATGCCCAGCATGATGCCGCCAAACACCTTGAAGCTGACGCCGCCGGCGCGTGCATGCAGGTAGGCGAAGGGCAGCGCCAGCGCCACCATCACGATGCAGGCCAGCGGGTACAGCGCCTTCTTCCAGAACTGGATCTCGTGGCGCTGCGTGGCCTGGTCCTGGTCGGTCAGGTGGGCGCTGTAGCGCCACAGCTCGACGGTCGACATGGTCTGCGCCGGCAGCAGCGCCGCCGCCACCACCCGCGTATCCAGCGTGCTAGGCCACATCAATGTCTTCGGGGCCGATGCGGCCAGCGGCGCACCGGCGTTGGCGGCTTCCGGCGTCGGCCAATCGGTGCGCGAGGCGTCGGCCAGCCGCCACACGCTGTCCGCGCCCACGCGTCCGGCACGCGCGTTGATCTGCGTGCGCAAGCGGCCTTCGGCATCGAACTCGAAGATACGGATGCCCTGCAGGTCACCATTGGCGCCGATGGTGCTGACGTTCACCGAGACATTGCGCTGGCCTTCGGGGCCATCGCGCCGCTCTTTCAGCCAGGCGCCGCCGCGGCCCAGTGCCACACTGCCGCGGCTGCCGGTCTTCAGCAGCACGGCTTCGCGTTCGGTCCAGGGCGAGACATAGTCGCCGACCACGAAGGTCATCGCCGCGAAGATCACGCCCGGCACTGCCAGCAGGGCCAGCGCGCGGCCGGGCCCGAGCCCGCCGGTGCGCAGGATCGTGAACTCCGACGATTGCGCCAGGCGTGCCATCGAGTAGATGGTGCCGATCAGTACGGCGATCGGGAACAGCTCGTAGAAATGCCCCGGGATCTCCAGCACCGCGCGCAGCATCAGCCGGCCGAGTGTCTGATCTTCGCGGCCGACGCTGTCGAGGTCGTCGACCACGTCGATGAAGAAGAACAGCGACAGGAAAGCGATGGCCACGAAGGCCACCGACCAGACGATGTCGCGGTACAGCAGCCGCCGGACGGTCTTCATGCGCCGGCCTTGCGCGAGCGGTGGAAGGCCAGGGCGGTACCGTTGTCGCGCCACCAGATCAGGCCCACCGCCAGCGCGAATGCGCCGCCGTGCAGGTACAGCAGCATCGGCCCCATCGCGAAACGCTCAGCGTTGATCCAGGCCTGCGACAGGTTGATCAGGTTGAAGTAGATGATGAAGGCCAGCAGCGCAAACAGCAGGTTCCAGTTGCTCGCGCGGCGCGGGTTGGTGGCCGCCAGGCCCACGCCCAGCAGCACCAGGTTGCCGGCCGCCAGCAGCAGGCCGAAGCGCCAGGCCAGTTCACCCTGGTTGCGCGGCGTGGGCGCGCGCAGCAGTTCCAGCGTGGCCAGGGTCCGTGCCGGGCGCTCGGTGGCGCGGCGCACGGCGCGGTCGTCGGCCAGCACGCGATAGGTCTCGAAGCTGGCCAGCGTGCGCGCATTGGTGGCGGCGTTGATCTCGTTGCGCTGGCCACGCTCCAGCACCAGCATGCGGTCGTCGCCCTGCATTTCCAGCCGACCCGTGCGTGCCGCGGTGACCGATTCGACACCGGCCTTGCGCGTCAGGATGAACACGTTGTGGCCGTCGCTGCCTTCGTGGCTGGCACGGTCGACGAAGAACACGCGGTTGCCGTCGCGCGAGGTCTGGAACACGCCGGGCGCCACGCGCGACAGGTCCGAGCGCTGCTCATAGCGCTGGCGCAGTTCGGTGCCGCTGCGGTTGGCCCAGGGCCAGACGAAGAGCAGCAGCACGCCCACCACCACCAGCACCGGCCAGGCCATGCGCAGCACCGGCGCCACCACGCGGGCCAGGCCAATGCCGCTGGCGAACCAGATCACCATCTCGCTGTCGCGGTACATGCGGCCGAGCGATACCACCACGGCAATGAACATCGACAGCGTCAGCATCGTCGGGATGTGCTGCAGCGCCGTGTAGCCGAGCACCAGCACCACGTCTTCGGGCGCGACCACACCACCGGCCGCCTGGCTGATGGTGCGCACCAGCATCATCGTGATCACGATGGTGAGGATCACCACCAGCGTCGCGCCGAAGCTCCGCGCCATTTCTCTGCGTACGGTTGAATCGAATAACATCGTCTGATCATCAAACCTGTACGAATTATGGACTTCCGTACCCACGTGATCGCGCCAGGGGCCACAAGCCGCTTTGCCGCCGACGCCTTGTTGATCGTGCTGGCCGGCGATGCCGTGCCCGCCACACTGGATGAGCCGCTGGCGGCCGCAGTGAAGGAGGCCGTTGCGCAAGGCGACTTTGCGCACAAGGCCGGCAAGCAGGTCTACCTGCGCCAGGTGGCCGGCGTGAAGGCAGCGCGCGTGCTGGTGGCTGCGGTCGCCAATGGCAGCGCCAAGGCGCTGAAGAGCGCGCTCGTCAGTGGCCTGAACACGCTGAAGGGCCTGGGCGTCAAGCACCTCGCAGTGCAGTTGCTCGGCTTCGACACCCTGCAGTCGGCGCATGCCGAAGCGCTGGCCACCGCCTGGGGCGATGCGGTGTATGTCTACCGCACCACCAAGCCCAGCGCGACCACTGTGCCCAAGCTCGAGAAGCTCAGCTTGCTGGCCGCTTCGAAGGCCGAGGCCACTGAACTCGGCGCCGGCCTGGTGCGTGGCGCCGGCATCGTTGAAGGCGTGACGCTGGCGCGTGAACTGGCCAACCGCCCGGGCAACCACTGCACGCCGAGCCTGCTGGCCAACGAGGCACGCAAGATGGCCAAGGCCAACGACCTGCGCATCGAGGTGCTGGACCACAAGGCGATCGAGAAGGCCGGCATGGGCTCGTTCCTGTCGGTGGCCAAGGGCTCGGACGAACCGCCGCGCTTCATCGTCATGCACTACCAGGGGGCGGCCAAGAGCGTGGCGCCGGTGGTGCTGGTGGGCAAGGGCATCACCTTCGACTCCGGCGGCATCTCGCTGAAGCCCGGTGCCGAGATGGACGAGATGAAGTTCGACATGGGCGGTGCCGCCAGCGTCATCGGCACGATGCGCGCGGTGGCGCAGCTGAAGCCCAAGGTCAACCTGATCGGCGTGGTCGCGGCGGCCGAGAACATGCCCAGCGGCCGCGCGGTGAAGCCGGGCGACGTGGTCACCAGCCTGTCCGGCCAGACCATCGAGATCCTCAACACCGATGCCGAAGGCCGGCTGATCCTGTGCGATGCGCTGACCTACGTGGAGCGCTTCAAGCCCGCCGCGGTGGTCGACATCGCCACGCTGACCGGCGCCTGCATCATCGCGCTGGGCAATGTGCGCTCCGGCCTGTTCAGTGCCGACGACGGCCTGGCCGCCGAACTGCAGGCCGCGGGCGAAGCCGCACTCGACACCTGCTGGCGCATGCCGGTGGACGACGACTACGACGAAGGGCTGAAGAGCAACTTCGCCGACATGGCCAACATCGCCGGCCGCGCCGGCGGCGCCATCACCGCGGCGATGTTCCTCAAGCGCTTCACCGCCAAGCTGCGCTGGGCGCACCTGGACATCGCCGGCACGGCCTGGAAGTCCGGCGCGGCCAAGGGCGCGACGGGCCGGCCGGTGGGGCTGCTGACGCATTACGTGTTGTCCCAGGCGGCGAAGTAAGCGGCCGGTACGGGAGCCGACATCGTGACGGACGTGGCCTTCCACACCGGCGTGGCCGACAAGCTCGGCTACACCTGCCGCCTGCTGCGCAAGGCCTGGCGGCAGGGCGCGCAGGTGGTGGCCACCGGCGCGCCCGAAGCCTTGAGCCGGCTGGACACGATGCTGTGGATCTTCGAGCACGAGGAGTTCGTGCCGCATGCGCGGCTGCGCGCCGGCGAGCGCGTGGCGCCGCTCATGGCGCGCACGCCGATCTGGCTGGCGGATGAGCCGGGTGAGGTGAGCGGCCCGCAGGTGCTGGTTAACCTCGGGCCCGGCATGGCGCCGGGCTTCGAGCGCTTTGCGCGGGTGCTGGAGATCGTCTCGGACGAACCGGCCGATGCCCAGCAAGGACGCCAGCGCTGGCGTGCCTATCAATCGGCGGGCCTGACGCCGAAGCTGCACAACGCGGCCGCTGCGGCACCCGCGACACCAGAGATTACCCGCAGTCGCGCCGATTGAGGTCGGCGCAAATCACCCGTGCCGCGTTGTGCCTGCACCCGCTGAAGGCGGGGTCTGCCGGCACGGGGCTTGCGTTCCACACGCAATCCCGTGCCGGGGATTCCCGATGTGGGGCGGCTTCTCATTTGGAGTATTGTTCGGCCCGTTGAGAAACACCCCACAGAAACTCTTTCAAGTCTCAACATACTCATCCGGAGGTATTTGCATGCAAGTCAAGCTCAATGCGATCGTCGCAGCGGCCGCGACGCTGTTCGCCGGCGCCACGATGGCGCAGGACATGGTGGTCAAGATCGGCCACGTCGGCCCGGTCTCCGGTGCTCAGGCGCACTATGGCAAGGACAACGAAAACGGCGCCCGCATGGCTGTCGAGGATCTCAACGCCAAGGGCGTGACGATCGGCGGCAAGAAGGTCAAGCTCGAGCTGGTGGCTGAAGACGATGCCGCC
>NZ_DATILJ010000212.1:0-6682 GCF_035476535.1 Aquabacterium sp.
GGGCATTCCAGAAGCGCTGCACCGCGCCGAGAGCGAACTGCCCTTCGTCGAGTTCGAGCCCGGCATCACGATGCAGGTGGTGCAGGTGGATATTCCCAGCGGCCTGTGGATCGTGCGCATGCGCATGCAACCGGGCGCCACCCTGGCCACGCACAAGCACACCGGCGAGGTCTATGCCTTCACGCTGTCGGGCTCGTGGAAGTACCTGGAGTACGACGCGGTCAACCGCGCCGGCTCCTACCTGTACGAGCCCGCCGGCTCGATCCACACCCTGCATGTGCCGGCCAGCAATACCGAGATCACCGATGTGTGGTTCGCCATCCGCGGCCCGAACCTGAACCTCGATGCCGAGGGCAAGGTGACGCTGGTACTCGATGCCGGCCTGGTGCTGAAGGTCTATCGCTCGCGCTGCCGCAAGCTCGGCCTGCCCGCGCCACGAGTGATGGGCGCTGATTGATGCCCAGCCTGTTCAGCGCCGAAGACCTGGCTTTCCAGGCCGAGGTGCGCGCCTTCATCGACGCCGAACTGGACCCTGCAGTGCGGCGCAAGCTGGCCGAGCATCGTGCGCTGAGCAAAGCCGAGGTCGTGAAGTGGCAGCGCAGCCTGGCCAAGCGTGGCTGGGCCACGCCCAGCTGGCCGGTGGCGCATGGCGGGCCGGGCTGGAATGCGGTGCAGCGCTATTTGTTCCTCGATGCGCTGCACCAGGCGCCGGCGCCCGAGCCGCTGTCGTTCAACGTCAACATGATCGGCCCGCTGCTGATTGCCTTCGGCACGCCGGCGCAGCAGCAGCGCTTCCTGCCGCGCATCGCCAACCTCGACGACTGGTGGGCACAAGGCTTCTCCGAGCCCGGCGCCGGCTCGGACCTCGCGGCATTGAAAACACGTGCCAGGCGGGCCAGTGATGCTCAGGGCGAGCACTACATCGTCGACGGCCAGAAGATCTGGCAAGGCATGGCCCAGCATGCCGACTGGATGTTCACGCTGGTGCGCACCGATGCATCCGCGAAGCCGCAGGCCGGCATCACGCTGCTGCTGATCGACATGCGTTCGCCGGGCGTCACCGTGCGGCCCATCATCACGCTGGACGGCCGCCATGAGGTGAACGAAGTCTTCCTCGATGCGGTGCGCGTGCCAGTGGAGTGCCGCGTCGGCGACGAGAACGCCGGCTGGGCGATGACCAAGGTCCTGCTGGGCCACGAGCGCACCGGCATCGCCCGCATCGGCATGAGCAAGCGGCTGATTGCCCGCGCGAAGGCGCTGGCTGCTACCGTGCCTTCTTGCGATGGTGAAGCAAGCGGCAGCCTGGCCGACGAACCGCGCTTCCGCGAACGCGCGGCCTTGATCGAGGTGGAACTGCAAGCGCTGGAGCTGCTGCAGCTGCGCCTGCTGGACGGGCCTCCCGATGCGCGGGCCTCGATCCTGAAAGTGAAGGGCACGGAGCTGCGCCAGGCCGCCAGCGCCTTGCTGCTGGATGCGGCCGGCCCCCGTGCGTGGGCGGCGGCCGACGAGTTTGACGACGAGGCCAGTGCCGACACGACGATCGCGGCCAGCTACCTGACCTTGCGCGCCGCGTCGATCTATGGCGGCAGCACGGAGGTGCAGAAGAACATTCTGGCCAAGGCGGTGCTCGGGCTATGAATTTCTCATTGAACGATGACCAACGCATGCTGCAGGACGCGGTGCAGCGCCTGGTCGAACGCGAGTACAGCTTCGCACATCGCCGCCGATATGCCGCCGAGCCGAATGGCTGGAGCCGCAAGCTGTGGGCGCAGGCCAGCGAGATCGGCCTGCCTGCATTGCTGTACCCGGCCGAGCAGGGCGGCCTCGGTGGCAGCGCCTTCGATGCGATGGTGGTGATGCAGGCGCTGGGCCCGGCGATGCCCCTGGACCCCTGGCTGCCGACACTTGTGCTGGGTGCCGCGGCACTGCGCCGCGCAGCACCGCCGTTGCAAGCCCGTTGGGTGCCACGCATTGCGACCGGTGACTGGGTATTGGCCTGGGCTGAAGGCGGTGGCTGCCGCGTTGTAGCCGACGGCGAAGGCTGGCGCCTCGACGGTCGCATTGCGCACGTGCTGCACGGCGATAGCGCCGATGCCTTGCTGGTGAGCGCCCAAGGCGATGCCGGCCCTGCCTTGTTCGTGCTGCATGCGCAGCAGCCCGGCCTCACGCGCCATGCCACACGCACGCACGATGGCCGGCGCATGGCCACTCTGCACTTCGACACCGTGCAAGCACAGGCGGCCGATGTCATCGCGCCGCCCGGCGAGGCAGCAGCGCTGATCGAGTCGGTCCGCCAGGCCGGCATCGCGGCACTGGCTGCTGAAGCGGTGGGCCTGATGCAATGGCTGCTGGACACGACCGTGGCCTACCTGAAGACGCGCCAGCAGTTCGGCGGCCCGATTGCGCGCTTCCAGGCCTTGCAGCACCGCGCGGCCGAGATGCTGATGGCGCTGGAGCTGGCCCGCGGCATGGCGCACTACGCGGCGGTGATGCTCGATGAGCCCGATTCGATCTCACGCGGCCAGGTGCTGGCCGCCGTGAAGCTGCAGCTGACGCAGGCGCTGCGCTTCGTCGCCGAGCAGGCGGTGCAGCTGCACGGCGGCATCGGCGTCACCGAAGAAAACGCGGTCGGTCATGGGTTGAAGCGGGCGATTGTCATGGCCGCTGAATTCGGGCGCTATGACGAGCACCTGGCGCTCTTCGCGCAACGCGGCGGTTTCATCGAGGCAGCGGCATGAACTTCGAACCCGATCCAGGCGTGGCGGCTTTTCGCGAGGAGGTACGCGCCTTCCTGCGCCAGCAGCTGCCACCCGAGCTGGCCGAACGTGCCCGGCGCCACCACCACCCACTGAAAGAAGACATGGTGGCGTGGACACGCATCCTGCATGCCAAAGGCTGGTCGGCGCCGCACTGGCCGGCGGCTTATGGCGGGCCAGGCTGGACGCCATTGCAGCGCCACTTGTTCGAAGAAGAATGCGCACTGGCCGGCGCACCGGCCACCTGCGCATCGGCCTTCATGCTGGTGGCTCCGGTGATCATGGCCTTTGGCAATGACGAACAAAAAGAGCGTCATCTGCCGCCCATCCTGCGTGGCGAAACCTTCTGGGGCCAGGGCTTCTCCGAGCCCGGCGCCGGTTCCGACCTGGCCTCGCTGCGCACCCGCGCGGTGGCCGATGGCAGCGACTACATCGTCAACGGCCAGAAGACCTGGACAACAGAGGGCCATTACGCCGACTGGCTGTTCTGCCTGGTGCGCACCGATGCGGCGGCCAAGCCGCAGCGCGGCATCAGCTTTCTGCTGATCGATGCACGCTCGCCCGGCATCACGATCCGCCCGATCATCTCGATCGACGGTGCGCACAGCCTGAACGAGGTGTTCTTCGATGATGTGCGTGTGCCGCAGGCCAACCGCGTCGGCGATGAAGGGCAGGGCTGGACCTGCGCCAAGCACTTGCTGGACAACGAACGCGCCTTCAGCGCCGAGCTGCCGCGCAACAAGCGCATGCTGGCGCGGCTGCAGGCCTTGCTGGCCGAAGCGCCGGCACTGCAGCAGGACGCGGTGTTGATGCGCCGCGTGGCCGAGGCCGAAGCCGACCTGCTGGCGCTGGAGATGCTGACGCTGCGTGCCTTGTCCGAACACGGCAAGCCCGAGGCCACCGCCTGGCCCGCCGGCTCCATCCTGCATGTGCTGGGCTCGGAGCTGCAGCAGAAGACCGGCGCGCTGATGCTGCAGGCGCTGGGCGAGCGCGGCCTGGTCGCGCCCGATCAGGCCGATGAGGCCGCGGCCGGCATCACCGGCGACTACCTGTACCGGCGCGCCGTGACGATCTACGGCGGCAGCAACGAAATCCAGCGCAACCTGATTGCGCGCCATGCACTGGGGGTTTGAGTGCAGTTCACGCTGAGCGACGAACAAAGCCTGCTGCACAGCAGCGCGCAGCGCTACCTGGCGCAGGCCTATCGCCACGAGGGCGGCTTCAGCGCCCGGCAATGGCAGGCCTTTGCCGAGATGGGTTGGTTGGGCCTGTCGCTACCCGGTGATGTGGGCGGCCTGGATGGCAGCCCGGAGGACCTGGCGCTGCTGCACCAGGCGCTGGGCCACGCACTGGTGCGCGAGCCGGTGGCCGCGGTGGCCGTGCTGGCCGGGCACCTGCTGAGCCATGCCGGGCAGGGGGCCCAAGCCTTGCTGCCGGCGCTGGTGGCGGGCACGGCGCGTTATGCGGTGGCGCTGCCCGGCAGCCGGCTGCTGCACGGCGCGGCCGGGGCCGATGCGCTGATCGTGCTGGTCAATGCGGATGGCCATGACGGCCAAGGCGAGCAGGGCATTGCGATGCCTGCACTGCACTGCGTTCGGTTGCCCGCGACCGCACGCGAACTCACGCTGGTCGATGGCAGCCTTGCCTGCATGATCGACGGCGCATTGCAACCCGCCGCCGCCGACACGCTGCTGTGCCGCGGCGACGCTGCGCTGCACGCGATGGACATCGCACAAGCCTGGGCGCTGGTGGCAGCTTCCGCCGAAAGCCTGGGCGTGATGGAACGGGCGCTGGACGCCACGCGCGAGCACCTGCTGCAGCGCCAGCAGTTCGGCGTGGCGATTGCCAGCTTCCAGGCGCTGCGCCATCGCCTGGCCGACATGGTCATCGCAGTGGAGCAGGCGCGCGGCGCCTTGCATGCCGCCTTGGCTGCCCTGCGCGATGCAGACCGGCCACGCCGCCGCCGCACGCTGGCGCTGGCCAAGATGCGTGTCGACACCAGCGGCCGCTTCGTCGGCGCGCAGGCCATCCAGCTGCATGGCGGCATGGGCATGACCGACGAGTGCATCGTCGGCCACTGCTTCAAGCGGCTGATGGTGCTGGCGCAGTGACCGGCAAGCCTCGCGCACTTGCTTGCCAGGCCTGGCAGCGCGTGGCAACAGCCGGTCGCACCGGGAGCGCGGCCTGAAACACGGCTTCAGCCGTTGCGTTCAGCGCTGACCAACGAAACGCTGGCGCTTGTGCGCTGCAGTCGAACCGATACGCCGGCCGCACAGACTGCCGGACATCGACAACCTCTTCGACGGCCTGCGTTGCCGCGGCGAAACCATGATCAACAGACGAAGTTTCCTGTCCGTGCCGCTGGGCTTGGCCGGCCTTGGCGCGCTCGGTGCTGCCAGCCTGACCGGCTGCGATGGCGACAACGACCCCGACAACCAGGGCGGTGGCCGGGCGATCGACACCGTTCGGCTCGACGTGGCCGAGGCCATGGCCGGCCTGCAAAGTGGCCGCTTCACCGCCGAGGGTCTGCTGACCGCGTGCCTGGCGCAGGCCGAGCGCTGGGAGGGCGCCTACAACGCTTTCACCTGGCGCAACCCGCAGGCGCTGGCCCAGGCACGGGCCATCGATCAGCGGCGCCTGCGCGGCGAGCCGCTCGGCGCGCTGGCCGGCGTACCGGTTGTGATCAAGGAGTCGATGGACTACCAGGGTGCGCCGTCAACGCTGGGCTGGCACCGGCTGAGTACGGCCACGGGCGGTGTGCACCTGTTCCCATCGCAGCATGCGGTGGTGGTGCAGCGGCTGCTGGCGGCCGATGCAGTGGTCGTCGGCAAGACCAACATCCCGGCCTTCAGCGACGATGGCACGCGCGCCAACAGCAGCTGGGCCGGACCGACGTACAACGCGGTCGAGCGAAGCCTGGTCCCGGGCGCCAGCAGTTCGGGCGTCGCCACGGCGGTGGCGGCCGGCTTTGCGCTGCTGGGTGTGGGCGAAGAGACGGGTGGCTCGATCCAGAACCCTTCAGCCGCGCAAAGCCTGGTCGGCCTGACCCCGACCTACGGCCTGCTGCCCACGTCCGGTGTGGTACCGCTGGCCGGCAGCACGCGCGACGTGGTGGGGCCGATCGCGCGCTGCGTGTTCGACGCGGCGATTGCGATGGACCTGCTGGCCGGCGCGGCGGCACCGGCCGGCGGCTACCAGGCCGCACTTGGCGGGGCTACTCTCCAGGGCAAGCGCCTGGGCCTGTACGGCCCGGGCTGGCGCAGCGCGCCGCTGTCGACCGAGACCCAGACCTTGTACCTGGCCGCGCAGCGGGCCTTGCAGGCGCGCGGTGCGGTGCTGGTCGCCGACCCGTTCGCAGGCAGCGGCCTGGCCGAACTGGCGCTGCCGAACGGAGCCTACGACTTCCGCGGCACGGAGTCGGCGGCGCATGACTTGCACCGCTACCTGCAAGGCTTGGGCGTGCCCTCGCTGGCGGAGTTGAAGCGCCTGGCAGGTGCCTCGCCTTTCGATGCCGGTGAGCCCTTGCACTGGTACGCCGAAGCGCTGCCGGTGCTGCAAGCTTCGCTGGCCGATCCGTCGATACCGCCGGACCTGTCTGAGTTTCACGCGCTGCGTGCGCAGTATCGGCAAGGTTTCCAGCAGGTCATGGACGCCCATGGGCTGGACGCGCTGGTACTGCCGCAAACGACCGAAGCGCTGCCGGACCTGTTCGGCGGAGGTGTCATCTCCGAGACCACGGTGTCGGCGCTCAACATCGCCGGCCTGCCCGGGCTCACCGTGCCGGCGGGGCAGCACGCCAGCAACAAGGCCCCGTTCAGCCTGATCTTCGTCGGCCGTGCCTTCAGCGAAGCCAGCTTGCTGGCGCTCGGGCACGACTTCGAGCAGGCGACGCGCCAGCGCGTGATGCCTCGGCTGAAGGCGGCGTA
>NZ_DATILJ010000213.1:0-30408 GCF_035476535.1 Aquabacterium sp.
CAGGTGTCCTTGAATGACGCTGCACTCGGCGCCTTCTTCGGCTACTTCTCGTTGTGGGCCGTGGCCCGCTTGTACAAGGCTGTGCGCCATGTTGACGGCATGGCCGAAGGCGACTTCAAACTGTTGGCCGGGCTGGGCGCCCTGCTCGGCTGGCAGGTGCTGGCAGCGATCATCCTGCTGTCGTCCGCCGTGGGTGCCTGCGTCGGCGTCTACATGATCGTCGCGCGCGGCCATGGCCGCAGCGTGCCGATCCCCTTCGGTCCTTACCTGGCCGGTGGCGGTGTGGCAGCGATGTTCTACGGCACCCAGCTCAGCCGATTGTGGATCCCCGGTTGATGCACAGCCGCCCCTGGCGCATGGGCTTGACCGGCGGCATCGGCAGCGGCAAGAGCACGGTCGGCGGCATGCTGGTCGCGCTCGGCGCCACCCTGGTCGACACCGACGCCATCGCGCACAGCCTGACAGCCCCTGGCGGTGCGGCGATGCCGGCCTTGCGAGCGAGCTTCGGCGACGACGTCGCAAGGGCTGACGGTGCGCTCGACCGCAACCAGATGCGCGCACGGGTGTTTGCCGACAGCACGGCCAAGCGCCGGCTCGAAGCCATCCTGCACCCGATGATCGGCAGCATGGCCCAGCAACAGGCCGCGCAGGTTCAGGGCCCGGTGGTGTTCGACGTACCGCTGCTCACGGAGTCCAGCCACTGGCGCGCCCGCTGCCAGCGCGTCCTGGTGGTCGATTGCAGTGAAGCCACCCAGGTCGAACGTGTTGTCGCGCGCTCCGGCTGGAGCGAGGCGCAGGTGCGCCATGTCATCGCGCAACAAGCGTCCCGCCCCGCCCGGCGCGCGATCGCCGATGCGGTGATCCACAACGAGCACTTGTCCGTCGAGCAACTGCGCGAGCATGTGGCGAGCCTGTGGCAGATCTGGTTGACCAGCCCGGCGTGAGCGGAAACGGGGCTGTGAAACAATCCTGCGTCGCGGCCGGCCGGACGGCTGCCGCCTGACGAGGAAGCGCGCCTTGGTTCTGTACGAGTACCCGTTCAACGAGAGCATCCGCACGATGCTGCGGCTGGAGCACCTGCTCGACAGGCTGGGCCAGCTGATGCCGCGGGATACCGCGGTCGATCACCACTTCGCCCTGGTCACGCTGTTCGAGATCATGGACGTCTCGTCGCGTGCCGATCTGAAGTCTGATCTGCTGAAAGAGCTGGAGAGGCACAAGGCCCAACTGGTGGCCTACCGCAGCAATCCGCAGGTTTCGCAAGCAGCGCTGGACGGCATCATCGGCCGCATCGACCACGCCTTCGACGGCCTGAACCACCAGGCCGGCAAGGCGGCCCAGTCACTGACCAGCAACGAATGGCTGATGAGCGTGCGCAGCCGCATCAGCATTCCTGGCGGCACCTGCGAGTTCGATCTGCCGGCCTACTACGCCTGGCAGCAGTTCGATGCCGGGCGTCGCCGCGCCGACCTCGGCGCCTGGGTGGCAACGCTGGCGCCGCTGGCCGAAGCGCTGCAGGTGCTGCTGCAACTGCTGCGTGATGCCGGTGCGCCGCACAAGGTGATGAGCAGCGGCGGCCAGTACCAGCAAAGCCTGCCGCCAGGGCGCAGCTACCAGTTGCTGCGGCTGCGCATCGACGAAACAGCCGGACTGATCCCCGAGATCAGCGGCCACCGGCTGATCGTTTCGATCCGGCTGATGCGCTGCGAGGCCGATGGCCGCATGCGGCCCGCCAACGAAGACATGGCCTTCGAGTTGACCCTCTGTTCCTGATCCACGCGATGTCCACCGCAGCACCTCCCGGCAACAGCCGCTCTGCGCGCCAGGTGCCCTGCCCCACCTGCAGCAGGCCGGCGCTTTTTGCGCCGGAGAACGCCTGGCGCCCGTTCTGCAGCGAACGCTGCCGCAGCGTCGACCTGGGCGCCTGGGCCAGCGAGCGCTACCGCGTCGAAGCCAAACCCGACCCATCGGACGACGACACCGACACGCCCGCACATTGACGCCGGCCGGTCGATTCATTGCACCCGCCCTCTTGAACGCGGCGCAGGCGTCCCTATAATCAGTCTGCTAGCACTCGACGAGCTTGAGTGCTAACAAGCTTGGCAGCCAGTGGCTGCCAAGCTCCACAAACATGCAAATAGGCGCTCACTTCCGTGGCGCCGGCCTGTTATAGCTGACTGCGACATCAAGGAGATGTGATGAAACTTCGTCCGTTGCACGATCGTGTGATCGTCAAGCGCCTGGAACAAGAAACCAAGACCGCCTCAGGCATCGTGATTCCCGACAACGCCGCCGAAAAGCCCGACCAGGGTGAAGTGCTGGCCGTCGGTCCCGGCAAGCGCAACGACAAGGGCGACTTCGTTGTCCTGAACATCAAGGTGGGTGATCGCGTGCTGTTCGGCAAGTACAGCGGCCAGACCGTCAAGGTCGATGGCGACGAACTGCTGGTGATGCGCGAGGAAGATCTCTTCGCCGTGGTTGAGAAGTAATCAACCCCTCGCCAAGCCCCCATTCACTGAATTCCGGAGAGATACAACATGGCAGCTAAAGACGTCATTTTTGGCGCTGACGCCCGTCACCGCATGGTCGAAGGCGTGAACATCCTGGCCAATGCGGTCAAGGTCACGCTGGGCCCCAAGGGCCGCAACGTCGTGCTCGAGCGCTCGTTCGGCGCCCCCACCGTCACCAAGGACGGTGTCTCGGTGGCCAAGGAGATCGAGCTGAAGGACAAGCTCCAGAACATGGGCGCGCAAATGGTCAAGGAAGTCGCTTCCAAGACCAGCGACATCGCCGGTGACGGCACCACCACCGCCACCGTGCTGGCCCAGTCGATCGTGCGCGAAGGCATGAAGTACGTGGCCGCGGGCATGAACCCGATGGACCTGAAGCGCGGCATCGACAAGGCCGTCGTGGCCCTGGTTGCCGAGCTGAAGAAGCAATCCAAGGCCACCACCACGAGCAAGGAAATCGCCCAGGTCGGCACCATCTCGGCCAACAGCGATGAAGAAGTCGGCACCATCATCGCCCAGGCGATGGACAAGGTCGGCAAGGAAGGCGTCATCACCGTCGAAGACGGCAAGAGCCTGAACAGCGAACTCGATGTCGTCGAAGGCATGCAGTTCGACCGCGGCTACCTGTCGCCGTACTTCATCAACAACCCCGAGAAGCAATCGGCGCTGTTGGACAACCCCTTCGTGCTGCTGTTCGACAAGAAGATCAGCAACATCCGCGACCTGCTGCCCACGCTGGAGCAAGTGGCCAAGGCCGGCCGTCCGCTGCTGATCGTCGCTGAAGAAGTCGAAGGCGAAGCCCTGGCGACGCTGGTGGTCAACACCATCCGCGGCATCCTGAAGGTCTGCGCCGTCAAGGCCCCGGGCTTCGGCGACCGCCGCAAGGCCATGCTGGAAGACATCGCCATCCTGACCGGCGGCAAGGTCATCGCCGAAGAAGTCGGCCTGACGCTCGAGAAGGTCACGCTGGCTGACCTCGGTCAAGCCAAGCGCGTCGAGATCGGCAAGGAAAACACCACCATCATCGACGGCAACGGCGCTGCTGCGGACATCGAAGCCCGCGTCAAGCAGATCCGCGTGCAGATCGAGGAAGCCACCAGCGACTACGACCGCGAAAAGCTGCAAGAGCGCGTGGCCAAGCTGGCCGGCGGTGTCGCCGTCATCAAGGTCGGTGCTGCCACCGAAGTCGAGATGAAGGAAAAGAAGGCCCGTGTCGAAGACGCGCTGCACGCCACGCGTGCCGCCGTTGAAGAAGGCATCGTGGCTGGCGGCGGCGTCGCGCTGCTGCGTGCCCGCCAGGCCGCCGGTACGATCAAGGGCGACAACAGCGACCAGGACGCCGGCATCCGGATCGTGCTGCGCGCTGTCGAGCAGCCGTTGCGCGAAATCGTCGCCAACGCTGGCGACGAGCCGAGCGTGGTGATCAACAAGGTGCTGGAAGGCAAGGGCACCTACGGCTTCAATGCCGCGAACGGCACCTACGGCGACATGATCGAGATGGGCATCCTGGATCCCACGAAGGTCACGCGCACGGCGCTGCAGAACGCAGCATCGGTGGCCGGCCTGATGCTGACCACCGAAGCCATGGTGGCCGAAGCGCCGAAGGACGAATCCGGCGCCGGCGGCATGCCTGGCGGCGGCATGGGCGGCATGGGCGGCATGGGCATGGACATGTAATGTTGTTGCGGACGGCTTTGCCGCCGCAATAACTCGGCGCGTTCGAACGGACAGCCCTTGCGGGCTGCCGCTCAACTTGCCGAGGGCTTTGCCAACAATCGGGCCTCCTTCGGGGGCCCGTTTCGCTTTGTGGCATGACGGTGGGGGATCGATTGATAATCGGTCGTCAACTCGCTGAGCCTGATGAGCAAACGCCCCACTCTGCACGATTTCGTCGAAGACGAAATGCTCCGCGCGCCCCTGCTGTTCGACCAGGTGGTCGATGCGGTGCATGAGCAATGGCGGCTGGCCATCGGGCCGCAAACCCGGCACGGCGGTGATGCCGCGCGAGTCTTGCAGATGCACCGCGGCGATCTGGTGTCCGAGGCCGTGCGAGCGCTGCGCGCGCATGTGCAAGCGGAGATCAGCGGGGCCGGCGCCGGTCCCGCCGCATCCGCGGCGCCGGCAGCACCCATGAAGCTGGAGCTGTCGCTGATCGACGAAGAGGCCGTGACCTCCGACATCGAGATCTCGCGCGCCGTCGAGCGCATCAAGTCAATGGCGGAGTTCGAACTGCGCGAGTTGCAGTCCTACACCTCGGCACTGGTTGGTGACCTCAATGTGTCGCGCGACCACAACCCGTTCCGACCCGAAACCTATGTGCGCGCGCTGTGGGAGGGAGTGCAAGCCGTGCCCTTGAGCCGCGGCGGCCATGCTTCCTTCCTGCACGACGCCGCGACACCGCTGGCCCGCACCTTGCGCCAGGGCTATGCCGGTGCCTGCACCCGGCTGGACGACCAGGGCATCGAGCCGGCGATGCACCGCACCATCGTTGTCACGCCGACGCTGCGCGGCGCGATGGACTCGCCCCAGGCCACCGTGTCGCAAAGCCTGGAGGAACTGCGCGCCAGCCTGCCGATGCCACTGAATCCCGTCGACCCGCCGGCAGCGACCGCCGCCCCCAGCGCGCCGCGCATTGACCAGCAGCTGATCGAACTGCTCTCGCGGCTGTTCGATGCGATCCAGTCCGACCGCTCCTTGCCCGCCGATTGCGTGCCGCTGGTGCTGCGCCTGCATCCGACCACGCTGCGCCTGGCCGTGCAGGACACCGCCATGCTGGACGACTACGACCACCCGGTCTGGCAGTTCATGGACCGGCTGGCCTTCCTGCTGACCACCGCGCAAGTCGCCGAGGCCGACCGCGCGCTGAGCTTTGCGCGCCAGCTGGTCGACCATCTGGTGGCCGACGGCGCCGCAGACATCACCCGCTTCGAGTGGGCCTCGGGCCGCATCAGCTTCTTCGAGCGCCACAGCCTGGACCGCGCCGTGCTGTTGGCGCAGAACGAAATCACCCAGTTGCAGCTGGCGCGGGACGAGGCCAGCGAGCCGATCGACATCGGCACCATGGACACCGTGCCCGCCGAACTGATGCCCGAAGCCTCGCCGGCCCCGGCCGCGCCGGGCGTGCCATCCGAGCTGCTGGCGCTGCAACCGGGCAACCATGTGCGCACCTACCTGCAAGGCGAATGGCGGCTGCTGCAGCTGCTGTGGGTGGACCGCGACGGCGAAAGCTGGCTGATGCGCGACGCCAGCGCCTCGCGTCACTGGGCGCTGCGGCTGCGCGCCATCGAGCGCCTGTTCGCCGCACAGCTGGCGGTCCCGCTGAAGCCACGCTCGCTGGTGCGCAGCGCCGCCAGCCGCGTGCTGCGCACGATGGGCGGACCCGCCCGCTGATGCGTGGCCTGCTTGCGGCGGCACTCGCTGCCGCGCTGACGCTGCTGGCCATCGCAATCCCGGCCACCGCCGCGGAACCGGCGGCGCAGAAGAGCCGCCCACGCATCGGCCTGGTGCTCTCCGGCGGCGGCGCCCGCGGGCTGGCGCATGTCGGCGTGCTGAAGGTGCTGGAGGAGATGCAGATCCCGGTCGACGTGATCGCCGCCACGTCGATGGGGGCCATCGTCGGCGGGCTCTATGCCAGCGGCATGCGCGCCGATGAACTGGAGCATGAACTGCTGCAGGTGCGCTGGGACGAGGTGTTCTCGCCGCGCATCGAGCGCCGGCACCTGTCGCAGCGGCGCAAGGAAGAGGACTTCGAGATCTCTCCGCTGATCGAACTCGGCCTGCGCGACGGGGAACTGCGCACGCCGCAAGGCGCCGTGTCCAGCCGCGGGCTCGAATCGCTGCTGCGCCGCTACACGCTGCCGGTGCGCGGCGTGCAGAGCTTCGATGCGCTGCCGATCGCCTTCCGCGCCGTCTCCACCGACATGGAAACCGGCCAGGCCGTGGTGATGGACGGCGGCGACCTGGCGCTGGCCCTGCGCTCGAGCATGAGCGTGCCGGGTGTGTTTGCGCCGATCGAGATCGATGGCCACATCCTGGGCGATGGCGGGCTGGTCAACAACACGCCGGTGGATGTGGCCCGCGCGCTGGGCGCCGACATCGTCATCGTCGTCAACATCGGCACGCCCTTGTCCGGCCGGGCGGCGCTGGGCTCTGCGGTCGGGCTGACGCAGCAGATGATCAACATCCTCACCGAGCAGAACGTGCAGCGCAGCCTGGCCACGCTGAAGCCAGCGGACGTGCTGATCGCGCCCGAGCTCGGCACGCTGAGTTCGTCGGACTTTGCCGAGGTGCGAAGGCTGATCGCCCTCGGCATGGCCGGCGCGCGTGGTCGCAGCGACAAGCTCGCGGTCTTGTCGACGTCGGCGCCGGACTACGCCGCCTGGCAGCAGCGCCATCGGGCCCGGCCGCTGGCCGACACCCGCCTGGCCTTCGTGCGCATCGAGGGCACGACCCACACCAACCCCGAGCGGCTGGAAGCGATGCTCGAGTCCAAGGCCGGCGAAGCCTTCGACGCCGAACGTGCCGAGCGCGACGCCAAGCGCCTGGCCGGCGGCGGCGACTACACCCGTGCCGACTACCAGCTGGTGCATGAAGCCACCGGCGACGGCCTGGTGTTCGAGCTGGAAGACAAGTCCTGGGGCCCGAACTACCTGCGCGCCGGCATCGACCTGAGCACCGATTTCCGCGGCCGCAGCGCCTTCAATCTGAAGCTCAGCCACAACCGGCACTGGCTCACGCGCAACGGCACCGAGTGGCGCAACCGGGTGCAGATCGGCGAGGTGCCGCTCGCCTTCACCGAGCTGTACCACCCGCTGGCCTGGACCTCGTCGCGGGCCGACGATTGGTTCGTCGCCGGCTACGGCGGCGTGGAACGCCGGCGCCTGCTGCGCTACCAGGCCGACACCGGCGACGAATCAGCCATCTTCCGGCGCGACCTGGGGCTCTCCGGCATCGACCTGGGCCAACCCTGGGGCGAGTTCGGTGAATTCCGGCTGGGCTGGTCGCACCTGCGCCTGCGCGCGGTGCCGGAGATCGTGCGCGCCGACTACCCGGGCCGGACCGAAACGGCGCGCTGGACCGAGGACGGCCTGCGTGCCCGGGCGGTGATCGACCAGCTGGACTACCCGAGCTTCCCGCAGTCGGGCTACCGCATGGAAAGCGAGATCTGGTGGGGCCGGCGCCGCGGCGACCTGAGCGGCAATTTCACGCGCGTCGAATCCCAGGGCATGGTGGCGCGCAGCTTCGGGGCCGACACTTTCAGCATCCACGGCCTGCTGCAGATCGCCGACCAGAAGCAGTCGCTCAATGTCGAGCGCTACCAGCTCGGCGGCTTTCATCAGCTATCAGGCTATCAGAGCGGCCAGTTGACCGGCAACGATGTGATGCTGCTGCGCCTGACCTGGTACCGGCGCCTGTCGCAGACGCCCACGCTGACCCGCGGCTTCTTCGTCGGCGGATCGTTCGAGCTGGGCAATGCCTGGGCCCGCAGCGGCGACATCCGGCTATCCGACCTGCGCAGCGGCATGAGCCTGTTCGTCGGCGCCGACACCGGCATGGGCCCGCTGTACCTGGGCCTGACCTACGCGCCGGGCGGCAGCGCCGGGCTGGTCCTCTTCATCGGCCGACCGTAGCGGCTTGCGCGTCGGCCAAGGCCTGGCAGATCGTCTCGACCACCCGCGCCGGCTCTTCATGCACGATCCAGTGCGATGCACCGGGCACCCGTTCGACCTGCAGTTGCGGCACCCATTGTTCGAGGCCGTCCAGCAAGCACGGCAGCAGGGCCTGATCGGCCTCGCCCCAGAGCATGCGCGTCGGCACGCTCACGTTGACCACCGAGGGCGGCAACTGCAGCGTGTGGATCGACGCATCGGCCGCGCTGGGCGGCCGCAGCGGCGAGGCGCGGTAGTAGTTCAGCGCACCGTCCAGGCCGCAGGCCCAGACCGCGCGGTAACGCTGGCGCAGCGCCGGCGTCAGCCAGCGGGCCTGGCCGAAGCGGCTGAGCTTGTCGAACAGCAAAGCAAAGTCGTTCGCGGCCAGCCGGCTGGCCGCCTGCGGCTGAATCAGCTCATGCATGTAATCGCTGGCCGCCTGCTGGGCCGGGTTGTCGCGCAACTCGCGCAGCAAGGCGCCGGGGTGCGGCGAATTCACGATCACCAGCTGCCTGACCAACTCCGGCCGCAGCGCCGCGAGGTTCCAGGCCACGCCGCCGCCCCAGTCATGCGCCACCAGCACATCGATCGGCGCGCCCAGGTGCTCGATCAGCGCCACCAGGTCGGCCACCAGATGCTTGGCCCGGTAGGCCTCCACCGCCGCCGGCGCGCTGGAGTGTTCGTAGCCTCGCAGGTTGGGCGCCAGGCAGCGCGCCTGCGGGGCCAGCGCGGCGATCACCTCGTCCCAGACAAAGGCCGCCTCGGGAAAGCCGTGCAGCAGCAACACCCGCTGCGGCGCGTCCACCGCACCGGCGGCCCGGCACGACAGGCGGATGCCGTGCGGCAGCGTCAGGTGGAAGGTGTCGGGGGTATGGGGATCGGGGGCGGGTTCGTAGGCGAGGTCGAGGGCGTCGTCGGTGTCCATGCGCGCAGCGTACAGGCTGCATCGCCCAAACCCTGTCGCGTGAGTGCCGAGAACAGCGTGATGCTGATGTCCGAGTGCTCGGTCGCCACCTCGCCCAACACGTCCTGCGCCTGCGCCAGTGAGCGCGCCGCCTCGTTGCGGCTCAGTTTGTCGGCCTTGGTCAGCAGCACCAGCAACTTGACCTCGCCCATGCCCACGCGCGGCGAGACGAACTCCAGCAGTTGCCGATCCAGCGGTTTGAAGCCGTGCCGCGAATCCACCATCATCACCACGCCGGCCAGCGCATGGCGGTTGCGCAGGTAATCGGCCATCACCTGCTGCCAGCGCAGCTTGGCGTCGCGCGCCACGGCGGCGTAGCCGTAGCCGGGCAGGTCGGCCCACAGCGCGTCGGGCGCGTCGGCCGGGCCCAGTTCGAACAGGTTGATGTGCTGCGTGCGGCCCGGCGTCTTCGACGCAAAAGCCAGCCGGCGGTGCTGGGCCAGCGTGTTGATCGCGGTGGACTTACCGGCATTGCTGCGGCCGACAAAGGCGGTTTCCGGCAGGCCGGGGGGCGGCAATTGCTCGAGCTTGCTGGCGGTGGTGAGGAAGCGCGCGCTCTGGGTCCACGACAGCGCGGCACGCTCTTCGGGGGTCGGGGCCGCAGGCCCGGGTGCGGCGTGCGGCGGTACGGAAACGGGGTCGGTCATGGAGCATTGTAAAATCGTTGGGTTTGGTGCGACACGGTCGGTGTCGCTCTCCCTAGCTGCGGGGTAATGCAGCCTTCCAGAGAGGACCTGCCTTCGGGTAGGTCGCAGGTGAAACCCCTGCAGGAGTCCACTCCCGCCCCTGGGCGGGACGCGTGACGGGATGTCTTTGGCTTCGGCCTTTGACTGACCGTGACAGAGCCGCGTCATCGCCGCCCCAAGCGGCAAGACGCATCGTCGGGAGACGGTATCGAGACTCCAAGAGCGATGGGAAGTCTTCGGTTGCCTTGTCACACTTGCTGTGACCTGCTGCGCGACCAGCAGTAGCCTACGTCGGCATGCATGACCGGTAACGGTCGTGTGTGAAGCCCGACCAACAATGTCCCCCACCTCGGTGGCGTGCATCTCCCGCGAGGGAACGCATGGAATCTGCCAGCAGGAAGGCGGAGGAGGGGCTAGGCTAGTTCCGCATGGGTAACGTATGTGAACTGCTGACTGAACCCGGGTTACGATTGAATGGCCAAACCTGCTGTCAGGCCATAGCCAAAACGGCGCGCACGCGGGCTGTCCTTATCAAACTCAAGGACACGTCGCCATACCGCTGCCCCGGGAGAAGCAGACCCTAAACGGAGAGACGACACGGCATCTGCCATGTCGCCGGCAATCGAAGGAACGTGGTAAGCCCCACCATCTGCCCGGTGCACCAGTTGCACCGGGCAGGGAAGCCGCAAGGCGACCTGTCGGATGAGGGGGTATGGGATCGTGGAAAAAGCGAATGCTCGGCTGTAACGGCTGGGATAGGGGCTCCGACTTGGCCCCACTGCGAAAGCAGGCCCACTTCCACGTGGTGCAACCGTCGCTAGCCGGTTGCTGAGTTCTAAACCCTGAGGGGACGCATGACTCCCTCAGGGGGAGAAGTGCGTCCTCGAAGGGTTCAACCAACGAGGAAAGCATGGAAGAAGTCATCGACATCGGTGGCTCTGCGTCTTCGCACTTGCCCGACGGCTGGCACGCCATTGATTGGCGGCGAGTCGATCAGCAGGTGAGAACAATGCAGATGCGGATAGCGAAGGCAACGCAGGAAGGTGACTGGCGCCGGGTGAAAGCCTTGCAAAGGTCGCTGACCCGCTCGTTCAGCGCCAGAGCTTTGGCGGTGCGACGAGCGACAGAGAACCAAGGCAAGCGGACGGCAGGCGTCGACCGCGAGCAATGGGATACGCCGACCAGCAAATGCGAAGCGGTCAGTCGGTTGGAGCAGCAACGGGGATACCGGCCCGCGCCGTTACGGCGGGTCTATATCCCCAAGACGAACGGCAAGGAACGCCCGTTGGGCATTCCGACGATGAGGGACCGGGCCATGCAGGCACTCCACCTGCTCGGTCTGGAACCCGTCGTCGAGTCGCAGAGCGATCCGAACAGCTACGGCTTTCGGCGAAACCGCTCGACGGCCGATGCCATGAGCCAGATCTTCGTGTGTCTCTCCCGCAAGGTATCCCCGCAATGGGTCCTTGAGGCAGACATCGAAGGTTGCTTCGACCACATCAACCATGAATGGCTGGTGCGCCACGTCCGCATGGACAAATGCATCGTCCAACAGTGGCTGAAGGCAGGAGTGGTCTACAAAGGCCAACTGACTGCCACCGAAGCTGGAACGCCGCAAGGCGGCATCATCTCGCCAACCCTGGCGAACGCGGCATTGAACGGACTGGAAGCGGGCCTGGTAGCGCACCTCACGGCGACGCTGGGCAAGTCGAAGGTCCAGAAGCTCAAGGTCAATGTGGTCCGGTACGCCGACGACTTCGTCATCACCGGGAGTTCGAAAGAGTTCCTGGAGACCGAGGTCCGGCCGTGGGTAGTAGCGTTCCTCGCCACACGAGGGTTGCGACTGTCCGAGGCCAAGACGCGTGTCACCCACATCGACGAAGGCTTCGACTTCCTGGGCTGGAACTTCCGGAAGTACTCCGGAAAACTGCTCATCAAGCCGAGCAAGAAGAACGTGCAAGCGTTCTACAGCAAGGTGAAGGAAGTCGTGATGTCGCATCTGATGGTGAAACAGGCGGAGCTCATAGGGCTGCTGAACCCGATCCTGCGAGGTTGGGCGCAGTACCACCATCCGGTGGTCGCCAAGGAGACGTTCAGCAGGCTCGACTCGCTACTGTGGTGGCGCTTGACCCGCTGGGCACGTCGCCGACATCCGAAGAAGAGCCCGAGGTGGGTGGCCGAGCAGTACTGGCACACCATCGACGGCAGGTCAGAGTTCGCAGTCAGGACTCCGACCGAAGGCGACACGCCAGGGTGGCTGCGGTTGTATCGGCTTTCCGATACACCGATCGTGCGGCACCAGAAGGTCAAAGGAGACTTCAACCCCTTTGATCCCCGGTGGGAAGCGTACGGCGAGGACTTGCGCGGGCGGCGCATGCTGCAAAGCATGGCGTACCGCAAGCAATGGGCTTCGCTGTACCTTTCGCAGCACGGCAACTGCGCCCTTTGCGGAGGCGTCCTCTCGGACGAAACGGGTTGGCACGATCACCACCTGATCCGTCGGGTGGATGGCGGGTCAGACTCGTTGTCGAACCGGGTGCTCCTGCACCCGGTGTGCCATGTGCAACTGCACGCCTTGGGTCTGTCTGTTGCGAAGCCGGCCTCGGAATGAGGCTTAGGTGCCGGGCTCCGGTAGAATCTTTGGTTGCCCAGGCACAGAGTCGTGCTTGAGCCGGATGCGGTGAAAGTCGCAAGTCCGGTTCTTAGGGGGGGATAGGCCAGCAATGGCCCGTCCCTACCCTCCCCCATCCCAAGGTTTCCCGACATGAAGTCGTTGCTTGCCCTGACGTTGCTGGCTGCCGTGGTTGCACTCCCGGCATCGCCCACCCTCGCCGCCGAAACCCAGGCCGCGGCCAAGCCCGACCTGGCCAAGGGCCAGACGATTTCCACCCAGGTGTGCGGCGCCTGCCACACCGCCGATGGTTCCCGCGGCAGCCCGGCCAACCCGATCATCGGCGGCCAGCATGCCGACTACCTGTTCAAGCAGCTCGAAGAGTTCAAGACCGGCAAGCGCAAGAACGCCGTGATGACCGGCATGGCCACGCCGCTGTCGACCGAGGACATGAAGAACGTGGCCGCGTTCTACGCCAGCAAGCCCACCAAGCCCGGTTTCGCGAAGAACAAGGACCTGGTGCTGCTGGGCGAAAAGATCTACCGCGGCGGCATTGCTGCCAAGCAGGTGCCGGCCTGCGCCGGCTGCCACAGCCCCACCGGCGCCGGCATCCCGGCCCAGTACCCCCGTGTCGGCGGCCAGCATGCCGACTACACCGAAGCCCAGCTCAACGCCTTCCGCGCTGGTGCGCGCGGCAATTCACCGCAGATGAGCACCATCGCCGCCAAGCTCAGCGACAAGGAAATCAAGGCCGTCTCCGACTACATGGCCGGCCTGCGCTGATCAACGCTGCTCGCGAGGCAAACGGGGCCGGTCGATGACCGGCCCTTTTTCATGGCCGCGAGGAACGCTGTAAGGCGCCGGGTACTCCCAACGACTACCAGGCAGCAGCCCAGGCGCTGCCACCCAGGCATCACAGGAGCCTCCATGTCTTTGCACCCCCGTTCGTCCGAGATCACCCCGCGTTGCCTCTACGAAGGCCGGCGCGAGTGGATGAAGCGCCTGGCCGCTGGCGCGCTGGGCACATCGCTGGCCAGCTGGGCCGCCCGCGACGCGCTGGCCCAGGCCACTGCGCTGCCCGGCGCCAGGAGCGCGGTGCCCGGTGCGATGCTGATGGACAAGCCCACGCCCAAGGCCGACGCCAGCTCGTACAACAACTTCTACGAGTTCGGCACCGACAAGTCCGACCCGGCGCGCAACGCGCACACGCTGAAGACCCGGCCGTGGACCGTCGCGGTCGAAGGTGAGGTCAAGAAGCCCAAGGTCTTCGACCTCGACGAGTTGCTCAAGCTCAGCCCGATGGAAGAGCGCATCTACCGCTTGCGCTGCGTCGAAGGCTGGTCGATGGTGATCCCCTGGGTCGGCTACTCGCTGGCCGAACTGATCAAGCGTGTCGAACCCACCGGCAACGCCAAGTTTGTCGAGTTCGTGACCTTGGCCGACCCCAAGACCATGCCCTTCGTCGGCTCCCGCGTGCTGGACTGGCCCTATGTCGAAGGCCTGCGGCTCGACGAGGCAGTGCACCCGCTGAGCCTCCTGTCCTTCGGCATGTACGGCGAAGTGCTGCCGAACCAGAACGGCGCGCCGGTGCGCCTGGTCGTGCCGTGGAAATACGGCTTCAAGAGCGGCAAGTCCCTCGTCAAGATCCGCTTCGTCGACAAGCAGCCGCGCACCGCCTGGGTCAAGGCCGCCGCGCAGGAGTACGGCTTCTACTCCAACGTCAACCCGAAGGTCGACCACCCGCGCTGGAGCCAGGCCACCGAACGCCCGATCGGCGACGGCGGCGGCATCTTCGCCAAGAAGAAGCCGACGCTGATGTTCAATGGTTACGAAGCCCAGGTCGGCCAGCTCTATGCCGGCATGGACCTGGCGAAGAACTTCTGATCCCCCGGCACCCCGCACGTCGATGAACAAGCTGCTGCTGCATCCGGCGACCAAGCCGCTGCTGTTCGTGCTGGCGCTGCTGCCCTTCGCCCACCTGGTGTGGGGTGCGATTGCCGACACGCTGGGCCCCAACCCGGCTGAAGCGCTGATCCGCGGCACCGGCGACTGGGTGCTGCGCTTTCTGTGCATCACGCTGGCGATCACGCCGCTGCGTGAGCTCAGCGGCTGGAACGCGCTGGCGCGGCTGCGCCGCATGGCCGGGTTGTACGCCTTTTTCTACGGCGCCGTGCACTTCCTGTGTTATGCCTGGCTGGACATGGGGCTGGACCTGGCCGACATCGTGCGCGACATCCCCAAGCGCCCGTTCATCCTGGTCGGCACGCTGGCGCTGCTGCTGATGGCCTCGCTGGCCGCCACCTCGTTCAACCGCGCGATCAAGGCGCTGGGCGCGGCGCGCTGGAAGGCCCTGCACAGGTTGGTCTACGGCATCGTGCTGCTCGGCCTGCTGCACTTCTTCTGGATGCGCGCGGCCAAGCACGATTTCGGCGAATGGGCGGTCTACGCAGTGATCGTCACGCTGCTGCTGGGCTGGCGGCTGCGCAAGCCAGTGCGCGGCTACTTCATGAAATTCGGCAGCCAGAGCGCGGGTTGAGGACGCAGCAGCACCGCGTGACGCCGATCACGCGCGCCCCCCGGGGATGCGGGGAAGTCAACGCCAGCGCCGGGGCCTAGCATCGCCACCATGACAGTCCCCCGCCGCATCACCGCCGAACCCGGCGACCACGCCGAACCCGGCCTGCCCGAAGGTTTTGCGCGCCACGCGCTGACGCTCGCGATGCGCGGGCTGGACCGGGCCACGCTGTGCCAGCGCCCGGTGGACATGGGCCAGGCGCTGTCGCAGCTGGCGCGCAGCCTGAAGGCGCTGGGCGCCTTCGGCCCCGCCGAGACCTACCTGACGCAGGCGTTGCGCTGGGCGGCGATGCTGCCCGGCATCGATGCCCGTGTCGACCTGCTCTGCGAACTGGCCGAGGTCAGCTGCGCCGCGGCCGAAGCCGAACAGGCCGCCAGCGAGGACGACCGCCATGCCGGCCGCGCCTCACGCGAGCGGGCACGCGACCACGCCTTCGCCGCCGCCGGCCTGGCCGGCCAGACCACCGATGCGCATTGGGAAGTGAAGGTGCTGCTGCGCGTCAGCGATGTGCTGGACCGCTGCGGCGACCATGAAGACGCCGCATCGATGCAGAACCGCGCGATCAGCCTGATGGGCCTGAGCACCGATGGCGACGCCGCGATGCACGACAGCGCGCCCGAACTGCCGGCGATGGCGATGGCGCCGGGATCGACGCTGCTGATGTAGCGCGGCCTCTTCGCCGCGTCAGGCGAAGCTGATGCGGTAGCAGGTGCTGAAGCCCGGCGGCGGCGCCAGCGATGCAAAGCGGCCGCCATGCACTGCAGCCACCTTGTCGACCACGCGATGACCGAGGCCCAGGCCCAGCGCATGCCCTGACGCGCCCTCGGCCGCGGCGGCAGGGCCACTGTCCAAGCCCTGCGCGCGCTGCCGCGCACCGTCGTCGCAGACTTGCAGCCAGCGCTCATCGGCGTTGAGTTGCACCTCGACGGCGGTGCCGCGCGGCGTGTGCGCCAGCGCGTTGTCGAGCAGGTTGCGCAGCGCCAGCTCCAGCAGCACCGGGTGCCCGGCGATGCCCCACTGCGCCGGCGCCTGCAATGCCAGCTCATGCCCGGCATCGAGCGCTGCCTGGGCATAGTCGGCCACCACGCGGCGCGCCAGGTCTGCCAGGTCCACCGGCGTGGCGGCTTCGTCCAGTTCGGTGCGGCTGGCGCGCGCCAGCGCCAGCAGCTGGTTCAGCAACTGCCCGGCCCGCAGCGCGTCCTGTTCGATGCGCTGCAGCGACTGCGCCCGCTCCTCATCGCCCATCTCGCCGCGCAGCGAACGCGCATGCAGGCTCAGCGAGGCCAGCGGCGTGCGCAGCTCGTGCGCCAGCTCGCTGGTCAATTGCTGCTCGCGGCCCAACGCCGCGTGGTAGCGCAGGACCAGCGTATTGATGGCCTCCACCACCGCACCGAACTCCTGGTGTCGCTGGCCCGGCGGCAACGGCGTGGCCCGCTGCACATCGAGCGCCAGCACCTCGTCGGACAAGATACGCAAGGGCCGCAGGCCGCGCCGGATGGCCAGTCCCAGCACCAGCGCCACCACCGGCAGCACCCACAGCCCCGGCTCGGCCACCTGGGTGCCGATGTCCCAGGCCAGCTCATCCCGTTCGGCAATGCTCAGCATCACCATCACGCGGCGCTGGTGCCCGGGCGCCTGCCAGCGCGCAAAGCTGCGCCAGGCCGCCGCGGGCGCGCCGAGCGACTGCGTCGCAAAGCCTTCGCTGTCGGCGAAGGGGGGTATCGGCGCGTCACCGGTGCGGCTGATCACCCGGCCGGCAGCATCCCAGACCACCACGCTCAGCGATTGCTGGTAGTCATGGGCCCGCAGGTTGGCCGGGTCGCCGCCCGGAAACACCGCGCGTGCATCGCTGAAGTCATTGCGGGTCTCGCTGAGCAGCAGCGCCGCCACGCTGGCCAGGTGGCCGTCGATCAGCTCATCGGCCTCATGCAGGCCGGTCCGGAAACCGACCACGACAAACCCCAGCCAGACCAGGCACAGCGCGCCGAGCGCCCAGCCGAGCAAATCGCCGACCAGCGTGCGTCGGCGCCGGATCATGCCTCGGCCGGCACGAAGTAGCCCACGCCGCGCAGCGTGCGGATCACCGTGTCGCCCAGCTTGCGGCGCAGCCGGTGCACATGCACTTCGAGGGTGTTGCTGTCCGGTCCACCATCCCAGGCGTAGAGCAGCGCCTCCAGTTGCGGGCGCGACAGCACGCGCGGCCGCACCTCGGCCAGCGCCAGCAGCACCGAGAACTCGCGCGCGGACAGCTCCACCGGCTCGCCGGCGCGCTGCACCCGGCGTGTCGCGATGTCGATCTCGACATCGCCGATGCACAGCAGCGGCTGCGCGCGGCCGGCCGCCCGCCGGCGCACGGCCCGCATGCGCGCGGCCAGCTCGTCGCTGTCGAAGGGCTTGGCGACATAGTCGTCGGCCCCCATGTCCAGCGCCGCGATGCGCGCGGCCACCTGGTCGCGCGCGGTCATGATCAGCACCGGCGTGTGCGCATCCGGCAGCCCCGCGCCGCCATGCCGGCGCAGGCGTTGCAGCAGTTCGCTGCCGTCACCGTCGGGCAGGCCCAGGTCCAGCAGCACCAGGTCGAAAGGCTCGGCCTGCAGCGCGGCCCAGCCGGCCTCGATGCTGCCGGCCAGGTCGACCACGCCCCCATGCTGCCGCAGATGAGCGCGCAAGCCCTGGGCGATGCCCTCGTCATCCTCGACCACCAGCACGCGCATGGCCGCATTGTGCGATGCAGCCGCGGCGCGCTTAAGACTGGCTTAAGCCGCCCGCCCTAGCCTGCGCAGCGATGCACACCACCACCTCGGCGGGCGCCAGCAGCGCCGCCACGGCGACCGTCACCCGCTCAGGCCGCCCGCGCGGCGGCGACCGCTCCACCGCCTGGCAACCCGCCTGGCTGATCGGTGCCGTGAGCCTGTGGATCGCCAGCGCCGGCAACCTGGCCCTGTGGTTCGCTCTGCACCGATTGCAGCTGCTGGCAGGCTGGCGTGGCGCCGGTTTTGCCGCGGGCCTCGGGCTGGGTATCGCGGCCCTGCTGTCCCTGCTGCTGGCGCTGTTGAACTGGCGACGCACCTTGAAGCCGGTGCTGACGCTGCTGCTGCTGGCCGCCGCTTTCGGCGCGCACTTCATGCTCAGCTACGGCGTGGTGATCGACAGCACGATGGTCGTCAATGTGCTGCAGACCCACGTGCGCGAAGCGCTCGACCTGTTCAGCCCGCGGCTGCTGGTCACCGTGCTGCTGATCGGCGTGCTGCCGGCGGCGGTGGTCTGGCGCACGCCGCTGGCCTGGGGCAGCAGGCCCCGCCAGCTGCGCAACAACCTGCTCTTGCTGCTGGCTGCCGGGGCTTTGCTGGCAGCCGCACTGGTGTCGGTGTACCAGCCGCTGTCGGCCACCTCGCGCAACCACCGGCAGCTGCGCTACCTGGTGAACCCGCTGAACGCATTGGTGGCTGCCGGCCAGGTGGCGGCCCAGCCCTTGCGCCGCACAGGTTCGCAGGCGCTGCTGGCGCTGGGCGAAGACGCCCGATTGCGTGCCGCTGCCGCACAAGCCAAGCCACCGCTGCTGCTGCTGGTGCTGGGAGAAACCGCGCGCAGCGACCACTTCGCGCTGAACGGCTATGCCCGGCCGACCACGCCGGAGCTGGCCGCACTCGGCGTCACCAGCCAGCGCAACGCCTGGTCCTGCGGCACCAGCACCGCGGCCTCGGTGCCCTGCATGTTCTCGCACCTCGGGCGCGAAGCCTATGGCAGCCGCCAGCAGGACCATGAAACCCTGGTCGACGTGCTGCAGCGTGCCGGCCTGGCGGTGCTGTGGCTGGACAACCAGGCGGGCTGCAAGGGTGTCTGCGAACGCGTGCCCACGGTCAACACCAGCGCGCTGCGCCATGCCGGACTGTGCGCCGACGGCGAGTGCCTCGACGAGATCCTGCTCGACGGCCTGGATGCGCGCATCGCCACGCTACCCGCCGAACGCCGCGCGCGTGGCGTGGTGCTGGTGATGCACCAGATGGGCAGCCATGGCCCGGCCTACCCCAAGCGTTCACCCGCCGCGTTCAAGCGCTTCCAGCCCGAGTGCCACAGCGCGGAACTGCAGGACTGCAGCCGCGACGAGGTGGTCAATGCCTACGACAACTCGATCGCCTACACCGATCACTTCCTCGCCGCCGCGATCCGCTGGCTGCAGGGCCGTGCCGCATCCGCCGACACGGCCCTGCTGTACGTTTCCGACCACGGCGAGTCGCTGGGCGAGAACAACCTCTACCTGCATGGCTTGCCCTATGCCTTGGCGCCCGATGCGCAGAAGCACGTGCCCTGGATCAGCTGGTTCTCGCCCGGCTTCGCGCAGCGCAGCGGCGCCACCGACGCCTGCCTGCAACAGCGCCTGGACGAACACGTCTCGCACGACCAGTACTTCCACTCGGTGCTCGGCCTGCTGGACGTGCACACCCGCGCCTACCGGCCCGACTGGGACTTCTACCGCCCCTGCCGACAACCCTGACGGCTTGTCGGTCTCCGCGAAATAGATCGTGCACACTCGGCCCTCGAGGCGCATCTGCGCGGGAGTGGGCCATGCAAGCACCTGCCAAATACCTGGTGATCATCGATTCCGACGGCGCCGCCACGGCGATGCTGTTCAACGCGCAACGCGTGCGCGTCGCCGATTTTGATGCCGGCACCGAGGAGGTCGCGGTGATGACCACCGGCCTCGCGCCGATGAGTACCGCCGGTGCCGCCGAATGGGACAAGGCGCTGGCCGGCAGCACGGCCAAGGCGCGCGACGAAGCGGTGGTCTACGAGCTCGATGTCTAGCCGCGCGCCTCAGCGGTTCAGCAGGCCGCCCAGCAAACCGCCCAGGTCACCCAATCCGCCCTGTGGCAGCTGGCCCTGCGGCGTCAACTGATCCACCACGCGCGGCAGCATCTGGCTCAGCTGGCCCAGCAGGTCGCCGGTGTTCATACCGGTCTGCTGCGCGAGATCCCCCACCACATCGCTGCCCAGTGCGTCCTGCAACTGGTCGGCCGAGACCGGCAGGTTCTGGCCGGTGCCCACCCAGCTGCCGACCACATCGCCCAGCCCGCCGCGCGACAGCTGTGCCACCAGGCCCGCCAGCCCGGCACCACCCTCGCCATGCGAGGACAGCAGGCTCATCACCGCCTGCAGCAGCGCGGCCTGGCCGCCCCCACCGCCGGGCTGCGCGCCGCCAAGCGAGCCGATCACTGCATCAAGAAGTCCCATGGCCTGTGCTCCACAACATCGATCGACGCATTGTGCGCCGCGCTCCGTGACGCGGCGGTGGCCTGCTCGATGCGGCCAACATCACCCGTCATCATGGCCTGCGCACGATCGGCAGCATCAACCGAACGCAGGTGCCGCCTTGAGTGGACTGGCCGATCGTCAGCTGCCCGCCGATCGCTTCGGCCCGACTGTGCATGTTGCGAAGGCCGTGCCCCCGTCCGCGCGGCGCAGACTGCGGCAGTCCACCACCGTCGTCTTCCACCAGCACCTCGATCGATCCGGTCTCGGTCGAGTGATGCAGCGCCACCGTCACGCGCTTCGCCTGCGCATGCTTCAGCACGTTCGTCAGCGCCTCGTGCAGGATGCGCTGCGCGTGCATCACGGCCGATGGTGTCAGCGCGCCGGTGCCGGGCACCGCATCCACCTGCCAGTCGAAGGCGATGCCGGCGGCGTCAAAGCGCTGCTGCAGCCGGTAGCGTGTCGTGCCCAGCACGGTGGCCAGGTCGTCGCCGGCAGTCTGCAGTGCGTCGACCGCGATGCGCAACTCGTCGAGCGCGGCCTGCGCGTGTTCGCGCAGCGGCGCGCGGTCGCTGCCGTGGCCGACGAGGCTGATCAGGCCCACCAGCTGAGCGCCGACACCGTCGTGGATGTCTCGCATGATGCGCTGCCGCTCGCTCAGCACGGCTTGTTCGTTTTCGCTCGCGCGCAGCGCCGCCAGGCTCTCGTGCAGGCTGGCCTCGCGCTCGCGCACGCGCTGCTCCAGCGTCTGCGCAAGCTCGTGGTGGTCGCGCAGCGCCCGTGCGTAGCGTTCGACGATCACCCAGCCCATCACGATCACGATCAGGAAGGTGGCGTGCGGCAGGATGGCGAAGTGCGTCTCGTCGCGCAGGCCCAGCAGCACCGCGCCGTAGTCATGCAGCGCGGCCACGGCGGCCACCAGGCCCGAGGCCAGCAGCGGCCAGGCGTAGCGATCGTCTGCGTGGAGCGCACGGCGCGCGATGTGCCACAGGCTGTACATCCCTATCGGCACCAGCAGGCCCAGGCACACATCCCATAGCAGCGGCACACCCAGCGCCTTGGTCAATACCGCGAGCACCGTTGCCAGCGGCAGGTAGGCCTGCAGCACCCGCCAGGGCGTCCGGTGCTCGACGCCCGCCAGCAGCAGCAGGTAGCCGCACATCAGCGCGATATGCCAGGCCCGCGCGACGGCGACCCCTGCGCTCCACACCGTGCCGTTGAGCGGAACCTCGACCAGCACGCGATCGAGGTTGGGCACCGCACCGGTGATCGCCGCGGCCGCGAAGCACAGGTACAGCGCCCGGCGCTCGTGGCGCCACAGCCCGAGGGCCAGCGCGCCCATGATCAGCATCGAGACGCAGAAGGTCATGGCCGCGCCGGTGCGCATCGCCAATTGCAGGCGAAAGACGCGGCCCACGGCGTCGGCGGGTCCGACGAGTCCGTTGGACAACCCGCTCCAGCGGCCCGGCTGCGCGTGGATCGTCACTTCCAGCGCATTGGCCTCCGGCCGCAGCAGTTCGTCGGGCAGTGGCAGCCAGGTCGGCGACTTGGCGGCATCGAAACGGCCATTGCCCGGCGTGCCGAGCTGGGCGAGCCATTGGCCGTTCAGCCGGAACTCGACCTGGTTGCCGACGCGCGGAAAGAAGACCGCAATCGGCGCCGAGGCCACACGGCCGGGCAAGGGCACGGTGTAGCTTGCCGTGCCGGGCTGCCCCCTGAAGCGGCGGTCGAAACGGTTCGGCAAGTCGACCCTGGTTTCGACGGAGGGTGTGCCGGGTGCCGGCCCGGCTTGATAACTCACCTGGCTGGCGCGAGCGATGGTTTCCAGGCTCCCGGATCTGCCCGGCAGGCCTTGCATCGCCAGCAGCGCGGCCGCGAGCACGATGGCCGGCAGCAGCCACAGCCAGCCAAGCCGTCGTGGAGCTGCGGGCGGCACGCGGGCTCGCCTTTCAGCGCAGCAGGCCGAGCTGCCGGGCCTCGAACACCGCTTCGGTCTTGGAGTGCACCGCCAGCTTGCCGTAGATGTTGCGGGCGTGGGTCTGCACGGTGGCCATCGAGACGCCCAGTTGCCTGGCCACTTCCTGATAGGTGAAACCGCGGGCCACCAGGTCCAGGACTTCCGATTCGCGCTGAGACAGCCGGCCGCCGCCGGGCGCCATGGGGCCTGCAGCCGGTCCCGGCGGCGGCGCCGCCGGCGACGCAGCAGCCGGCGGGCCGCTACGCTGCATGCGGTCCAGCAGCCGGCGCGCGATCACCGGCGACATCGGCGATCCGCCGGCCCGCAGGCTGCGCACATGGCGGGCGAGATCGTCCTCGGTGCCGTCCTTCAGCAGGTAGCCGCGCGCACCGGCCTCGAAGGCTTGGAGCATGCTGCTCTCGTCGCCGAACATCGTGATGACCATCACCTCGCAGGCCGGGTGCAAGCGCAACGCGTGGCGGATGAGGTCGATGCCGGAGCCATCGGGCAGGCCGATGTCCACCAGCAGCACCTCTACCGGGTGCTCGGGCAGCCAGCGCATCAGCTCGCCCGCGGTGGCGGCCGCGAACAGCAGGTCCAGATCGGCGCTGTTCTCGATGGCGCGGCCCAGCCGCTCGCGCGTGCCCGGGTCATCTTCGACCAGGGCCACCTCGACCCGCCGGTCCGCCACCTCAGCCCCCCACGAGCAGGTGGGCGTCCTGCGCGACGAAGCCGGGCGCGGGATGGGTGGCGGATACCGCCTGGCCGTAGAGCAGGCGCTCGTGCAGCGACTGAAGTGCGGGGCCGTGACCCCCATCGAGGAAATAGTCGTGGCTGGTGCCGCTGTCGTCGACGTCCGTGCAGTCGATGTACAGCGTGCGCTGGCCAGACGTCTGGGGACGATGGTTGCCCAGCGGCGGGCCGGACCACGGCAGCTTCTTCAGCGTGGCGTCGTCGCGATTGATCGTGACGAAGGCCGTGCACCCCATCGCATCCAGTGCCGCGGCATGCCCTGCCTCCGGCACGGCCGGCGCCGACAGCACGATGCGGTCCAGCCCCTGCGCGGCGGACGCCAGCTCCGGCCTCAGCACCATGCGGGCGCCGAGGCTGCGCACGAACAACACGCTCGTCAGGCCCGCTTCCCGCGCGGCCTGGATGAACGTGGGCAGCAATGCGGCCAGCGCCGCAGCCCCGTCATCGGCATTGCTTTGCGCGCTGTGGAAATTGATCAGCCCGGCATGGTCGCCGCTGGGCCAGCTGAACAGCAGCGGCTCGCAGCCCGGGTAGCGTTTGCGCAGGTCCAGCCCCTGTTCGACCGACGCGGCCATCGGCTTGTTGAAGGCGTGCACGAACAACACCAGCGACTGGCGATCCTGCGCACGCGCCTGCGCGGCGGCCTTCTTGCACAAGGCCTGCAGCGCAGCCTGGCCGCCGGCGAGCTGAAGGCTGACGCTGGTGCCTTGTGCATGCACTTCCAGCGCTTCTGCGGCCACCTGTTTCGGCAGGCGGTCGCGGAACAGCTCGTCGAGCGCCTCGGGTGCGCAGTTCGCGGGCACCTGGCCATGGCGCCGCAGCACGGCCGTGAACAGCGGCAGCGCATCGGTCGGGAACGCATCCGGTTTCTCGGCCAGGCCGCCGGCGGATGCCATCCAGCCATGGTCATCGAAGCGTGCGAGGTCGGGACTCTCAGTGCCCTTCGAGGAATGGCGCGTGACCTTGGTGCTGCGCTGCGCGAGATCGATCTCGGCGATGGCGAAGGACCCTGGGACGGCCTTCCAAGCGTCTCCCCGTGCCGCGCCCGACGCGAGCACCTGCACGATGTTGGTGTGGGGCAGCAGGCCGGTGTAGGCGGTGCGGTGGATGTCTCCGCCCACGTACAGCACCGGCCGGGAGACGGCATTGACGAAGCGCCGGAAGTCCGGGTAGGGCTGCTCTTCATCGTCCCACGCCTGGTTCGACAGGAAGTAGCGATGGACCAGCGGTGAACTGCCGGCCACGACCACCAAGCCGGTGCCCTGCGAGACCTTGGCCTTCAGCCAGTCCAACTGGCCCGGGCCGAGCAGCCGTGCGTTCGGGTGATCGCGCGCGGTCCGGTAGAAGCGCTGGTCCAACACCACGGTGTCGATGCCGCCGATCGCCAGCGCCTGCTGCACGCCGCGCGTGGCAGACGGCGGGCTGAGGATGTTCGCCGGCAGCGACGGGTAGGCTGCACCGGCATGGCCCGCGCGCAGCACGCCGACGAACTGTTCGAACAGCAGCTTGGCGATGTCGCGGGCGAGCTTGGGCACGCCGTGCTTCTTGTCGGAGATGGGGTCGCTGCTGCCGTCGTCGCGGGCTTCGCCGAAGGCGTTGTTCCATGCCATGTCGTGCTCGTCCCAGGTGACGAGGATGCGGTCCTGGCCCTTGTTCTGCACGACCTGGGCGACGAGCGCGCGGAAGTCCGCCACACCCCACTGCAGCGCATAGCGCTTGTGCATGTCGTCGGCGAAGCGCTTGGGCCCGTCGGGGTCGCCCACGAAGATGCGCTTCCACTTCGGGCTCAGGTTCCAGTCCATGTAGATCTGGTCGCCCAGCAGGAACAGCGCATCGGGCTGCTGCGCCGCGATGGCTCGCCACACGGGTTGCTCCGGGAATTCCTCGGCGTCCATGCACGAGGTGAAGGCCAGCTTGACAGCGCTCATCGGATTGCCCTCCTTGATGTTGATGCTGCCACACGATGCCGCAAGGCCGCCTCCGGCGCCATCGTGAGTTCATGTGATGGCTGGATCTGCGGCGCGGTCACCGCGTCATCGGTTCATGCGATGGGCAGCCGGTGTCCCTTTGCGAAGAATGGGCCAGCATCAGAAAGCCTCAGGGAGTCAGACATGGATGAGATGCACGAAAGCCTGCAGGAGATTCAGGGACCGTTGCCTTGGACCTTGCTCGACCTGGTGGACTATCCCATGGTCCTCGTGGTCGATGGGCAGCGCGCGGTGCATGCCAACCGGGCAGCTCGGCTGCCGATGCGCGAGACCAGTGCCGAGCACTGCGTGCGCGAACGCCTGGCGGATGGCACGGGCGGCCTGGTCGCGGCTTGCCTCGCCGCGCAGCGGGGCCTGCGCACGCTGCTGCCGCTGCCTGTCGACGGAGACCCGCGCGCACGGCAGGTGGCCGTGCTGCCGGTCGACCGGGGTGGCGACCGTCCCGCTGCGCTGGTGATGTTCGAACGGCCGGCGCTGTGCCAGCCCCTGTCGCTGTATGGCTTCGGCCGTGCCGTGGGCCTGACGGATGCCGAGGCACGGGTGCTGGGCGACCTATGGGAAGGCAGTTCGCCGCAGCAGATCGCCTCGTCACGACAGGTCGCGTTGTCGACGGTGCGCACCCACATCGACAAGATCCGCAGCAAGACCGGCTCGCAGACCATGGTGGCGGTGATGCGGCAGATCTCGATGCTGCCGCCGATGCTCGAGGTCGTTGCTTGTCATGCCGCCTGAGCTGACGCCTGCGCGCCCACGCCGCAGCATCCCGGCTTGATCACGCCCAGGCGCTCCTCAACGCCCCAGCACCGGCCCCAAGGCCCGCCCGGTGTGCGTGCCGCGCGCCACCAGCAACTCCGGCGCACCCGCCGCCACCACGGTGCCGCCGGCGTTGCCGCCTTCGGGCCCGAGGTCGATGACCCAGTCGGCCTCGGCGATGACGTCGAGGTCATGCTCGATCACCACCACGCTGTGCCCGCCATCGACCAGGCGGTGCAGCACGCGGATCAGCTTCTCGACGTCGGCCATGTGCAGGCCCACGGTCGGCTCGTCCAATACATACAAAGTGTGCGGCGGCTTCTGGCCGCGGCGCGTGACATCGTCGCGCACCTTGCTCAGCTCGGTCACCAGCTTGATGCGCTGCGCCTCGCCGCCGCTGAGCGTCGGTGAAGGCTGGCCCAGCGTCAGGTAACCCAGGCCGACATCCTTCAGCAGTTGCAGCGGGTGTGCGATCGACGGCATCGACGCAAAGAACTCCACCGCCTCGTCGACCTCCATGCGCAGCACTTCACCGATGCTCTTGCCGCGCCAGCTGACCGCCAGCGTCTCGGGGTTGAAGCGCATGCCGTGGCACTGGTCGCAGGGCACTTTCACGTCCGGCAGGAAGCTCATCTCGATGGTGCGCACCCCCTGCCCTTCACAGCCGCCGCAGCGGCCGTCACCGGTGTTGAAGCTGAAGCGCGCCGCGGCATAACCGCGGGCCTTGGCTTCCAGGGTTTCGGTGAACAGCTTGCGGACCGAGTCCCAAAAGCCGATGTAGGTGGCCGGGCAGGAGCGCGGCGTCTTGCCGATCGGCGTCTGGTCGACTTCCAGCACGCGGTCGATGGGCTCGAAGCCGCTCAGGCCCGTGCAGCCGACTAGCGCCGGGCCTTTGCCGGCGGCCAGCGCGTCGCGCCCGGCCTTGCTGACCTTCTGCGCCACCACCGCCTGCACATTGGCCAGCAGCACATCGCGCGCCAGCGTGCTCTTGCCGGAGCCCGACACCCCCGTCACCGCCACCAGGCGCTGCAGCGGGATCTGCACATCCACCTGCTGCAGGTTGTGCAGGTGGGCGCCTTGCAGCGCCATCTGGAAGGTGGCCAGGTTGACGTTGCGGCGCGGGCCCAGCGGATGCTTCAGCGGGTTTGCCAGAAAACGGCCGGTCAGCGAATCCGCCTGCGCGGACAGGTCCGCCACGCTGCCCTGCGCAATCAGCCGCCCGCCGCGTTTGCCGGCGCCAGGGCCGATGTCGATGATGTGGTCGGCGCGTCGGATGGTGTCCTCGTCGTGCTCCACCACCACCAGCGTATTGCCCTGGTCCGACAAGCGCGCCAGCGCCTTCAGCAGCACGCCGTTGTCGCGGGGATGCAGGCCAATCGTCGGCTCGTCCAGCACGTAGCAGACGCCTTGCAGATTACTGCCCAGTTGAGCGGCCAGGCGGATGCGCTGCGCCTCGCCGCCGCTCAGCGTGGGCGCCGCGCGGTCCAAGGTCAGGTAGCCGAGTCCGACCTCTTCGAGGAACTCCAGCCGGTTGCGGATCTCGACCACCACATCGCGCGCGATCGCCGCATCGCGGCCTTCGAGCTTCAGCGCTTCGACCCAGGCCCGCGCATCGCCCACCGACCACTGCGCCACCGCGGTGATGGCGTGGGCATCGAAGGTGATGGCCCGCGAGATCGGGTTCAGCCGCGTGCCGGCGCAGTCCGGACAGGGTTCGCCGCTGACGCCTTCGACCTCGGCCTCTTCCGACGGAAAGCTCTGCTCGCGGCCCTTCTGATCGTCGTCGCGGATCGAGTCGTCGTAGGCCTTGCGCTGCTCACGCGTCAAGGTCAGCCCGGTGCCGACGCAGCTGGTGCACCAGCCATGTTTGCTGTTGTAGCTGAACATGCGCGGGTCCAGCTCGGGGTAGCTGGTGCCGCACTGCGGGCAGGCGCGTTTGGTCGAAAACACCTTCAGCGTGCCGACCCGGCCGGTCGAGCCGCCGAAGGCCATCACGCCGGCCAGGCCGTCCAGGGGGCTTAGCAGGTGCAGCACGCCCTTGCCGAGCTCCAGCGTCTTGGCCAGCATCTCGCGCAATGCCGCCTCCTGCCTGGCGCTGACCAGCAGATCGCCCACCGGCAGCTCGATGGTGTGTTCCTTGAAGCGGTCGATGCGCGGCCAGGGGTCGACCTTCAGGAACTCGCCGTCGACACGCAGATGGGTATGCCCACGCGCCTTGGCCCACTTCGCGAGATCCGTGTAGACCCCCTTGCGGTTGACCACCAGCGGCGCCAGCAATCCGATGTGCTGGCCCTTGTGGTCGCGCAGGATCTGCGCGGCGATGCTCTCGATGCTTTGCGGCCTCACCTCAGCGCCATCCTTGACGCAGCGCTGCAGACCGAGCTTGACCCACAGCAGGCGCAGGAAGTGCCAGACCTCGGTGGTCGTGGCCACCGTGCTCTTGCGGCCGCCGCGGCTCAGGCGCTGCTCGATGGCCACCGTCGGCGGGATGCCGTAGACCGCATCCACCTCCGGCCGGCCGGCCGGCTGCACGATGCTGCGCGCATAGGCATTCAGCGATTCCAGGTAACGCCGCTGCCCTTCATTGAACAGGATGTCGAAGGCCAGCGTGCTCTTGCCCGAGCCCGAGACGCCGGTGATCACGCTGAATTTGCCGCGCGGGATAGCGACATTCAGCGACTTGAGGTTGTGCTCCTTGGCGTTGACGATGCGGATCGACTCGTCGATCACGCGCGCCACGTCGCGCTTGGCTTTCACCAACAGTTGCAGCGGCATGCCCTCCTCGACCTTGTGCACGCCCAGGCCCAGCGACTGCTCGTACTCGCGCAGCGCCTTGCCGGTGTGGGAGCTGCCATGCGCCTTCACGTCCTCCGGCGTGCCGGTGCAGACGATCTGGCCGCCGGCGTCACCGCCTTCGGGGCCCAGGTCGATCAGCCAGTCGGCGCTGCGGATCACATCGAGGTTGTGCTCGATGACGATCAGCGAATGGCCGGCATCCAGCAGCTTGCGCAAACTGCGCATCAGCTTGGCGATGTCGTCGAAGTGCAGGCCGGTAGTGGGTTCGTCGAACAAGAACAGCGTGCCGCGCCTTGCCGCCGGCTGCTTGGGCCCGCTGGCGGCTTCGGCCAGGAAGCCGGCCAGCTTCAGGCGCTGGGCCTCGCCGCCGGACAGCGTGGGCACCGGCTGACCCAGCCGCACATAGTCCAACCCGACATCGACGATGGGCTGCAGGCGCGCCACCACCGCGCTGTCGCCGCTGAACACGGTACAGGCCTCGGCAACCGTCAACTCCAGCACATCGGCGATCGACAGTTGATGCGGCCCGCGCACCAGCTTCACTTCCAGCAGCTCGGCGCGGAAGCGCTTGCCATCGCAATCCGGGCAGCGCAGGTAGACGTCCGACAGGAACTGCATCTCCACATGCTCGAAGCCCGAGCCGCCGCAGGTCGCGCAGCGTCCGTCGCCAGCGTTGAAGCTGAACATGCCGGCGCCGTAGCTGCGCTCGATGGCCATCGGCGCATAGGCAAACAGCTTGCGGATCTCGTCGAAGGCGCCAACGTAGCTGACCGGGTTCGACCGCGCGGTCTTGCCGATCGGGCTCTGGTCGACGAAGACCACGTCGGACAACCAGTCCATGCCCAGCAGCCGGTCGTGTTCGCCCGCGCCCTCGGTGGGCTTGCCGAAGTGGCGCAGCAGCGCCGGCACCAGCACGTCCTGCACCAGCGTGCTCTTGCCGGAGCCCGACACGCCGGTCACCACCGTCAGGCGTTGCAGCGGAAATTCGACCTGTACATTTTGCAGGTTATGTTCTCGCGCGCCTTCGAGGATCAGCTTCGGCGTGGCCTCGTTGACGATGCGGCGCAGGCCGATGCCGACGTGCTTGCGGCCGCCGAGGTAGGCGCCGGTCAGCGTGTTGGCCGAGCGCGCGGCCTCGGGCGTGCCGTCGAAAACGATCTGGCCGCCACGTTCGCCGGGGCCGGGGCCCATGTCGATCAGGCGGTCGGCCGCCAGCATCACCGCCGGGTCGTGCTCCACCACCACCAGCGTGTTGCCGGCATCGCGCAGCCGGTGCATGGCCTCGACGATGCGGTTCATGTCGCGCGGGTGCAGGCCGATGCTGGGTTCGTCGAGCACGAACATGGTGTTGACCAGCGAGGTACCCAGCGCGGTGGTCAGGTTGATGCGCTGCACCTCGCCGCCGCTCAGCGTGCGGCTCTGGCGGTCCAGCGTCAGGTAACCGAGCCCGACATCGCACAGGTACTTCAGCCGCGTGCGGATCTCGTCGAGCAAGAGCTTCAGCGCTTCGTCGAGCATCGTCGACGGCAGGCTCAGGCCGTCGAAGAAGCGTCGAAGGCGGTCTATCGGCAGCAGCATCAGGTCATGCAGGCTCAGGCCCGGCAAGGCCTCCAGCTGTTCACGCGACCAGGCCGTGCCCTTGGGTAGCGCGCGCCGAGACGGCGGCATCACCGCATCGGCATCGGGCTTCGTGCCCAGGCGCCACAGCAGCGCTTCGGTCTTCAGCCGCGCGCCGCCGCAGGTGTCGCAGGGCGTGTAGCTGCGGTACTTGGACAGGAGCACGCGAATGTGCATCTTGTAGGCCTTGCTCTCCAGGTAGGCAAAGAAGCGGCGCACGCCGTACCACTGCTGGTTCCACTTGCCGTTCCAGTTCGGGCTGCCTTCGATGACCCAGTCGCGCTGCGCCTGCGAGAGCTG
>NZ_DATILJ010000214.1:0-28362 GCF_035476535.1 Aquabacterium sp.
ACGCCTCCGTCGTGGCCCTGCCATCGCAGCGCCGAGGCAACACTGGCCCGGTTCGAACCGGCCGGGCGCCAGGCCGGCAGCAGCGGGTTCATCGAGAACGCGTGCTTCAGGTCCGTCAGCATCAACTCCTGATGCTGCTGCTCGTGGTGCAGGCCCAGGCGCAGCATCGGCGCGGCGGCGACCCAGGCTTCAGCGCCGGCGTCGCGCAGGAACACTTGCACGGCCGCGTCGACATGGCGACGGTAGCGCCAGACCTCGTCGATGGACGGCCGGCTCAGCAGCCCGCGCTGCGGCCGCGGGTGGCGCGGGCCGAGTGCTTCGTAGTAGGAGTTGAAGAGGTAGAAATAGCGCTCGTCGAAGGGCTGGTAGCCGACTGCATGCGGCCTGAGCACCAGCGCCTCGAAGAACCAGCTGGTGTGCGCCAGGTGCCACTTGATCGGGCTGGCGTCGGGCATGGACTGCAGTTGCTGGTCCTCCGCGCTCAGGCCTTCGGTCAGCGTGGCCGACAGCGCACGCACGGCCTCGAAGGCGCGGTGAAGTGTGTCGCGCAACAAATCGTCAGTGGCCTTGGCCATGCTCCAGCGTGCCCTCCCGTTGCGGCCCAGCATGCCTGCAAGCCGCGTCGCTCGCAAGTCGTCATGCAAGGGGCCTTGGGGCGCGCAGGGCCAACGGTGCCGGGCGGATCAGCGCCGCTCGACGATCAGCGGCAAGGCTGGCAGCAGGTCGCGCAAGCGCTCGGCCGCGGCACCGGCATCGTCGCGGCTGGCGTAAGGCCCGGCCTGCAGTCGGTGCAGGCTGCGTTCATTGAACACCGCCAGCAGCGGCGCCAGCCAGTCGGCCTGGCGCTGCAGCTGTTGCTGCAAGTCGATGGCCGCCGCGCGTTGGCGGAAAGCGCCCAATTGCAACCAGAAGCCTCGGCCGGCGGCGGTCGGTGCCGGACTGCCGGAGGCGGGCGGTGACGGGCCAGCGCCGGCGGTTCCTGCGTCGGCCACCGGTTCGGCCGCGGCGCGGCGCGCGATGTCGCCGATGGCGTCAGCCGCGCCGCCTTCGATCGGCTGCGGCGCCGCTGCCAAGGCCGTGTCGCCGCCGGGCCGGCGCCAGCTGCCGGTGCGGATCGCTTCGTAGGTGATGCGCTCCAGTTCCACTGGTGCCACGCCGCCCAGCACACCGAGCTTCAGCGCGGCGGTGTAGCTCAGGTCGACGATGCGCTCGGCATGGAACGGGCCGCGGTCGTTGATGCGCACCAGCACCTCGCGGCCGTTCGCCGGGTTGCGCACGCGCGCATAACTCGGGATCGGCATGGTCCTGTGGGCCGCGGTCATCGCATACATGTTGTAGGTCTCGCCGCTGGCCGTGGACCGGCCATGGAACTTGCGGCCGTACCACGAGGCCAGCCCACGCTCGACCACCGCCGGATCCCCCAGCACCGGCGCATAGGCCTGGCCCTGCACCGCATAGGGCTTGTTCGGCCCGCCGGGGCGCACCGGCTCGATGCGCGGCTCGGCATCGGGCACGAGATGCAGGTCGGGCGGCGGCTTGACTTCGGGGCCGTCGCGGCCGGGTGGCAGCGGCGCAGGTGCGGCGGGCGTTCGGGGCGGCTTGGGCGCCGGCGTGGCGGGCGGCGGCGAACTGGCGCAAGCAGACAGCAGGCATAGCGCGGCTGTGCAGGCCAGGTGCCTGATGCCAGGGGAAATGGGGGGTGGTGCGACCGGCAAGAATCGAACTTGCGACTAAGCCTTCGGAGGGCCCAATGATATCCACTTCACCACGGTCGCAGTGCAGCGTGCAGTCGCGCATTCTAGTGCACGCTCGGCACGGCGCCCTCGGCGCCCACAGGGCCCTCGCTATAATCGACCGGTTTTGCTCGGGGCTGCCCCGAAGCCCGGAACAAGCCAAGAGGATTCCATGAGTGACGCCAAGCACACGACTCACCCAAGCTCGCACCATCCTTCACATGATGCCGCGCAGCACGCCGGGCATGAAGTCCACGAAGGTCCGATCAAGACGCCCAAGCAACTGATTGCCGCGATCGTTGCGTCCTTCGTCGTGCCGGTGATCGTGATCATCCTGCTCACCAACTTCGTCGACTTCGGCCAGAAGGCTGGTGCCGGCAGCGACGGCATGAGTGCCGAAGCCGTGGCGCGCCGGCTGCAGCCGGTGGGCAGCATCGAGATCAAGGATGTCAACGACGCCTCGACGATGAAGAACGGCGAGCAGGTGTTCCAGGCCCAGTGCACCGCCTGCCACGCCACCGGCGCCGCGGGCGCCCCCAAGCTCGGCGACGATGCCGCCTGGGGCCCGCGCATCAAGGCCGGTTATGACGCGCTGCTGGCCTCGGCGCTGAAGGGCAAGGGCAGCATGACCGCACAGGGCGGCGGCGATTTCAGCGACCTGGAGATCGGCCGTGCGGTGGTCTTCATGGCCAACAAGAGCGGCGCGAAGCTCGACGAACCCAAGACCCCGGCCGCTGCCGCCAGCGCCGCCAAGTAAGCAGGCATCGCTTGCAGCCCCACCCGCCGGCCCGATGGCCGGCTTTTTTTCGCCCGCGTGTTTTGAAGATCAGGCCGCTTTCGCCGGCATCGTGCATCCATGGTGCCACGCGCTGCGTAGTCATTCCTGATGGGGGCAGGGCGCCCCGGAGTCAGGAGCCGGGTTGGGGATCGAGCACGTAACCGAAGCGGCCAGGCGCCTGTTCGAAGCTCAGCGCTTCGGGCGACCACAGCCCGGCTTCCACCGCCTGGGCGGCATCGACCATGTCCTGGCTGTGCACGATGCCGAAGCCCAGCGTGCTGTCCAGGAACAGCCGGCCGGCTTCGTCCAGCCAGCAGCCCCGCGGCTGCACCGGTGCGCCGGTATGGCTGCGCACCTGCGGCGCAGGGTCTCGCCACAGCACGCGCCAGACCCAGGGCGTGGCCTCCAGTTGCACGTACACGCGCTGCGGCCCGTTCTGGAAGAACCAGCAGCCATGCGCATCGGCCAGGTAGTTGCGTTCGATGAACTCACGCAGCTTCAGGTGCTCGATGCGGCTGCCCTTGACCTGCGGGAAGGGCCCGGCACGCTGGGCGGACTCGTCGCGCAGGTACCAGTCGCCACGCGCGTCCAGCGCCAGCCAGCCGTGGCAGTGCGGCACATTCGGCCACTTCTTCAGGGCCGCCAAGACGATGTCGTCCATGGCTCGGACCTTAGCGCATTTGAGGCTTCACGGCGTTCATCGTGGCGACTTCAACCACGCGAGCACGGCCTGCGGCAGGTGCAGCACATGGCCTGGAAAGCGCCCATCGGGGAAGCCGACATGGCCGCCATGCGCGGGCTGCCACAGCCGCACGTTCTGGCCCACCGCCGCTGGTGCCGGCAGGCTGCTGGCCGGCACGAAGGGGTCGTTGAGCGCATTGAGCACCAGCGTCGGCACGCGGATGCGGGCCAAATGTGGCTTGGCGGAGGCCCGCGACCAGTAGTCATCGGTGCCGCGAAAACCGTGCAGCGGTGCGGTGAAGACATCGTCGAACGCGTAGATCGTGCGCGCGGCCAGCAGTCGCTCGCGATTGAACAGCCCCGGGTGCTGCGCCAGCTTGGCCAGCGCCTTGGGCTTCATCGAGCGCAGGAACATGCGCGCATAGACCCGGCGGTTGAAACCGCGGTCGATCGCCGCGCCGCTGGCCGCCAGGTCGACCGGCGAACTTACCGCGGCCACCGCGGCGGCGATGCGCGATGCGGTATCGCCGGCCTCTTCGGCCCAGCGCAGCAGCGCGTTGCCGCCCAGCGAGATGCCCACCGCATGCAGCGGCGCCGCGCAGCGCGCGCGCAGGCGCTCGAGGATCCAGCCGATCTCCTCGAAGTCGCCCGAGTGGTAGGCCCGCGGCGCGTGGTTCAACTCACCCGAACAGCCGCGGAAATGCGGCAGCGCAAAGCCCCAGCCCAGCGCGCCGGCCTGGTGCGCGAAGGCCTGCGCATAGTGGCTGCCGGACGAGCCTTCGAGGCCATGGAACAGCACCAGCAGCGGCGCGGCGGTGGACGCCGCGTCGGCGAAGTCGACATCGACGAAGTCACCGTCCGGCGTGGACCAGCGCTCGCGCCGCAGCGCCGGCAGATCGCCGGGGTGGCGGCGTGAGAACAGCGCGGGCCAGATCGTCTGGGCGTTGCCGCCGGGCAGCCACCAGGGTGCGGAGAAGCCTTGCATCAATGCAGCATCGACGGCGTCTCGCTCACTTCCGGCAACTCGCTGCCACTGGTGCCCGGGCTGGCATGGTGGGCCACCATGCGCCAGCCCTGCGCCGTCTTGTGATAGACGTTGGTGGTGACGACGTAGGCCGTGCGCGGCCCTTCGGCGGTGACCACGTCGATGCGCTCGACCAGGCTGTGCATCGCCGCGTCGATCAGCAGCACGCGCCGCACATGCTCGGGCTGGGCGTGGATGCGGCCGGTGTTGAACATGGCCTCGAAGGCCGCGCGCACCGCACGCGGGCCGACGATGCGCGGGCTGCCGGGGTGCACGCAGACGATGTCGTCGTCATCGGACCAGACGGCCATCACCTTGTCCAGATCGCCTTCGCGCAAGGCCTCGTAGAACTGTGCCTCGAGGTCATCGGGCGAGGCCATCAGGTGAGCGGTCTGGGGCTTGCTGCGCGGCATGGCGGAGATATTAGCCGCGGCACCCGCGCGTCAGCGGAAGATCACCGTCTTGTGGCCATTCATCAACACCCGGTGCTCGACATGCCAGCGCACCGCGCGGGCCAGCACCACCGATTCGACGTCGCGCCCCACGGCGGTCATTTCCTCGGCCGACAGCGTGTGGTCGACGCGGGCCACGTCCTGCTCGATGATCGGCCCTTCGTCGAGGTCGGCCGTCACGTAGTGAGCGGTCGCGCCGATCAGCTTGACGCCGCGCGCATGGGCCTGGAAGTACGGCTTGGCGCCCTTGAAGCTGGGCAGGAAGCTGTGGTGGATGTTGATCGCCCGGCCCTTCAATGCGGCACAGAACTCGGGGCTGAGGATCTGCATGTAGCGGGCCAGCACGACCAGGTCGATGCGCTCGCGCTCGACCAGCGCCTCGACCTGCTGCTCCTGAGCGCGCTTGGTGACGGCGTCGCTGCCGCCGACCAGCGGCAGATGATGGAAGGCAATGCCGTGGCTCTCGGCCAGCGCGGCATAGGTCGGGTGGTTCGAAACGATGCCGGGGATGTCCACCGCCAGCTGGCCGCTGCTGGCGCGGTACAGCAGGTCGTTCAGGCAATGGCCATGCTGGCTGACCATCAGCAGCACGCGCGGCCGGTGCGCCACCGCGTGGATCTGCGCATCCATCTGGAACTGCCCGCGTACATGGGAGAACAGGTTGGCCAGCATCGCCGCATCGCCCAGGTGCGGCGGCGCGGCGAAGTGCACGCGCATGAAGAACAGGCCGGTGGCGTCCTCCCCTTCGACATCGCCGAACTGCTGCGAATCGATGATGTTGCAGCCGGCCTGGAACAGCAGGCCGGAGACGGCATAGACGATGCCGGTCTGGTCGCGGCAGGACAGGGTAAGGATGAATTCTTGTTCGCGCGGCATGGGCGTGGATTGTAGGCAGCCCCTCTTTGAGCTTTCACTTCAGCACAGAATCGACACCACGATGAAAACCGCCCCCGAGGACTGGAGCCAGCGCAGCCGCGAACTGGCGCAGCACCTGTCGCGCGCCGCGCTGGGCGACCGCGCGGCCTTCAAGCGCCTGTACGAGCAGACCAGCGGGCATCTGTTTGCGGTGCTGCTGCGCATCCAGCGCGACCGCTCGATCGCCGAGGACCTGCTGCAGGAGGTCTATGTCAGCGCCTGGAAGGCCGCCGGCAGCTTCGACGCGTCGCAGGCCCAGCCGCTGACCTGGCTGACCCACATCGCACGCAACAAGGCCATCGACAGCCTGCGCCGTGCGCAAGCGCAGCCGCGGCTGGAGAGCGTGCATGCCGATGACGCGGACGATGAGCGGCCCGATCTCGACCAACGCATGGCTGACGACAGCCCCGGCCCGGCCGAGCTGCTGGAACGCGCCAGCGATGCGCGGCAGCTGACGCATTGCATGGAAAGCCTGTCGGCGCAGCAGCGCCAAAGCGTGGCGCTGGCCTTCTTCGACGGCCTGTCGCATGCCGAAGTCGCCGAGCAGCTGCGTGAACCGCTGGGCACGGTGAAGAGCTGGGTCAGGCGGGCCCTGATGTCGTTGAAAAGCTGCCTCGAGCGCGCAGCCCAACGCGACGACACCATGGTGGGGGCCTGAGATGGACTACGGCCGACGAGGACTCGCCGATGCGCTGGCGGCGCAGTACGTGGCCGGCACGCTGCGTGGCCCGGCGCGGCGCCGCTTCGAAGCGCTGCTGCCCAGTCACCCTGCGCTGCGCCGGGCCACGGCGGAATGGCAAGCGAGGCTGATGCCGCTGACCACGGCCGTCACGCCGGTGCCACCGCCCATGCACACCTGGCCCGGCATTGAACGGCGGCTGTGGCCCGAAGCGCCGTCTGCCGCAATGCAAGCGCCGCAGCCCTGGTGGCGCGGTCTGGCCTTCTGGCGCGGCGCCTCGGGCTTTGCCACCGTTGCGGCGGTGAGCCTGGCCGTGCTGCTGGCCAACCCGCAGCCGCAGCCGCCGCCGGTGGTGGTGGTGCTGCAAGGCACGGCCGGCGCCACGCAAGGTGCCAACACCTTCGTTGCCAGCTTCTCAGGCGATGGCCGGGCGCTGGTCACGCGGCCGCTGCAGCCGGTGGCGCTGGACATCGACCGCGCGCTGGAACTGTGGGCCGTGCCGCCCGAGGGGGCGCCGCGCTCGCTGGGCTTGATCTCGGCCAGCGGCCTGACGGTGATCCGCCGTGAACGGCTGCCGCAGGCGCTGCTGGACAAGCGCAACACCGCGGCGCTGGCGGTCAGCGTGGAACCACCCGGCGGCTCGCCGACCGGCGCACCCACCGGTCCGGTGGTCTACGCCGGCAAGCTGCAGCTCTGATCCGCCTCACGCATCAGGCAACAGCACGCTGAAGGACGAGCCGCGGCCGGGTGTGCTCTGCACCTCGATGCGGCCACCCATCAGCGCGACCAGCGCATGGGTCACCGCCAGGCCGATGCCCGAGCCTTCGATCGTGCTGCGCGCCTGCGATAGCCGATTGAAGGGCTGGAACAGCTGCGCGATCTCGGTCTCGGTCAGGCCGACGCCGGTGTCGCGGACTTCGAGCAGCAGCCAGCCCGCCTCGCGCGCAGCCGCCTGCACCCGCACCTGGCCGCCGCGGCGGTTGTACTTGATGGCATTGCTCAGCAGGTTCAGCAGCACCTGGCGCAGACGCTTGCGATCGGCGTGCAGGCCCAGGCCGGTCGCGGGATCGTGCAACAGGCTCACATCGTCGCGCTGCGCGCCGGCACGCACCATCGCCAGGCAGTCCTCGATCAGCGGATCCAGCAACACCGGCTCCGGCTGCAGCGTCACGCGGCCGGCCTCGATGCTGGTCAGATCCAGCAGGTCGTTGATCATCGCCAGCAGGTGCTCGCCGGATTCACGGATCAGCCCGACCCGGCGCCGCTGATCCTCGGCCAGTGGCTGCGAGGTGTCCACCTCCATCAGCTGCGCGAAGCCCAGCACGGCGTTCAAAGGCGTGCGCAGCTCATGGCTCATGCGCGACAGGAACTCGGTCTTCGCGCGGTTGGCGGCTTCGGCGCCGGCGCGGTCTTGCTGGGCCTGCTCGATGGTCAGCGCTTCGGTCGCGTCCTCGAAGTAGCCGTGCCAGACGACGCTGCCCTCCGGCCCGAGTTGCGGCGTGGCGCTGCCGCGAATCCAGCGCAAGGCCTTGTCGCGCCGGTGCACGCGGAACTTCAGCTGCCAGGGCGCCATGCGGCGGGCGGAGTCGCGGATGCTGTCGAGCATCACGCCGCGGTCGGCGAAATCGATGCGGCGCAGCATCGCTGCCGCATCGGCCACCAGCGCCGCGGCCGGCACGCCCAGCAGCGCCTCGCAGCGCTCGCTGACATAGGGAAAACTGCCGTGCCCATCGGCCCGCCACTGGAACTGGAATAGCAGTCCCGGCACATGGGCCGCGATCTTGACCAGCCGCGACATGGCGGCTTCGGCCGCCGCTTCGGCGGCCCGGCGGTCGGTGACGTCGGTCTGGATGCCGACCATGCGCTGCGGCTGGCCTTCGGCATTCCATTCGATGATGCGGCCGCGTTCCTGGATCCAGCGCCATTGGCCATCCGCGGCGCGGGCACGGTAGCTGTGTTCGTAGACCGCGGCCTGGCCATGCGCATGGCGCAGGTAGGCGCCGTGGTTGGCTTCGCGGTCTTCGGGGTGGATCAGCCGATCCCAGTCGCTCTGCGTGCTGCCGCCTTCGGGCAGCGGGTAGCCGAGCTGCGCGAAGCCCTGGTCCAGGTCGCCCAGGCGGTCAGTGGCGATGTCCCATTCCCAGACGAAGGTGCCGGCACCGCGCAAGGCCGCGCGGATCAGCTCGCCATGGCTGCCGCCGCGGCGCAGCTCCGAGCCGGTGGCATCCCGCAGCAACAGCGAGGCTGCGGCGCTCAGCACCGGCTGCAGCTGCTTCGCGCGCGGCCCGAGCTCCAGGCCCGGCTGCACCGGCATCAACCAGGCCCCCAGCGGCTGCCCCAGGCGCCACAGCGGCATCCAGCAGAAGCCGTCTTCGACGAAGGCTTCATGCCGGTCCAGCAGCGGCGTGCCGGGCCGCACCGCCGCGTCGGGCAGCGTGCCGGCGGTCCAGCGCTGACGACCATCGGGCCCTAGCGCGAGCAGGCCGCAGGGCGTGCCCAGCTGCCGCGCCACCTGATTGACCAGGCTGCGCAACGCATGGGCGGCATCGTCGCGGTCGAGCTGGTCGAGCAGCGCCGCCTGCGTCAGCGCCAGCAGGCCGGCGTGCATCGTGTCGTCGCCCGGTCCGTTCCAGCCCTCAATGGCCAGCGTGCAGTTTCTCGCCGGCCTTCAGGCGATAAACCGTACCGCAGTAGGGGCAGCGGCCTTCACCGGTGGTGGCGACATCGATGAACACCTTGGGATGCGTGCTCCACAGCACCATCTTCGGGTTCGGGCAGGCCACCACGCCGGGGCCTTGCACATCCTGGGCGGTCACTTCGACCGGGGCCTTGGCGTCGCTCATCGCATCAGACCTTGGTCAGCCACTCGGCGTACTTGGGATTGCGGCCGTTGACGATGTCGAAGAACGCCGCCTGGATCTTCTCGGTGATCGGGCCGCGCGAGCCAATGCCGATCTCGATGCGGTCCAACTCGCGGATCGGCGTCACCTCGGCGGCGGTGCCGGTGAAGAAGGCCTCGTCGCTGATGTAGACCTCGTCGCGGGTGATGCGCTTTTCCACCAGCTTCAGCCCCAGGTCCTGGCAGATCGCGAAGATGGTGTTGCGGGTGATGCCGTTCAGCGCACCAGCCGACAAGTCCGGCGTGTAGACCACGCCGTTCTTGATGATGAAGATGTTCTCGCCGGCGCCTTCGCTGACGAAGCCGGAAGCGTCGAGCAACAGCGCTTCGTCATAGCCTTCGTCGGTGACCTCCATGTTGGCGAGGATCGAGTTGGTGTAGTTGCTCACCGCCTTGGCCTGCGTCATCGTGATGTTGACGTGGTGGCGGGTGTAGCTGGAGGTCTTCACGCGGATGCCGCGCTTCAGGCCCTCGTCGCCGAGGTAGGCGCCCCACTCCCAGGCGGCGACCATCAGGTGGATGGTGTTGCCCTTGGGGCTGACGCCGAGCTTGTTGTCGCCGATCCAGGTCAGCGGGCGCAGGTAGCAGCTTTGCAGCTTGTTCTCGCGCACCACCTGGCACTGCGCTTCCATCACCTGCTCCAGCGTGAAGGGGATCTTCATGCGCAGGATCTTGGCCGAGTTGAACAGCCGCTCGGTGTGCTCGCGCAGGCGAAAGATGGCCGTGCCCTGGGCCGTGTTGTAGGCCCGCACGCCTTCGAAGGCGCCGCAGCCGTAATGCAGCGTGTGGGACAGCACGTGGATCTTGGCGTCGCGCCAGTCGACCAGCGCACCGTCCATCCAGATCTTGCCGTCGCGGTCGGACATCGACATGGGGAGCCTCGTGGGTGTGAAAAAGGGGCAATTCTAGGAGGCTGGCGGACCCGCGGCCTCGTCGCCCGGCCGCTCGAAGCGCCAGGCGCTGCAGCGGCCACCGGCCAGCTCCACCGTCACCGAAGCGCCCGAGGCATCGGTCCAGCGCCAGGTTTCGGGCTGCTCGGCCCGCTTCTCGCCGAGGCTGCGGGTCAGCAGGATGATGTCCATCAGCCGCATGCCGGGCTTCATCTTGGCTTGCATCATCACCGCGCTGGGCACCGTGCCCACCGGCGATTGGCCGGCGGTGCGCATCACCCGCATCACCCGGCTGAACTGCAGCAGCAGCCAGAACACGATCACCGACACGGCCATCGCCACGCCGGACCAGCCCCAGATCGCATAACCCATCGCAATGCCGATGACCGCCAGCCCCCACCCCAGGATCCCACTCATGTACGCAACACTTCCCGCTCAAGTCGACCGACGAACCCGCTGAGCAGGGCATCGGCCCAATCGCCACGGCCGTTCAACTCGGCCTGGCGTGCCGCGCTGGCCCAGTCATAGGGCGTCTCGCGGTGCTCCACCCGCCATTGTCCGTCGGCCCGGCGTTCCAGCAGCGCCCAGCGGGCGTGCGGGCTGCCGAGTTCGATGCGGTGGGTGTGCGGATGATCGTCGTCATAGGCCTGCAGGCCGACGCTGCCGGGGTTGACGACGAGCATCGCCTGGCCGTCGTACTCGAGTTGCACCGTGCGCGGCACGTGGCTGTGGCCGCAGAGCACGACGCGCGCCCGGCAGTCGCCCAGGCGCTGGGCCAGCTCGGCGGCGGTGGCCGCGCGCACGCCGGGCGCACCATCGCGCTGGTGGTCAGCGGTGACCGTCTCCATCAGGTACTGCAGGTCGGTGCCGGGCGTGCCGTGGCAGCAGAACACCTCGGCATCCAGCCAGCGCGTGGCCGGCAGCGCGGCCAGCCAGTCGCGCTGCGGCGGCTGCAGCTCGCGCACGGCGTGGGCATCGCTGGCGCCCAGGCGCGGCAACGGGATCGTCAGCAGCTGGCGCTCGTGGTTGCCGGCGATGGTCGGGAGCGCCAGCGTTTGCAGCAAGGCGGCTGTCTGCTGCGGCCACAGCGGGCCGCTGACGATGTCGCCGAGGTTGACGATGACGTCGGCACCGGCCTCTTGCGCTTCGACCAGCACGGCCTGCAGTGCCTGCAGGTTGCCGTGGATGTCGCTCAGTGCGGCGATCTTCATGTGTTCAATCTCCTCAGGACAGCGAGCGCACCACGTCGATGGCTTCCTCGATGCGCTCGACCGGGTGCACCACCAGCCCCTCGATGGCTTTCTTCGGCGCATTGGCCTTGGGCACCACGGCCATCGAGAAGCCGAGCTTGGCCGCTTCCTTCAGCCGTTCCTGACCGCGCGGCGCAGGCCGCACCTCACCGGCCAGTCCCACCTCACCGAAAGCAATGAAACCCTGCGGCAACGGCTTGCCGCGCAGGCTGCTCTGGATCGCCAGCAGCACCGCCAGGTCGGCGGCAGGCTCGCTGATGCGCACGCCGCCGACGGCATTGACGAACACGTCCTGGTCCAGGCAATCGACGCCGGCATGGCGGTGCAGCACGGCCAGCAGCATCGCCAGCCGATCCCGCTCCAAACCCACCGACAGCCGCCGCGGCGCCGCGCCGCCGGAATCCACCAGCGCCTGGATCTCGACCAGCAGCGGGCGTGTGCCCTCCAGCGTCACCAGCACGACGGAGCCCGGCACCGGCGCGCCATGCGTCGACAGGAAGATCGCACTCGGGTTGCTGACGCCCTTCAGCCCGCGCTCGGTCATCGCGAACACGCCGATCTCGTTGACCGCGCCAAAGCGATTCTTGATCGCCCGCACCAGCCGGAAGCTGGAATGCGTATCGCCCTCGAAATACAGCACGGTGTCGACGATGTGCTCCAGCACGCGTGGCCCGGCCAGCGCGCCCTCTTTCGTGACATGGCCGACCAGCACGATCGCGCAACCGCTGGCCTTGGCCGTGCGGGTGAGCTGCGCCGCGCATTCGCGCACTTGCGCCACCGAGCCGGGCGCGCTGGTCAACTGATCGGAGTACAGCGTCTGGATCGAATCGATGACGCAGAAGTTGGGCGTCTCGGCAGCCAGCGCGGCCTGGATCTTTTCCAGCTGGATCTCGGCCAGCACGCGCAAATGCGTGCCGGCCAGGCCGAGCCGGCGGGCGCGCAGCGCCACCTGCGCGCCGGACTCTTCGCCGGTGACATACAAGACCTTGATCTGCGTCGACAGCGATTCGGCCGCCTGCAGCAGCAGCGTCGATTTGCCGATGCCGGGATCGCCGCCGATCAGCACCACGCCGCCTTCGACGATGCCGCCGCCCAGCACGCGGTCCAGCTCCGGTTGACCGGTGGGCGTGCGGTCGACATCGGCGGCCTCGATCTCCGCCAGCAGCGCCACCGGCTGGGCCTTGGTCAGCGCCTGGTAGCGGTGCTTCGTGCCGGCGGTGCTCTCCGCCACCGTCTCTTCCAGCGTGTTCCATTCATTGCAGTGCGGGCATTTGCCCAGCCACTTCGGGCTCACGCCGCCGCAGGCGGAACAGGTGTATTGCGTCTTGGCTTTGGTGCTCACCGCTGCACTGTAGCCCGCGGCGCACGCGGCCTGGCCGGCCGCACACCACGCGCCGCTGTCATGCAACCATGATGCCCGCGAGGCTCATGACGCCGCTGGCGTGAAGTTGCCATGAAAGCCCAGCGGCAGCGCGTAGGGCAGCGTGGCCTGGGCCAGCGGGCCATCCGCGATGCGGCGGGCGTCGAACACGCTGACCTGGGTCAGCTGGCGCTTCGCATCGAAGCTGGTGCCCAGCACCCAGGCATCGAGTTCATCGGCGCGACCCGGCTTGGGCACCAGGATGTGTTCCTCGACCACCGTCTGCTCGCCGTAGTCGAAGCGATCCTCGCGGCCGGTCTGCAGGTCGCGCAGCGTGATGCCATGGAACAGCGAGCCGCGGCCCGCCGGCTGCGGCTTCCACTGCGCCGCATTGAGCAGGTAGCGCGCCGGCAGGCCAATGCGCCGGGGGTCGATGCGCGGGAACTCCACCGCATCGCCCAGCGATTCGACGCTGGCCCGGCCGCTGGCCAGGTCCAGCACTGCCAGCTGCGTGCTGGAGACACGCTGGGGCCCCGGACGGCCGGCGACCAGTGCGACAGCACTCTGCACCAGCGAGCGATGGTCGCTGGCGCCGACAAAGCTCAAGGCGATGCAGCCGTCGGCCCGCTCGAACGCATTGCCGACGTGGAAGACCATCTGTGCCGGCAGCTCGAAGACGCGCCGCTGCGTGATGTCGTCCTTTCGCAGCACCAGGATGCGCAGCGGCTCGCGGCTGTCGAAGGCATAGGCCTGCTCCGGCGTGCCGCCGGCGGCGATGCGGCCGAAGTCCAGCTTCACCGGCGGCAGCGGAATCACCAGGTACTGCGTGGTCGCCGCCATGTCGTGCACCATGCCGCCGGGGTAGGGCGACTCGCCGAGCTGCGCGTCGACCAGCCGGCCCTGCGGGTCGATGTGCCAGGCGATGAGGCGTTGGCCGGACGTGCCGATGTTCCACAGCTGGCCGCCGGCATCGACCTTCGGATGCGCCGAGAACGGCAGCTGCTGCAAGCCGTCCTGCCAGGTCACCGGGCCTTGGGTGGCCAGGTCCTTCGGATCCAGTGCGTAGGCCGAGCCGCCCTCCCACATCGCCAGCACACGCCCGGCATGTTCGATGGCGTTGGTGTTGGCGGTGTTGAACGTGTCCGGCCCTTGCGCCGGCGCATCGCTGCGGATGGCGGTGCCAAAGGCGCTGTAGAGAAAGCGCCCGGCCTGCTGCTCGGCCCGCAGCTTGGCGGTGCGCACCAGCCGGCCGACATGGCGCACCGAGGTGCCGTTGAAGCTGAACTGCTGGACCATGCCGTCACCGTCGAACCAGTGGTGGTAGCGCTGGCCGCCGCGCTCGAACAGCGCCGGGCCGTTGCGGTAGAAGCGGCCGCGCAGCGCAGCGGGCCAGTCGCCGGTCAGCGTGAGGGCCTCACAACGCAGATCCTGCGTGGCGTCGCTGACGCCCTTGAAGGCGCGCAGCCAGGGTTTGTCGGCAACGGCTGCGTCGAAGGCTTCGCCCGCCGATGAGCCGGCGAACGACGGTGCGGCGACAGCGGCACTCAGGGCGCCAAAAGCGCGCAGGAATTCGCGGCGTTGTTGCATGCTGCACCTCGCCTATTTGGAGAGTTTGATGACCAGCGGCTTGCCGTCCAGCGTCACCTGCGTGGTGTCCCAGGTCGGCGCGGCGAAGTTCGACGGTTTGCCCGAGGCACCCCAGGGCTCGGTCGGCATGCCGAAGGCGTTGGCATCGAGCTTGCCGTTGGTGTTGAGGTCCTGGAAGACGCTGAGCGCGACCAGCGGGCCACGCAGGCCGCAGACCTGGAAACTCAGCAGTTCGGCGTCGGCGCGCAGCTGCAGCGCGCTCGCCGCGCTCTTGCTGCTGTAGTCGGCGGCAGAGTCGTAGGCCGCCAGCATCAAGCGCCCTTCACTGGCGCGCACGTTGTGCACTTCCACCGGCACACAGGTTTGCGCCTGCACGCTGACGGCGGCGAACAGCAGGCCCTTGGCCAGCATCGAGCGGATGACGAGGTGTTTCATGGGGAGTCCCTGGCAGTGGTGTGAACTCACTGTAGGAATGCCAGCGCCGGCGACGAAGCGCCGAGCGACGAACCGGCGCGCGAGCGCGCGAAGCGGCGGCAACAGGGCGCGAAATGCGGTGGCCCCGCCGCCTGCGCGTTCAGCCGCTCAGTCGGTCATGTGCGTCGGCACCCGCAATGCCAGCGCGCACATCAGCTCGTAGCCGATGGTGCCGGCGGCCTGCGCCACCTCGTCGATCGCCAGCACCGCGCCGTGCGGGCCCTGCCCCCACAGCGTGACCTCGCTGCCGACCTGGGCGGAAGGCAGCGGCGACAAGTCCACCGCCAGCATGTCCATCGACACCCGGCCGACCGTGGCGCAGCGCTGCCCTTCGACCAGCACCGGCGTGCCGCTGCCGCAATGGCGCGGGTAGCCGTCGGCATAACCGCAGGCGACGATGCCGATGCGCATCGCGCGCTCGGCCGTGTAGCGGCTGCCGTAGCCCACGGTGTCGCCCGGCTGCAGCTGCTGCGTGGCGATCAGCCGCGAGCGCAAGCTCATGGCCGGCCGGAGGCCCCAGTGCGCGATGTCGTGCTCCGGGTGGTCGGGCGCGCTGCCGTAGGTCAGGATGCCGGCGCGCACCCAGTCGCTCTTCAGGCCGCGGTGGCGCAGCGTCGCGGCGCTGTTGCTCAGCGAGCGCTCGCCGGGCAGGTCGCGCGTGGCCTCGTCGAAGCTCGCGATCTGGTGCGCGATGCCGCGCGGCCCGTCGGCATCGGAGAAGTGCGTCATCAGCGAGATCTCGTCGATCTGCGGCAGCGCATTCAGCCGTGCCCAGGCCGAGCGGTAGGCCGCCGGCGTGAAGCCCAGCCGGTTCATGCCGCTGTTCATCTTCAGGAACACGCGGTGCGGCTGGTGGGTCTTGTGTGCGGCCAGCCAATCGATCTGGGCTTCGTGGTGCACCGCATGCCACAGGTTCAGCCGCGAGCACAGCTCCAGGTCGCGCGGCTCGAACACGCCCTCGAGCAGCAGCACCGGGCCACGCCAGCCCAGGGCGCGGATGCGTTCGGCCTCGGCCAGGTCCAGCAAGGCAAAGCCGTCGGCGCTGCGCAGCGCGTCGTAGACCCGCTCGATGCCATGGCCGTAGGCGTTGGCCTTGACCACCGCCCAGACGCGCGCATCGGGCATCGCGGCGCGGGCCTGCGCCAGGTTGTGCGCCAGGGCGCCGGTGTGGATCAGGGCTTCGATCGGACGCGGCACGGTGGGCCTTCGGCGGGGAGGAGGTGGGGGCTCGGGACGAGGCGGCCGGCCATTCTGTCAAAGCAGGGCCCGCAGGCGGCCATGCTATAACCCCCGGCCGACCGGGCGCCAGAGGGCGTCATCCGGGCTGGCGATTCAAGAACAGGCTGCGGGCACGGACTGCAGGGGACGAGCCGCTGGGCGGTCGACGACGGACACGGTGGGTTGGGGTTGCGGAAAGCTGACGGTCAATGAAAAGAGGCTTCCACACCATCATGGCGGCGCAGTTCTTCAGCTCGTTGGCTGACAACGCGCTGACCGTCGCCGCCATCGAGTTGCTGCGCAGCAACCAGGCCCCGGCCTGGCAGGTGCCGGCGCTGGCCGTGATGTTCGCGCTGTTCTATGTGCTGTTGGCGCCTTTTGTCGGCGCGTTCGCCGATGCGGTGCCCAAGGGCAAGGTGATGTTCATCTCGAACAGCATCAAGGTCGGCGGCTGCCTGATGATGCTCTTCGGCACCCACCCGCTGCTGTCCTACGCCGTGGTGGGGCTGGGTGCGGCAGCCTATTCGCCGGCCAAGTACGGCATCCTCACCGAGTTGCTGCCGCCTTCGCAGCTGGTCAAGGCCAATGGCTGGATCGAAGGGCTGACCATCGTCTCGATCATCCTCGGCACCGTGCTCGGCGGCCAGCTGGTCGGCACGCACATCGCGCCGAGCCTGCTGGGGCTGGACTTGCCGATGATCGAGACCGGCATCGACACCGCGCCCGAAGCCGCCATCGCGTCGCTGCTGGGACTGTATGTGCTGGCTTCGGTGTTCAACCTCTACATCCCGCGCACCGAAGCGCCGCTGCAGCCGCTGGCGCACAGCCCGATGACGCTGGTGAGCGACTTCTCGCAGTGCAACGCGCGGCTGTGGGCCGACAAGCTGGGCCAGATCTCGCTGGCCACGACGACGATGTTCTGGGGCGTCGGCGGCAACATGCGCATCATCGTCTTCCCCTGGGCCGCGGCGGCGCTGGGCTACAGCACGACGCAGGCCTCATCGCTGGCCGGCGTGGTGTCGATCGGCGTGGCCGCCGGCGCGGTGATCGCCTCGATGCGCATGCGGCTGGACCGCGCCACCGCGGTGATCCCGCTGGGCGTGGCGATGGGCATCCTGCTGATCGGCCTGAACCTGATCCGCGACATCTGGGTCGCCGTGCCCTTCCTGATCCTGCTGGGCCTGGCCGGCGGCTACCTGGTGGTGCCGATGAACGCGCTGCTGCAGCACCGCGGCCACAACCTGATGGGCGCCGGCCGCTCGATCGCGGTGCAGAACTTCAACGAGCAGGCCTGCATCCTGGGCCTGGCGGCGTTCTACACCGGCATGACCAAGCTGGGCCTGTCGGCCTTCACCGCGATCGCGCTGTTCGGCCTGCTGGTGGCCGGCACGATGGCGCTGATCTGGCGCTGGCATGCGCGCAATTGCATCCTGCACCGCGACGAGGTCGAGCGGCTGCTGGCCATCGCCAGAACCGACAAGCATTGAATCCCCGCGCATTGCCGGCGCTGGCGCTGGTCTTCAACGCCTTCACCTGGGGCGTGTCGTGGTGGCCGTTCCGCCAGTTCCAGCAGGCCGGCCTGCATGCGCTGTGGGTCACGACATTCACCTTCACGGTGGCAGTGATCGGACTGCTGGTCGCGCGCCCGGCCGCGCTGCGCGAGCTGCTGCGCACGCCGACGATGTGGGTGCTGATGCTGGCCGCGGGCCTGACCAACGCCTGCTTCAACTGGGCTGTGACCATCGGCGACGTGGTGCGCGTGGTGCTGCTGTTCTACCTGATGCCGCTGTGGGCCGTGCTGCTGGCGCGGCCGCTGCTGGGTGAGCGCATCGGCCCGCGCGAGCTGCTGCGGGTGGCGCTGGCACTGGCCGGCGCAGCCGTGGTGCTGTGGCCAGCCGAAGCCGAGCTGCTGGCACCGGTGGGCCTGGCCGATGCGCTGGCGGTCATCGGCGGGTTCACCTTCGCGCTGAACAACGTGATGCTGCGCCGCGAGGCCCACCGCAGCCAGCCCGGCCGCGCGCTGGCGATGTTCAGCGGCGGCGTGCTGGTCTCGCTGCTGCTGGCGGCAGTGCAAACCCACAGCGGGCTGATTGCCGCGCCCTCGGCGCAGGGCTGGGTCTGGCCGCTGGCCGTTGCCGGGCTGGCCGCCTGGTTCGTCGTCTCGAACCTGGCGCTGCAGTACGGCGCCGCACGCCTGCGCTCGCACACCACCGCCGTGATCATGATCAGTGAGGTGGTCTTCGCCGCGTTCTCGGCGCTGCTGCTCGGCGCCGGCACGCTGAGCCCGGCGCTGGCCGTGGGCGGCGCGCTGATCGTCACCGCGGCACTGCTGGCGGCCATCGACTGAGGCCGGCGCGGCGGCACGGCCGAGGATGAAACCCCCACGCTCACTGCGTTCGCTGCCCCCACGGCCCGGCGCGGGCCTGTACAGCTACATGCAGTTCGGAGCCGACACCGACCTGATCCCGGCCGGCGCCGTCATGCAGCCCAACGTGCCCGAGCCTGCCACGCAGGCGCTGATGGCCGCCGGCCCGGCCCTGCTGGCGCTGCGCTGCCGCCGCGGCCTCATTCGACCACGGGCACCGGCAACTCCGGCCCCCGGGTCAGGCCCTGCTGGCTGAGCCAGCGGTCGAGCACATTGAAGTCCAGCGGCTTGCCCAGGTGCACGTCGGCCCCGGCCAGCGTGCTGCGCACCCGGTCCACTGGTTCATGGAAGGCCGAGACGATGGCCACCAGCGGCGTGCGCCCGCCCGGGTGCACATGGCGGTGCTTGATGTGCTGGCACAGCGACAGGCCGTCCAGGTCGCTGTGCGGCCCCAGGTCGACATCGCAGAACACGAAGCCGAAGGGCTTGTGCGACAGCAGCTCCAGCGCCTTGCCGCTGTGCTGCGCCCATTCGGTGACCAGGCCGTAGCGCTGCAGCTGGCGGTCCAGGAAATGCAGCGCCAGTTCGCTGTCGTCGATCAGCAGTGCGCGGCGCAGCGGCACCGGGCGCAGCGCGGCTTCGCGCTGGCGGCGCGAGGTCTCGGCGGCGGCGCGGCGTTCTTCCAGCGTCGGCAGCGGCCGGGTTTCGTCGGCCGCGCGCTGCGCTTCATCGGCGGCGCGGCGCAGCGGTGTCGGCGTGCCCTTGCCGAGCGTGATCGGCCGTGAAATGGTCGGCGACGGTGCCAGCAGCGGCAGCGGACCGGTGCCGGGGTTGTCGCGCATGGCCACCAGCGCATCCAGCTCGCGCAGCACATGCACCGGGTCGATCGGCCGCATCATCCAGCTGGCCGCGCCTTCCGGGCCCTGCGCGCCGACGAACACCGCATCGGTGATGCGGCCCAGCGCCTGCAGCAGCTCGGGCACGCCGGACTGGTCGGCATCGGCCACGACGAAGCGCGCCTCGTCGACATCCAGCACATGCACATAGGTCGGGTTGCGCCGCGCGGCAAGTCGGAAGTACGACGCCAGCGCATTGCGTTCGAAGGCGCTGAAGCCCAGCAACGCGACAGGAATCGAAACAGACATCGGTGGGACGGGGTCAGTGACAGGCAAAGGAGTCGGCCATGATCGGCGAAGAAGGCCGGATCGTCAAAGCGCGGCGCGCCCGCAATCCGGGGATTAACATGCCGCTCTTCAGCCAGCCGTGCACGGAGTGTCTCAGCAATGTCAGAACAAAGCATAGGGGAATTCGACGCCCTGTCCATCGACGGCAAGCGTGTCAAGCTGTCCCAGTACGAAGGCCAGGTGATGCTGATCGTCAACACCGCCAGCGCCTGCGGCTTCACGCCGCAATTCGCCGGTCTGGAAAAGCTGTGGCAGACCTACAAGGACCAGGGCCTGGTGGTGCTGGGCTTTCCGAGCAATGAGTTCGGCGGACAGGACCCCGGCAGCAACGAGGAGATCGCATCGTTCTGCCAGGTGAACTACGGCGTCAGCTTCCCGATGATGGCCAAGATCGACGTCACCGGCCTGGGCGCCCACGCGCTGTACCGCTGGCTGACCAAGGAAGCACCGGGGCTGCTGGGCACCCGGGCCATCAAGTGGAACTTCACAAAATTTCTGGTCGGCCGCAACGGCCGCGTGATCAAGCGCTATGCGCCGCAGGACGCGCCGGAGAAGCTGGCCGCCGACATCGAGGCCGCCCTGGCCGCATGAAGCCGCGCGGCGGGCCGCCGTCCACGCGCCTGCGCACAGGCCGGCGCGCAGGCGCGCCCGGCCGATGAGCGCCGCAGGGCCCGTCACCGACGCCACCGCGCCCGGCGACGCGGCGCAGACACTGGCGCGCCGCCAGCAGGTGTTCGAGCGCTTCGCGAGCACCGAGTGTGGTGAAGACCCGCTGTACGTGGCGCTGTGCCACCTGCTCGCGCAGCGGCCCGCCGCGCTGGCACTGCTGGATGCCGCGCCGCGCCACCAGCAGCGGCCCAACCTGCTGCTGGCCGCCATCCACGAGCGTGTGCTCGATGGCGCGGGCGATGCGCTGGCCGCTTACTTTCCCAGTGTGGGCGGCACGCGTGCACCGGACGCCGCATTGCCCGAAGCTTTCGATCACTTCTTCGCCCGGCAGCAGGCCGCGCTGGCAGCGCATGTAGCCCAGCGCGCCACGCAGACCAACGAGATCGGCCGTTGCGCGGTGCTGTGGCCGGCGCTGGCCGAACTGGCCCTGCGCTGCGGCGGCCGGCCGCTGGCGCTGCTGGATTTCGGCAGCAGCGCGGGGCTGAACCTGGGCGTTGATGCCTACCGCTACCAGCATGGCGCGGTGGCGCTCGGCGCACCCGCCGGCGCCGGCACGCCGCTCATCCATTGCCACCCGGTCGCCGGCGCGGCGCCGCCCGCCGTGCCGGCGCCAAAGATCGCCCAGCGCCTGGGCCTGGACCCCGCACCGGTGGACGTGGCCGACGAGCGGGCGCTGCGCTGGTTGCGCGCCTGCCTGTGGCCGCACGACCGCGCCCGCGCGACACGCTTCGACCAGGCCGCGGCCCTCGTGCGCCGCGCCGGCTGGCGCGTGCAGCAGGCGGACGACTGCTTCGCCGCGATCGAGCCCTGGCTGGACAGCCTGCCGCCCGACGTGCAGCCGGTGGTCTTCAACAGCTGGGTGCTGGCCTATTTCGAGCCCGCGGCGCTGGCCCGCCATGTCGAGGCCATGCGCGCGCTGGTGCAGCGCCGCGGCCTGGCCTGGCTCAGCGCCGAAGGGCCTGGCCTGGTGCTGGGCGATGCGCCGCCGCCGGTACGGCCCGGCGACGACCAGGTCAGCGCGGCCGAACTGGCCAATGCCTCGTTGTGGTACCTGACGCTGGCAGGCGACGCCGGCCAGGCGCAGACCACGCTGCTGGCGCGCAGCCATGCCCACGGGCGCTGGGTGTGCTGGGAAGCCGCCGCGGAAACCGGGCCGGTCGCCGCCAGATAATCCCCGGTCCCCCACCGGAGAGTTTTCACCATGTTCGAGCATGTGCAGCCCTATGCGGGCGACCCGATCTTCGCCCTGGTCGATGCCTACAACGCCGACCCGCGGCCGCAGAAGGTGAACCTGTCGATCGGCATCTATTTCGACGAGCAGGGCCGCCTGCCGGTGCTGGACAGCGTGCGCGGCGCCGAGGCGATGATCCTGGCCGCCGGCGGCGCCAAGCCCTACCTGCCGATGGAAGGCGCCGCCGACATGCGCCGCGAGGTGCAGAAGCTGCTGCTCGGCGCCGAGCACCCGGCCATCGCCGCCGGCCGCGTGGCGACGATCCAGAGCGTGGGCTCCTCGGGCGGGCTGAAGGTCGGCGCCGATTTCCTGAAGACCTGGCTGCCCGCCAGCAGCGTCTGGGTCAGCGACCCGACCTGGGACAACCACCGCTCGATGTTCGAAGGCTCGGGCTTCACGGTGAACACCTATCCGTACTACGACAGCAGCACCGGCGGCGTGCGCTTCGATGCGATGCTGGAGACCTTGCGTGGCTTGCCGCAGCGCAGCATCGTGCTGCTGCATGCCTGCTGCCACAACCCCACCGGTGTCGACCTGACGGCTGCGCAATGGGATGCACTGATCCCGGTGCTGCGCGAGCGTGAACTGCTGCCCTACCTGGACCTGGCCTACCAGGGTTTCGGCGACGGCATCGTCGAAGACGCCTATGCGGTGCGCGCGCTGGCCGACGCCGGCCTGACCTACTTCGTCGCCAACTCGTTCTCCAAGAGCATGAGCGTGTACGGCGAACGCTGCGGCGCTTTGAGCGCCGTCTGCGCCACGGCCGCCGAAGCCGCGCTGGTGATGGGTCAGCTGCGCTACACCGTGCGCCGCATCTATTCGAGCCCGGCGATGCACAGTGCGCAGATCGTCGCCTTCGTGCTGGGCGACGATGAACTGCGCCCAATGTGGGAAGCCGAACTCGGCGCGATGCGCGAGCGCATCGCCCGCATGCGCCGCGCACTGCACGAGCGCCTGGTGGCCCGGGTGCCGGGCCGCGACTTCGGCTACTTCCTGAGCCAGCGCGGCATGTTCAGCTACACCGGATTGAGCGCGGCCCAGGTCGACCGGCTGCGCGAAGAACATGCGGTGTACCTGATCCGCTCTGGCCGCATCTGCGTGGCCGGATTGAACAGCGGCAATGTCGAGCGCACGGCAGAGGCCTTTGCCACCGTGCTGGCGGGCTGAGCGCGATGCGTTGAACGTGGGCCGGCGGGCGCTGCATCCGATCGGCGAGACCCCGCGTATCTCAGACCGGTCGCCGATCCGCTTCGACAAGCCTGTAAGGAAAACGAAGCAGGTGGCGACAGACGCTTGCGTCCTGATGGCCCCGGCCGAACCGGGCCGGGGCGCACCTCACGTTCACTGCATCGAAAGGAAATCTCATGAACATCAAGTCGGGTGTGGCCATCGCCACCGCTGCCGCCGCGCTCTTCTCCACCGGCCTGCTGGCCACCAGTACCGTGCAAGCCGCCGATGCGGGCGTGAAGTGTTCGGGCACCAACAGCTGCAAGGGCAGCAGCGAATGCAAGACCGCCAGCAGCTCCTGCAAGGGCCAGAACAGCTGCAAGGGCCAAGGCTGGGTCAATGCCAAGTCGGCCAAGGAATGCACCGACGCGGGCGGCAAGGTCGTCAAGTAATTCTGCGAACCCCGTGCCTTGTCGCGCCCGAGTGCCGCCGGTCGGTGCCCGGGTGCCTTTTGCGACCTTGACCCTGCCTGGGACGCTGCATGAGTGATTCGCAGATCAGCGGTTTCGGCCTCGGCCTGCGCACCGAGCACTACGCCGATTTCATCGCCGCGAAACCGGCGGTGGACTGGCTGGAGATCATCAGCGAGAACTACATGGTGCCGGGCGGCAAGCCGCTGCACCACCTGGACCGCATCCGCGCCGACTTTTCCGTGGTGATGCACGGCGTGTCGATGTCCCTGGGCGGCACCGATGCACTGAACACCGACTACCTGCGCGAATTGAAAGCCCTGGCCGCGCGGGTGCAGCCGGCCTGGCTGTCGGACCACCTGTGCTGGACCGGCGTGAACGGCCAGAACCTGCATGACCTGCTGCCGCTGCCGATGACCGGGGCCGCGCTGCGCCATGTGGCCAGCCGGCTGCAGCAAGTACAAGACACGCTGGGCCGGCGGCTGGCGATCGAGAACCTGTCGAGCTATGTGCGCTTCGCGGCCGACGAGATGAACGAATTCCAGTTCGTCGCCGAGTTGCTGCGCCGCACCGACAGCCTGCTGCTGCTGGACGTCAACAACGTCTACGTCAGCAGCGTCAACCACGGCTTCGATGCCCGGGCCTACATCGATGCGATGCCGCCCGAGCGCGTGGTGCAGATCCACCTGGCCGGCCACTCGGTGCAGGATGGTTTCCTGATCGACACCCATGACGCACCGGTGTGCCCAGAGGTGTGGGATCTGTACCGCTACACGCTGCAGCGCATCGGCTTTCGCCCGACGATGATCGAGCGCGACGACCGGATCCCGGCGCTCGACGAGCTACTGGCCGAACTGGACATCGCGCGGCACATCGCCGCAGATGTCGCCGCCGAGGTCGCGGCCGAAACGACGGCGGCCTTGGCATGAGCGACCTGCTGCGTCAACAGCAGCTGGCCTTTGCCGCCGCGGTGACCCATGGCGCGCCGGTCGATCAGTTGCTGGCCGGCAGCCCCGACGGCGGGCCGCCGCTGATCAGCGCCTACCGCCATGCCTACGGCGCGCGGCTCAATGAAGCGCTGCGCGACAACTTCGAGATCCTGGCCCGGGCGATGGGCGACGAGGCCTTCGATGCGCTGGCCACGGCCTATCGCCGGGCCTGGCCGTCCACCGTGCCGTCGATCCGCTGGTTCGGCCACCGCCTGGCCGAGTTCATGGTCGCGCAGGTCGAGCAGGACTCGGGCCTGGTGCCGCACCCGGCCTTCGTCGACCTGGCGCGCATGGACTGGGCGCTGCGCAGCGCCTTCGACGCCGCTGACGCGCCGGTGATAGTCCGCGACGCGCTGGCCGCGCTCGCGCCCGAGCAGTTCGCGGCGCTGCGTTTCACGCCGCATCCCAGCGTGCAACTGCTGCCGCTGGACTGGGCCATCGAGGCCGCCTGGCGCGCGCTGCGCGAGCACGATGCGGACAGTGGCGACGAGCCCGACCTGCCCGAACCGCGGGCCGAAGCGCACCAGCTGCTGGTTTGGCGGCGCGGGCTGGAAACACGGTGGCGCTCGCTCGACCCGCACGAGGCCGTGCTGCTGCAAGCGATGCAGCGCGGCGAGAACTTTGCGGCGCTGTGCGAACACGCGGCGGCGTCGAGCGGCGATGCCGATCAGGCGGTGACGATCGCCGCCACCGCGCTGACGCAGTGGCTGGAAGACGAGCTGTTGAGTGCCCTGACCTGATCGACGCTCAACCGCCCTGCCAGGGCCGGCGCATCGGCGCATGCGGCACCGAAAACTCGGCCGGCCCGGCGCCGTCGCCGCGCAGCCAGTCGCCGATCATCGCGGTCTGGTGGCGGTCGCTCAGCACCGGCGTGTGGCCGGTGTCCGGCACATGGGCCAGCGTCAGCGCATGGCCGCGCTGCATGCGCGTTATCGTCGCCGGCGACAAGGCATCCGATTCCAGGCCGTGCACCAGCAGCACGGGGCATTGAAGCGCCGCCCAGGCATCCCACTGGTCGACGCTGCACGCCGCGTCGCGCTGGTAGGCCAGCAGCGCACGCGGGTCGACGCGGTAGACGCGGCCGGCATCCTCGTCGGACCAGCGCGTCTGGTGGTAGGCGATGAACTGGCGCACTTCGTCGCCCACCGGCCCGTCGTGCTTCTGCGCGGCGCCGGCGCGGCGCATCAGGTCCTGCGGCGAGCGGAACACATAGTGCCGGGCCAGCGCCTGCGCGCGCCGTGCGCGCCGGGCCTGCGGAATGTGCGGGCCGACATCATTGAGCAGCAGGCGCGACACCGATGACGGCTGCCGCGCCGCCAGGGCCAGCGCGGCGCTGCCGCCCATCGACGAGCCCAGCAGCGCGACCGGCCCGCCGCCCAGGTGCTCGATCAGCTGCCGCAGTTGTTCGACGTAGGTGGCCAATTGGTACTCGCTGCCGTCGGCCAGCCAGCCGGAGCGGCCACGGCCCAGCCAGTCCATGCAGATGACGCGGTGGCCTTCGCGGGCCAGGTCGGCGGCGAGGAATGCAAAGCGCATCGCAGTGTTGGCCACGCCGCCGCAGCACACCAGCAGTGGCGCGCCGCGCGGGCCCCAATCGGTGTAGGCCACCGGCACCTCGTAGGGCCGGCGCAGGCGCAGCGGCACCTCGTGCTGCAAGGCCAGCGGCTGCTGGTAGCGAAAACCCGCCGCCGCGCAGAGCCCGGCAAAGCGCCGGTCCAGGCGCTCGGCCGTCTGCAACCAGGCCTGCCAGCCGGGCGCTGCGGGCGGCATGCCGCTCATCGATGCGCATCGCCGGGCGGCGGGGCGGCTTCACGTTCACGCTCGCGCTGGCGCAGCACATCGACCATCACGTTGAAGGTGCGCGCCAGTTGGCCGACCTCGTCGCGGCTGTGCACGGTGATGGCCGCACGGTCGAAGTCGCCGGCCTTCAGGGCATGCGCGGCGCCGGTGAGGGCCTGGATCGGCCGCACGATGCTGCGCGCGAAGCGCAGCGCCAGACCGGTGAACAGCAGGCCGATCAGACCGACGCTCCACAGCAAGTGGTTGTACAGCAGCATCAGCGGCGCCTCGAAGGCCGAGCGCGGCTCGCTGACGCCGACCACCCAGTGGTGGCCGGGCACCGGCGCGAAGCCGGCGATCTCGTCGACACCGCTAAGGTTGGAGCGGTAGGCCACATGGCCGGCCTTCGTCGCGCCGACCATGGCCGCGGCCAGCCGGGGCTGGTTCAGGCTGACGATGGTGTCGCGACGGAAACGCTGGTCGGCACGGATGGCTTCCAGCGTCGGCGCCGGCAGCGGCATCAGGCTGCGGTACAGCAGGTCTTCGCGCGGGTGGTGGACCAGCACGCCGTCGCCGTCGATCAGGAAGGGGGTCAGGATCGAATCGTGCCGCACCTCGTCGAGGATGGCCGCGAACGACGAACCATGGATGCGCAGCACCACCGCGCCGATGACGGTCTGCTGCGCGTCGAACACCGGCATCGAGAAGAACACGCCGGTGGCGCCGGCCACCGCGCCCACGACCAGGCTGGTGACGAAGGTCCGGCCGGCCATCGCCTCCTGGAAATACTGGCGGAAGCGGAAGTTGCGGTCGATCAGGTTGGCGTCGCTGGACACCAGCGTGGTGCCGGCGGTGTCCATCACCATCACCAGGTGGATGTCGCGGTTGGCTTTGGTCACGGCGACCAGCTTGTCGCGCAGCGCGGGCCGGGCGGCGGGATCGGGCTGCGCGAGATAGCGCGCAAAGTCGATGTCCGTGCCGAGCACGCGAGCCAGGTTCTGGCTGTCGTTGATCAGCTGCGCCAGCCGGCCTGCCGTGTTGTGGGCCAGCAGTTCCGCCTGGTTGAGCTGGCTGGCGGTGAGGGCCTGCTGGCTCTGGCTGAGGTTGTAGGCCGCTGTCACCAGCATCGGCAGCAAGGCGGTGACCACCATCGCCAGCGTCATCTTCACGGCCAGCGGCCAGGCCGAGGGCGTGAACACCGTGCGCAGTGCCGTGCCGCCGCGGCGCAGCGCTGCGCCGGCCCCGGTGCTGCCGGCGGGCTCGGTCATGGCATCGCCGCCGCGCAGCGCTTCCTTCAGGCCCAGCGTCGTCAGGTGGTCGGCGAGCAGGGCCTGGCGCCAGGCGGCGATGTCGCGCGGGCGCTGCGCGGCGTCGGGCTGCAGCGCCCAGTCGACGGCGCGCAGGAAGTTCTCGCCGTAGCGCCCGCGGCCGATGTCGACGGCGCTCTTCATCGCCGCGCCGGTGGCGCGCGCTTCGGCATCGGGCGGCTTGTGGCCGCTCACCGCCCAGTACAGCGTGGCGCCCAGCGCATAGATGTCGGTCCACGCGCCTTGTTCGCCGATGCCGTACTGCTCGATCGGCGCGAAGCCGGGCGTGACGATCACCGCCTCGGCCTCGGCCAGCGCCACGGTCTGCCCGGCCGAGCCGAAATCCAGCAGCACGAAGCGGCCGTCGTCTTGGCGCACCTGGATGTTGTCGGGCTTGATGTCGCGGTGCAGGAAACCTGCCGCATGCACCACCGCCAGCCCATCGAGCAGCGGCTGCAGCCGCGCCACCAGGCCGCGCTCGCCGATCGCCTGGTGCTCGGGCCACCAGCCGCGCAAGGGGCTGCCGCGTTCGTACTCCAGCACCATGTAGGCGGTGTGGTGCGCCTCGAAGAAACGGGCCACGCGCACGATGTTCGGGTGGCGGAAGGTGGCCAGCGTGCGCGCTTCGACCAGAAAGGCCTCCAGCCCGAATTGGTAGCGCTCGCGGTGCCGCACGGCATTCGGCGAGACGCTGCGGTCGCCGGCGCGGAAGGCGATCTCCTCGGGCAGGTATTCCTTGATCGCCACCGGCGCGCGCAGGTTCACATCGGTGGCCAGGTAGGTGATGCCGAAACCGCCCTGGCCGAGCACGCTTTCGATGCGGTACTCGTGCAGGCGGAAGCCCGGCTGCAGCGCCAGCGGCGCCTTGCGCGCCAGCGCCTCGGGCAGCGGCGTGGCCGGCGCTTCGCCGCGGCGCAGCACGGTGGTGTGGGTGCCGGTCAGCGGGACGGTGCGCGCGATGGTGGTGTCGTCCGCCGGCGCTGGTTTGCGCGCGGGCGTGGTGCGCACCCAGGTGGCGTCCGGGTCGGGGACCGGGGGCCGCACGCGCGTGGCGTCAGCGTCAGCGTCAGCGTCCGGCACGGGCGGCCGCACGCGTGTCGCGTCAGCGTCGGACGGTGGTCGGTCGGAGCTCACTGGTGCACCCTACGGCCTGCGGCCAGTCCCGCCAAGCGGGAATGAGCCCCTTCGGGCGGCCGGGCGGAGCTCATGCACAGGCATCAGGTCGCACGGTCAGATGCAGCGCCCGCCGTCGACTTCCATG